>JBFJZV010000073.1:0-14666 GCA_041621915.1 Acidimicrobiia bacterium | reverse complement strand
TCGCCGCGGACCTCACCGCCGCCGAGGAAGCGGGCGATCTCGTCCAGCGGCCGCTGGGTGGCCGACAGGCCGATCCGCTGGGGCGGCGTGTCGGTGATCTCCTGGAGCCGTTCGAGGCTGAGGGCCAGGTGCGAGCCGCGCTTCGACCCCGCCACAGCGTGGATCTCGTCGACGACGACCCATCGCACCGGCGCGAGGATCTCCCGCGCCTGGGAGGTGAGCAGCAGGTACAGCGACTCGGGCGTGGTGATGAGGACGTCGGGCGGGTAGCGCTGCATCTGGCGCCGCTCTGCGGCCGGTGTGTCGCCCGTGCGCATCGCCGTGGAGATGGGGCGGGCTTGCTCGCCGAGCCGCTCGGCGGCGTGGCGGATGCCGGTGAGGGGTGCCCGCAGGTTGCGGTCGACGTCGTAGGCGAGCGCCTTCATCGGCGACACGTAGAGCAGCCGGCACCGTTCCCGGTCGTCGGGGGTGGGCTCGGTGAACAGGCGATCGAGCCCCCACAGGAACGCCGCCAGCGTCTTGCCCGAGCCGGTGGGCGCGTGGATCAGCGTGTGCTGGCCCCCGGCGATGGCGGCCCAGCCGTCCTCCTGCGCCGCGGTGGGGGCGGCGAAGGCGGCTGCGAACCAGGCGCGGGTCGGGGCGCTGAACAGGTCGAGTGACGACATGGCATCGAGCGTACCGGGATGCAGTGACAAGTCTCCGGGGCCGCTTGAATGGCCGGGTGGACGAGCACCGACTCCGGGAGCTGCTGCAGTCGCCGCTCGACGACGTTCCCGAGCGGTCGGCGCCACGCCGGGTCCTGGCCGGGGCCGGTGTGGTGGTGGGAATGGTGGCGCTGTTCGTGCTCGGGGTCTGGCTGATCGGCTCGGGTGGCGAGGACGAGCCGGCGGCGACCGCCGCCGCTCCCGACCTGTCGCCGGTCACCGCACCCACCGGCGACGCGCTCCCCGCCAGCGTTGCCGCGGACGGAACCTCCCCTGCCACCACCGCCCCTCCGGCCACGGTGCCCGCCCTGGAGGGCTACCCCGCGACCGGCAGCCTGGTTGCGATGGCGGCCACGCCGGACGGCAGGGCGGTGATGTTCGGCGGCGGCCTCCTGCAACAGGCGAGCGGCATCGTCAGCCGGGGCTTCCCCGGGACGGAGCTGTGGTCGTTCGACTTCGACCCGCCCGGATGGTCCAAGCTCGAGGCGGAGCTGCCGGTGCCGGCCGGCCGGGTCGGCGCCACCCTCACCCCGCTCGGCGCCGACGGCGAGCTGTTGCTGTTCGGCGGTTCGGGCGACTCGCTGTTCTTCTGCTCGCCGGTGCCCCTGTGCTCGGCGGGGCTGCTCGACGATTCGTGGGTCTTCGACTCGGCCGCGAGCACTTGGCGGTCGGTCCCGTCGCCCGCCGCCCCCGAACCGCGTGTCGGCCACGCCGCTGCGTACGACGAGGAGTCGGGCGTGGTCGTCTTGTTCGGCGGCGCCAAGCTCGCCAACCCCACCAACCGCACCGGCACCAACCTCGGCGACACGTGGGCCTGGCTGCCCGAGGCGCAGGAGTGGCGGCAGATGGAGCCCCCGGAGTCGCCGCCCCCGCGCAGCTTCCACGCCATGGCGTACGACCCGCGGCTCGACCTCGTGGTGCTGTGGGGCGGCGACAGCACGGAGGGCGGCGAGACCGACCCGGACGTGTGGGGGTACGACTACGACGCCGACGAGTGGCGGCGGCTCACCGAGGGCTTCGACCAGCCGCCACCGTGGTACCACCAGATGGCGTGGGTGCCGGAGCTGGAGCGCATCGTGGTCGTCGGAGGCTGGGTGGAGGTGGTGCGGGACCTCGGGGACGGCATCACCGCCACCAACGTCGGCCCAACCGACGACGTCTGGGCGCTGGATGCCGCCGACCTGTCGATGGAGCGCCTCACGCCGCTCCCCGAGCCGACGAGCCAGGTCGGGATCGGCGTCGTCGGGGGCCACGGGGTGGCCGTCTTCGACGGTGGCCACACCTACTTGTACCGCCCGTTCGAGGACCGGTGGGAGGATCTCACCGAGGAGCTCGGCGGGTCCTAGTCTCCAGGCGATGAGCGAACTACGCGAAGCGATCTCCCGCCTGGAGGCTGTGGTCTCCGACCTGCGGACCGCCGCCATCACGGGCGGCGGCGCCCTGCCGGCGGCCGACCCCGGGCCCGTGACCGGGCTATGGGCGGGCAAGGTGATGGAGGCCGACACCTACAAGGCGATGGTGCAGCTCCATCAATCGGGCGACCGGCTCGCTGGGTCGATCGTCGTGTACTACGACGACCCCGACGAGCCGTACCTGGCGTGCCAAGAGGCGGAGGGCGAGGTCGACGGCGACCGGGTCACCGTGCGCGGCACCAAGGTGACGTTCATCCCCGACGATCCCGAGGCGGACTACGGCCTCGACGTGTTCGAGATGCGGCTGGTGAACGGCGGCCGGGAGCTGAGCGGCCGCTGGACCGACGCCGACGGCGACGCCGACGGCAGGGTGGTCTTGCGCCGGGCGTTCGAGTAGGCGCCGGTCAGTCGGTCGGTCGCCGCGGTCGGTCAAGGTGGGCTGAACCCTGCCGGCCATGCGGTGGTGGCGTCGTACTCGGCGTCGCCGAGGTCGGCGCCTCGCAGGTTGGCTCTCGTCAGGTCCGTCCCGTACAGGATCGCCCCCGAGAGGTCGGCGCCCGTGAGGTCCGCCCCTGCCAGGTTGGCGCCCGTGAGATCGGCTCCGTGGAGGTCGGCGCCCGCCATCCGGGCGCCCGAGAAGTCGCCGCCCGAGAGATTGCGACCGGCGAGGTCGGCTCCCTCTGCCCCGTGGATCCGGGTCAGGCTCGCCTCCAACGCCGGAGGGCGATCCCGCTTCCCCTGGGCGTCTCCCGCCATCACGAACAAGGCGGCGATGGCGAGGACACCGAGGCCGGCGACGACCGCCACGACACGTTTGGGGTGACGGAGCGGGAACAGTGCGAGCAGCAGGGCGGCGACGACGGCTACCGCGGCGTGGGCCGCGATGACGAAGAGCCAGGAGTCGACGACGGCGTCCCAGCACGCGCGTGCCTCGCAGCTCCCGAGGGTACGGGCGACGCGAAAGATGCCCACGAGTGCCGAAGTGGCAACGAGTACGCCGCCCCATGCGAGAAGTGGAAGAACGGCGGGCCGCACGCCGTGGTTCACTCTGCCTCCCTTCCGGGAGTGGGCCCGTCTCCCACCGTATCCCAAGCCGTGCGGCGGGCCAGGGTCCTTCGGCACGACGCCCGAAACGCACCCCCGAAGCCAAGCTGCGGGTTCACTCCCGAACGTCCTCACCCCCTTCGACCGCCGCCTCCGCGCCGTGGTGGCGCGGTACGGGGTTGGCTCCAGGCGGCCGCCTCGCGGCCGCCCCGACATCAGGACCAGGAAGCGCGGCAGCCGCCGCCGGGAGGGCCCCGGACGCGAGCAGCGCACCGCGACGCCCGACCCGGTGGCAGTGTGACGACGCGGTACGGGGTTGGCTCCAAGCGGCCGCTTCGCGGCCGCCCCGACGTCAGGACCAGGAAGCGCGGCAGCCGCCGGTGGGCGGGCCCCCGGACGCGAGACGCGCAACCCGACGCCCGCCCGCCGGCAGTATCACGGCCAGACGCCGCGCTGCTTCGTGGCCAGGCGGAGGCGCTCCAGGGAGATCGAGTAGGCGGCGGTGCGGAGGTTGGGAGGGGGGAGCGGCGGCTCGGTCGGCCGGGCGGCCGACCACGCCTCGCTGTAGCCGTTGAGGCCCTGGCGGATCGCTGCACACCGGGTGACGACCTGCTCGACGGCTCGATGCATCTTGCTGCGGAGGCGCCCGACCACGTCGTGCTCCTCCCATTGCTGATTCTGCAGGTTCTGGACCCACTCGTAGTAGCTGACGATCACCCCGCCGGCATTGGCGAGGATGTCGGGCAGCAGCGCGACCTTGCGGGCTGCGAGCTGGACATCGGCGGCGGGGGTGACGGGGCCGTTGGCCGCTTCGACGATCAGCCGCGCCTGGACCCGGTCCACGTTCTCGAGGGTGATCTGATTCTCGATGGCGGCCGGCACCAGCACGTTGCAGGGCAGCTCGAGCACCTCCTTAGGCGCGAGGGGCTTCGTGCCCGAGACGCCGGAGACGCTGCCCGTGGAGTCCTTGTGCTCGACGACCGCGGCCAGGTCGAGGCCGTGCGGGTCGTAGATCCCGCCCTTGGTGTCGCTCACCGCCACGACCTTCGCACCTGCGTCGTGGAACAGCCGCGCCGCGTTGCGGCCGGCGTTGCCGAAGCCCTGGATGGCGATCGTCGTGCCGGCGAGCCCGGAGAGGCCGGGCATCCCGCCGACCTCCAGGAAGTGCTCCGTGGCGAAGACGACGCCCTGGGCCGTCGCGGCCGCCCGGCCGTGGGAACCGCCCAGGTTCAGCGGCTTGCCGGTGACCGCCGGCAGGTTGTTCTCGCCGGGGTGCATCATCGCGTAGGTGTCGTAGACGGTGGCCATCGTCGCCTCGTCCGTGTAGAGGTCCGGGGCGGGGATGTCGGTGTGCGGCCCGATGTCGTGGTTGAGCGCTGCGATGAACCGGCGGGTCAGCCGCTGCTTCTCCTCGCTCGACAGCGCGGTCGGGTCGCATTGCACGCCACCCTTGGCGCCCCCGAAGGGGATCTCCACGAGCGCGCATTTCCACGTCATCCACGCCGCCAGGGCCTTCACCTCGTCCTCGTCGACGTTGGGGTGGAAACGGATGCCGCCCTTGCCGGGTCCGAGTACCTGCGAGTGCAGCACCCGGTATCCGGTGAAGAGGTGGACATAGCCGTCGTCCATCACGACGGGCAAGGTGACGCGCACGGTGCGTTCCGGCTCGAACAGCCACTCGGCGATGCCCCGCCAGCCGTGCAGATCGTCGATGAAGGGTGCCGCCCGCTCGAACTGGGTGCGGGCGATGTGCCAGAGATTGAGGTTCTCGTCCATGTGCACAGCGTCGCATCGCCGCCCGGCGACGACCAGGGACGAAGGTCCGGCCAGAATGGGCGGCCGGATGGACATTGCCGTCAACCTCGTGGAGAGCTATCTGCGGCTCGCCGGGTACCTCACGCTCAGCGAGTTCGAGGTGCAGCGCCGCCTCGACGACGGCACGTTCACCAGCATCACCGACGTCGACATCGTGGCGCTGCGCATGCCGGGTGAGGTGTTCATCGGCGACCCGCACGACGATGAGCTGGGCGGCATCCTGGTGGTGGAGGACCCGGAGTTGCGGCTCGACCTCGACTGCGTCGACGTGATCATCGGTGAGGTCAAGCAGAGCGAGGCCCGCTTCAACCCAGGCCTGAAGGACCACCATGTGCTGCACTCGGTGCTGCGGCGGCTGGAGTGGATGTACGACGAGCCGCTGCTGGGCGTGGTGGAGGGCCTGCAGCGGGACCTGATCCATCGGGCGGAGGCCCGCGGCGGCGGCACGGTCCGCACGCGGCTCGTGGCGTTCGGGCGGGCGGCGGAGAACACCGTCAACGTCATCTCGCTCAGCCACGTGATCCGGCGGATGCTGGAGTTCTTCGACCAGTTCGAAGACGCGTTGCAGCCGGTGCAGTTCAAGGAGCCGGCCACGGCCATGATCCGGCTGCTGCGCAAGACCGGCTTCGACGTGACGAAGTAGCGCCCGGCTACACGCCCGCGAGCAGGACGGCGGCCTCCCTCGGCCTGCCCAGCGTCGAACAGCAATGTCGACCGTGGCCGCCGCACCCGGCGGCTCAGCCCACCCAGCCGGTGATCGACAGCACATGCCCGTCGGGATCGCGGAAGTCGGCGGCGTGGAGAGCCCGGTCTCCCTGGCGCATCACCTCCCGCGGCTCCACCCGGAACTCGACCCGCAGGATGAGGTGGGACACCTTCATGACCGGCCCTCGAAGAACGCTTCCACCGCCGCCTGGTGGTCCCGGGTGTGATGGCTGATCGCCTGCAGCGCGGCGGTGAGGTCGAGGAACTCGTCGAGGCCCATCCGTTGGGAGTGGCGCAGCAGGCGCTTCGCCAGGCGCACGGCGTGGGGCGGCTTCGCGGCGATCTCGGCGGCCAGCTCGCCGACCCGGCTCAGCAGCTCCTCGTGGGGGACGACCTCCAGCACCAGGCCGATCGCCAGCGCCTCCTCGGCGCCCACCAGCTTGCCGGTGAACGTCATCTCGGCGGCCCGCTGCGGGCCCACCACCCGGGGCAGGAACCAGCTCCCGCCGTCGCCGGCGATGATCCCGAGGTTCACGAACGTCTCGCCGAAGCGCGCCCGGTCGCTGGCGATGCGGATGTCGCACATCAGTGTCAGGTCGCAGCCGGCGCCCACGGCCGGGCCGTTGACCGCGGCGATCGTCGCCAGGTCGAGCGACCCCAGCGCCCTGGGGAGGCGCTGCACGCTGGCCCGGTAGCCCTCGGCGATCTCGTCGGGTGTGCCGGCGAACAAGTTCGCCCCGTCCCGCATGTCCTTGACGTTGCCGCCGGCGCTGAACGCCGGGTCGGCGCCTGTGAGCACCAGCACCGACACGCCCGGGTTCCGGCCTGCCGCCAGGAAAGCGTCCTCCAGCTCGTCGATCATCTCCGGGCCGGTCATCGCGTTGCGGATCTCGGGCCGGTTCATCGTCACCCAGGCGATCCCGCCGTCGATCCGAACCTCGAGCTGCGTGTACTCCATGGCCGCAGGGAGCCTACCGACCGGTATCGTGCCGGCCCATATGCACCCCTACCGCACCCACACCTGCGGCGAGCTGCGCGCCGGCGACGTCGGCGCCCAGGTCCGCCTGTCCGGCTGGTTGCAGACCACCCGCGACCACGGCGGCGTGCTGTTCGCCGACCTGCGAGACCACTACGGCCTGACCCAGGTCGTCGTGCCGCCGGAGCGGCCCGAGCTCCAGGACTTCGTCCGGAGCGTTCCCCGCGAGTCGACGATCCGGGTCACGGGCGAGGTGTCGGCACGGCCCGACGGCACCGTCAACCCCGACCTGGCCACCGGCGAGATCGAGGTCGTCGCCGTCGAGATCAACGTGCTCGGCAGGGTGGTGAACCCGCTGCCGTTCGAGGTCGCCCCCGCCGGCGCGGTGCGGGAGGAGCCCCGCCTCCGCCACCGCTACCTCGACCTCCGCACCGAGCGGATGCAGCGCAACCTCGTCCTGCGGTCCCGGGTGATCAACAGCATCCGCCGCCGCATGCTCGACCAGGGCTTCCTGGAGATCCACACCCCGATCCTCACCAGCTCGTCGCCGGAGGGCGCCCGCGACTACCTGGTGCCCAGCCGCCGCTACCCGGGGAAGTTCTACGCGCTCCCGCAGGCGCCGCAGCAGTTCAAGCAGCTCCTCATGGTCGGCGGCTTCGACCGCTACTTCCAGATCGCTCCGTGCTTCCGCGACGAGGACGCCCGCGCCGACCGCTCGCCGGGCGAGTTCTACCAACTCGACCTCGAGATGGCCTTCGCCACCCAGGAGGACGTGTTCGCCGCGGTCGAGCACGTGATGGTCGGCGTCTTCGAGGAGTTCTCCGACTGGGAGGTCACCCAGGAGCCGTTCCCGCACATCACGTACGCCGACGCCATGCTGCGCTACGGCACCGACAAGCCCGACCTCCGCAACCCGCTGGAGATCGTCGACGCCACGGCCGTGTTCGCAGGCTCGGACTTCCGGGCGTTCGCCGGCAAGACGGTGCGGGCGACCCGCATCCCGAAGGGCTCGGAGCAGGCTCGGTCGTTCTTCGACAAGATGACCGACTACGTCACCAAGGAGTTGAACGGGCCGGGCATGGCGTGGCTCAAGGTCGGCGACGGCGGTGAGCTGAGCGGCCCGATTGCCAAGTTCGTCACGCCGGAGATGGGCCTGGCCGAGGCGGCTTCGCTGGAGCCCGGCGACGCGGTGGTGCTGCTGGCGGGCACCGAGAAGGCGGCGGCCCAGCTTGCCGGCCAGGTGCGGGCCGAGCTGGGGCGGCGGCTGGAGCTGGTGGACGACGGCGTCTACCGGTTCTGCTGGATCGTCGACTACCCGATGTTCGAGGAGGACCCCGACACCGGGCGCATCGACTTCAGCCACAACCCGTTCTCGATGCCGCAGGGCGGGATGAAGGCGCTGCTGGAGCAGGACCCGCTCGACGTGGTGGCCCACCAGTACGACATCGTCTGCAACGGCACCGAGCTGTCGTCCGGCGCAGTCCGCAACCACGACCCCGAGATCATGGTGAAGGCCTTCGAGATCGCCGGCTACCCGCCGGAGATGGTGGCGTCGAAGTTCCCGGCCTTGCTCAACGCCTTCCAGTACGGGGCGCCGCCCCACGCCGGCCTGGCGCCGGGCATCGACCGGATCGTGATGCTGCTGGCGCAGGAGCCGCTGATCCGCGACGTCGTCGCGTTCCCGCTGACCGGCAGCGGCCTCGACCTCCTGATGAACGCCCCCAACGAGGTCAGCGACGAGCAGCTCGAGGAGCTGCACCTCCAGGTGGTGCTGCCCCCGGAGGAGGACGGCTAGCGCTCGGATCGCCCCCTTCCGACCCGGCGCCTGCGGCTAGAGCGTGCCGCCCCACAAGGTGAGCCCGGTGCAGTCGTCGGGCTCTCGGATCGGCGGGTCGCCGGCCAGCTCCCAGATCGTCGCCTCCAGCGCGAAGACCTCGCAGCCGACGTTGACGTGCCCGCCGTAGGCCCGGCCGTCGGCGTCGGTGAGGGCGGCGTGGAGGTGCAGGAACGGCTCGCCGTCGAGCATCGACACGTTGCCGACGCCGGCCACGACCTCGAGGTGGCGTTCCATGTCGTAGTCCACGTAACGGCGCTGGTCCTGGTGGTAGTAGCGCAGCGACGCCCGCGCCAGCGCGCCCAGGCAGTTCACCGCGGCCGCCCGGATGCCGCGCTCCCGCACGAACTCGGTGATCCCTTCGTACAGGTCCTCCCCGCAGTTCAGTCGCACCAGGTGCACTGCGACCGGCTCGAAGCTGAACGTGATCATCCGGCCGCCTCCACCAGGGACCTCGCCAGACCCGGGTCGATCGGTCGGGCCGTGTCGCCTTCGGGTTTCAGCGACGTCCCGACGATGACGCCGTCGGCCACCCCCAGGAAGTCGGCCACCGTCGCCGGCGTCACGCCGCTGCCGATCAGCACCGGCAGCCCGCCTGCCGCGTCCCGCACCGCCGCTGCCAGCTTCGGTGTCGGCGGGTCGCCGGTGGCGGCGCCGCTGACGATCAGCCCGTCGGCGCCGCTCCGCTCCGCCAGGTCGCGGGCGGCGTCCTCGATCCCCAGCCCCGCGGGGGGCACCGCATGCTTGACGAATACGTCGGCGAGCACCGCCACGCCGTCGGCCCAGGCCGCCCGGGCGCGAGCCACCTCGGCAGCCCGGCCGACGATGGGCCCCTGGTCGGTGAACATCGTCCCCGCCAGCACGTTGACCCTGACGAAGGTGCCGCCCGTGGCGGCCGCCACGGCCAGCGCCCCCAGCGCGTCGTTGCGGAGCACGTTGACCCCCACCCCGGCGTCGACGGCGTCCACCACCGCCGCGACGGCTGCGGTCAGCGCGGCGATGGTGACCTTGGGGACGTCGTCCGCGTAGAAGGGGGCGTCGCCGAAGTTCTCGACCAGGACGGCGTCGAAGCCGGCCTCGGCCAACACCACGGCGTCGGCCACTGCCGCGTCGACGACCGCGGGCATGTCGCCGCCGAAGCTCGGCGAGCCCGGCAGCGGGCCGAGGTGGACCATGCCGACCAGGCGTGGCGTCATACGTAGGAGCGGGCGACCCGCAGCGCGGTCTCGGCGACGTCCCCGGTCGCCTTAAGCGAGGTCTTGTCGGCGGCGAGCCGCCGGACCGCCACCCGGCACCACTCGCCGGCCTGGCCGCGGATGATCTGGGTGGAGTCCTCGGGCCCGTAGACCCACTTGTTGTAGCTGGGGCCGATCACCTCGAGCCGCACCACCTCCGAATAGTCCTCCCCGGCGAGCTGGAACGCGTACGGCAGCGTCCGCCATCCGAGCCAGGCGATGTGGCGCAGCCGGGACGTGTCCTCCGGCTCGTCGCCGAACGTGTGGTGGATGTCCAGGCCGTGCGCCCACGTCTCCATCAGCCGGGCGGTGGCGAATGCCCGGGCGCTCATGTCCCCGGCGAACCAGGGGATGCGCTGGGCGGGGTCGCATCGGCTCAGTGCGTCGACGACCTTGGCCCGCGCCTGGCGCCACCACTCGATGACCTCCTGCGGCCGCATCGCCCGGCCCTGCAGCACGCCGGCCATCGTGAAGTCCTCACCGGAGTCGTGCGAGGCGGCCTCCGCGAGGCGCGCTCCTCCCTCCACGACGGCGTCGAGCGCGTAGTCCTCGGACCAGGCGAGGTGGCTGACCTGGTCCTGGACCGTCCAGGGCTTGGCCGGCGTCTTGCGCGACCACTCCCGGTCCTTCTTGGTCTGGAGGTACTGGTCGACCGCCTGCTGCTCGGCCACGAGGTCGGCGAGGATCTGTTGCACGCCGCCAGTCTAGGAAATCGTAGGCGGCGCATCCTGCTCGTCGGGGGTGCCGGCCGCGGCGCTGAGACGATCGACGAGCTGGCGCAGCCGCCCGAAGTGGCGGCGGTCGAAGTGCAGGCGGATGCGGGCGAGGTCGAGGTGGTCGCCGTCGCGCACTTCCACGTCGGTGGGCTCGATCGCGTCGATGCGGCCCGACACGACGATGTCGCAGAAGTCGTCGTTGAGCTCCTCGATCAACTCGGGGGTGGGCTTGTGCTTGAGACGGAGCACCAGCTTGCCGTCGACGTAGCGCTGGCTGTGGTAGTTGGCGTAGAAGCGACAGATCTCGTCGGCGGCCTCCTGCACGTCGCGGGTGTGGGAGAACAGGTGCAGGTCGTCGGGGGCGATCATCTCGTGGTCGACGAGGTCGCGGACGAAGCGCATCCAGGAACTCCAGTACTCGGAGCCCTCGGCCTCCATCAGCACGATGGGATGCAGGTCGCTCTTGCCCGTCTGCATCAGCGTCAGCAGCTCGAACGACTCGTCGTGGGTCCCGAACCCGCCCGGGAACAAGGCGAAGCCGTTGGACTCCTTCACGAACATCAGCTTGCGGGTGAAGAAGTACTTGAAGTTGATCAGCTTGCTCTCGTGGACGTACGGGTTGGCGTCGGCCTCGAAGGGCAGGCGGATGTTCACGCCGAAGCCGTAATCGGGGCCGGCCCCCATGTTCCCGGCCTCCATGATCCCGGGCCCGGCCCCGGTGATGACCATCCACTTGCGGCGGTCGGCCATCTCCCGGGCGAACTCCGACGCCAGCACGTAGTTGGGATGCTCGGGCGGGGTCCGGGCGGAGCCGAAGATCGTCACCTTGGGGATGTCCCGGTATCGGGAGAAGATCAGGAACGAGTAGCGCATCTCCTTGAGGGCGGCGTTGGCGAGCTTCAGGTCGGCGCGGTCGGTGGAGTCCCGGAGCATCTTGATGCCGGTGGTCATCAGCTCGGCGATGATGTCCTCGTCGGGGTCGGGGTGGTCGCGGGCGACGGCGTCGCGTACGAGGTCGCGCAGCCGTTCGTCGAGCGCGGGGTCGCCGAGGTCGTAGGAACGCATGACGCTCAACGGTAGCGACGATCTCGGGCAGCGAGTGGTGGATGCCTTCTTCAACACACGTCTTGAAACCGCGCTTGGCCGCAACTACGATACGAACATATGTTCGATTCACTGCCATCGGAGTTCACCGACCTGCCACCGGGACCTGCGCTCGCCGCTGCCCTCGCGTCCATCGACGTCGACCGGCTGTCGGGCCACGACCGCGTCGTCGCGCTGCGAGCCGCGGCTCGCCTGGAGGCTCATTACGCCGCCCGCAAGACCCGGGCGATGGTTGCGATCCGCGACGCACTGGCCGCCGAGTTCGCAGCCGACCCGGTGCCAGGCGACGACGTCGACGAGGCGGCCGTCGCCGAGATCCAGGCTGCGCTGTGCCTCACGGGAGCGACCGCCGCCAGCTGGTACGCCGACGCTCTGGCGCTGCGGGACCGGCTGCCGGCCGTGTGGGAAGCGCTGGCGGCGGGGCGCATCGATGCCGTCCGGGCCCGGGTGCTGGTCGACGAGACGACCCATCTCGATCCGGACGCCGCCCGTGACCTCGTCGACGCCGTGCTCGGTTGGGCCGCCGACCGCACCACCACCCAGATCAAGCGACGCATCCGGCGCCTGGCCCTCCAGTTGGAGCCCGAGGCCGCCGTCGAGCGGTACCAGTCGGCGGTGGAGGACCGCCGGGTCGAGGCATATCCCAACCCGGACGGGACCGCGAACCTGCTCGGTGTGAATCTGCCGCCGCACCGGGTGGCGGCCATCCGCACGTATCTCACCCGACTGGCTCGGCACCTGCGTCGCGCCGGCGATCCCCGCAGCATGGACCAGTTGCGCGCCGACTTGTTCGTCGACCTGCTCTCGGGCAAGCGCAGCGATGGTCGTGACGAGGCATCCGGGTTCGTGGAGCTGCGGGTCGACATCGCCACCCTGATCGGCTTGGACGAGCTCCCTGGCGACCTCGGCGGCTACGGGGCCGTGGTCGCCGACCTGGCTCGTCAACTCGCCCTGGCGTCCCCGCACGTCGAGTGGCGCTACGTGATCACCGATCCGGACACGGGCCGGCTCCGCCAGGTCGGCACCACCCCTCGCCGTCCCTCGGCCCGGATGCGGCGGTTCGTCACCGCCCGCGACCCGACGTGCCCGTACCCCAAGTGTGTCGTCTCCACCGGCGGCGCCGAGATCGACCACATCCAGCCCTGGGCCGAAGGCGGGCCCACCACCCCGGACAACCTCGCCCCGCCCTGCCCGAAGCATCATCGCCTGCGGCATCGCATCGGGTGGACGTATGCGCCGTTCGGTGACGCCGACTACCTGTGGACCAGCCGTCTCGGCCACGAGTACGTCGCCAGCGGCCAGCCTCCCTGATTTCGGCTACGCCCGCTCGCCCCGCTACGTTCGATGCCCATGCACATCGACTTCTACTTCGACCCGATCTGCCCCTGGTGCTGGATCACCAGCCGCTGGCTGCTGGACGTCCAGGAGCACCGCGACCTCGAGGTCACGTGGCGGCCCTTCTCGCTGTTCGTCAAGAACGACAAACAGCCCGGCGACCGCGGGTACGACCGCTACCTCGGCACCCACCGGGCGCTGCGGGTGGTGGAGGCGGTGCGGGAGCGGCTCGGCGACGGGCCGATCGAGGCCCTGTACACCGAGCTGGGGAGGCGCATCCACCACGACCGGGAGCGCCCTCTCGACCTCGGCGCGGCTCTGGCTGCGGAGGGCCTCGACGCGGAGTTCCTGGCAGCGGCGGACGACGACGCCTGGGACGACGCGATCGCGCGGTCGATGAAGGACGCCCTGGCTGTGGCGGGGGAGGACGTCGGCGTGCCGCTCCTCGTGTTCCCCAACGACCAGGGCTTCTTCGGACCGGTCATGTCACCGGCGCCGGTGGGCGAGGCGGCTGCCGAGATGTTCGACCACATCGCCGCGCTGGCGTCCTACGAGTGCTTCTGGGAGCTGAAGCGCGACCGCCAGTCGAGCCCGGAGTTCGGCCCGAGGCCGTGAGCTTGCGCGGCCCGGTCCTCAGAGGGCCAGCCCAGCTCCTCGCCCAGGTACTTCCAGCCGGGCCGGCATCATGAACCCGAAGAAGTAGCCGCGCACCAGCCGGGCGAGCTGCAGCGGCCGGGTCCATGACCGAGTCGACGATGCGGAACCCCGGCGGGTCGCCGTGGAACACGTGGGCCTGCCGAGGCGGGAGATCGACGCCACCTGGTCGAGGGGCTCGACGTACAGGTCGACCCGCACCGGGCCCTCCAGCGTGGCCGCCACGAGGCGCACCGGGCCCAGCGGGAAGGTCAGCGCCGAGATCACAGGGGCGATCCGGCCCAGCAGCTCCTCGCCGTCGATCGCCGCCGGGTCCTCGACCGCCACGTGGAAATCGACGTCCGACCACGCGTCGGCCGTCCCCGCCGCCAGCGACCCTTCCACCCACGCTGCCGCGATTCTCGGGTCGGTGGCCAGTACGTGCTTGGCGCGGTCCATCACGTGCGCGGTCCGAACATCCGCACCCCCCTCCCCTCCGTCTTCGCCGGAGGGACTCCCCCCGCCGGCGGGGGGAGAACTACGCATAGGGCGGGCCGGACGGGCCCTTGCGCGCCACCGCGTTCCAGACGGTCTCGTAGTGGTCGCGGTCGTAGGCGTCGATGTGGGGGAGCACGAACTCCTCCCAGGCGCGCCGCAGCGGGTCGTCGGCCGGTGCGTACACCCGCAGCCCGGCGGGGAGGCGGTCAAGCACGGACCGCAGCGACATCGGCGTCTCCACCCGGGTCCGCACGTCGGGGGCCGTGAACGAGGCGTTGACCTCCACCGCCAGCCGGGCGATGACTTCCACGAACTTCGGCTTGAGGGCCGGGTACCGCCGCTCCAGCATCGCTTTGATCTGCTCCTCCGACGGGAACGCCTTCTCCCAGATCACCCAACGGTCGGCGAACGCCTTGTTGAGGGTTTGGGTGCCGGCGTAGTCGCGCAGGTCGGTCGGGTTCATCGTGCCGAACAGCCGCACGTCGCTCCGGAGATGTAGCGTCTCCCCGGTGGGCAGGCCGATCGCCTGGTAGCGATCGAGCAGCCCGTGGAGCGCGAACAGCGTCTCGGCGCCCGCCGCGTTCAGCTCGGACAGGTTCAACAGCGCCGGGCCGCGCAGCGCCCGGGTGATGTCGCCGTCCTCCCAGCGGCTCTC
>JBFJZV010000072.1:0-14675 GCA_041621915.1 Acidimicrobiia bacterium | reverse complement strand
GGCGGTGGCTGCTCGACGTAGCCCAGCGCCAGCGCCCAGAACCGGCCGAGGGCTCGAGTGTCGGCCGCGTCGAACACCACCTGGATCCCGTGTGCCATGCGGGCAATGCTACGGTGCGTCGAACTCGCCGGGCGTCGCGATCACCGCAGCCAGCCAGGTCGTCACCGGTACGGCCGCAACCAACCCGATGCTGCCGACCAGGGTGCGGACCACCTCGATGGCCACCACCTCGGAGTTGACCACGGTGCCGAGCGACTGGTCGGCGAGGGTGAACAGCAGCAGCAGCGGCAGCGCCGCCCCGGCGTAGGCGAGCGCCAGCGTGTTGACCGTGGAGGCGATGTGGTCCCGGCCGATCCGGATGCCCGAGCGGAACAGCCCGATCCGGCGCAGGCCGGGGCTGGTGCGGCGCAGCTCCCACACCGCCGACGCCTGGGTCACGGTGACGTCGTCGATGGCGCCGAGCGCCCCCAGCACGGCCCCGGCCAGGATCAGCCCGCTGATGTCGATCACCTGGCCCGGCACCAGCGTCAGGAACAGCGTCTCCTCGGTCGCGAAGCCGGAGAAGTCGGCGGCCCCGGTCACGATGGCCGACAGCGTCGCCGTCAATGCCAGCGCCGCCAGCGTCCCCAGCAGCGCGACCGTCGTGAGCGGCGTGAACCCGTGCGCCACGTAGAGGGCGACGTAGGCAATGGCCGCCGAGCCGACGATCGCCACCAGCACCGGGGATCTGCCGTCGGTGATCGCAGGAAGCACGAACACGAACAGCACGGTCAGGCTGCCCGCCAGACCCGCCAACGCCCCGAGCCCTCGCCACCGCCCCAGCGCGATCACCGCCACTGCGAACGTGATCGCCAGCCAGCGCAGCACGCCGCGGCGTTGCCGGTCACTGAACTGGTACCGGAACTCTTCGGGCGCGTCGTCGATATAGGCGAGGATGACGGCGTCGCCGGGGTCGAACTCCGGCGCGCTGGCGACGTCGACCGGGAACTCCTGCACGTACAGCTCGCCCTCGTCGGGGCCGTCCTGCAGCCGGAAGGCCACCGACCGGCAGGTGAGGTCGCCGCCAAACGAGCACTCGCCCTCGTCGACGATCTCGACCTCGGCTGCGAAGAAGTCCGCAGGCAGGCCGATCTCGGAGAACTCGGCGTCGCCGCCGGCCCGGGCGGCGTCGATGGCGGCGCGGGTCTCGCCCGTCGGCCAGAGCAACGCCATGCCGACGATGGTGAGCACGAGGCCGACGCCGGCGGCGATGCCGAGGCCGCTCCGCCACCAGGGCCGGGCGTCGGGTGCGTTCATCGAGCGGCGAGCCTATCGTCCGAACGCACCCCGGCCGGCGCTACGTCCCGATGGATAACTCGCCGACCATGCCCGCCTCGCGGTGGCCGGCGATGTTGCAGAAGAACTCCAGCGCGCCGGAGGCGTCGGCGGGCACGGTGAACGTCACCTCGCTCGTCTGCCCGGGGGCGGCCTCCACGAGCACGTCCCACTCGGTGATCTCCAGGTTGTGCTCGACGGCGCCGATGTTCTCGAGGCGGACCGTGAGCTCCTGGCCGGGCTGGACGGCGAGCGCATCGGGGGCGAAGCTGAACTCGGCGCCGATGACATCGACGACGCTGCCGGCGGCCTCGGGCTCTGCGGAGGGCGCAGGCTGGGTCGCCGGCGCGGCCCCATCCACGTCCTGGGGGACCTGCGGCGGGTCGGCGCCCTCGAACATCGAGGTGTGGTCGGTGTAGTCCAGCACCGTGAGCATCCCGCCCGGGTACTCGCCCCGGTTGGTCACGTGTGGGAGAATGTGGCAGTGGAATGTCCACGTCCCCGGGTTGGTGCCGAGGATCTCCACGGCCACGCTCTGGCCGGGCGCGACGTCCACGGTGTTGATCCAGTAGGGGTTCTCCAGCCGGTTGCTGTCCAACTCCACGACCCGGAACTGATGGCCGTGCAGGTGCATCGGATGGTGCTGCTGGCCGGCGTTGACGAACCGGACCAGCACCCGGTCGCCCTCCTCGATGCTGAGGAGCGAGTCCTCGTGGGCCAGCGTCTCGGGGAACGAGTGGCCGTTGATCGTGAACAGCCCGTCGATCTCATGCAGCACCAGCGTGTAGTCGGCGTCGTACTTCGGCGACTGCTTCGCGGCCTTTTCTCGCACCACGAAAGGGCCCACCAGGCCCCGGCCGAGCTGCTTCACGGTGTTGGCGTGCGTGTGGTACATAGTCGTGCCTGGTTGGTCGACCTCGAACTCGTAGGTGTATCGCTGGCCCGGCTCGATCATCAGTTGCGTAATCCCGGGCACTCCGTCCTGATCGTTGGGCACCTCCAGGCCGTGCCAGTGGATCGTGGTGCCTTCGGGAAGGTTGTTGGTGAGGTGCACCCGTACCGTGTCGCCGACCTCGGCCTCGATGAGCGGGCCGGGGTATTGGCCGTTGTAGCCCCACACCTCGACGACCTCCCCGTCGACGACCGTCCAGTCGACGACCTCGGCGGTCAAGTCGTACTCCACCACCCCGGCATCGCCGCCGTCGTCGCCGCAGGCGACGATCAGCAGCGCGATGAACGATGCCAGCAGGGCCACGCGTTGCATTGCTTTGCTCTCTCCTGAGGGGGACCGGCCCTCAAGCTATGCCGGGGCGATCGCGGAGAAGCGGGGGCTTTTGGCCCTGGCCGGACGGGCTGGAAGTCCCGATAGGCCCGGGGGCCGGGCCGCAGCTGGGCGCACCGCGGCACGCACAGCCCCCGGGCACGCATCAGGTTACGAGAAACCGCGCGTGGATGCGTCGGCGCGTCGCCAAAACACCACACCCACCGCCACGATCCATACGGTCAGTGACCCGGACGCCGCCGGGAACAGCACGAACACCGTCACCGGCTTCAACCCCACGAACATCTGGATCACCGCCGTGCCGACAGCCACGCCGCCGCCGGTGACCGCGAGGACCCCCAGCCAGCGGGGCAACCCGCCGCCCATCAGGATCGCCACCCCGAACAGCAGCGGCGCCGCACCGGCCAGCACCAGCGTCCACACCGAGAACAGCGCGATGTCCACCGATCGCAGCACCTCGGCAGCCGCGAACAGCGCCTCCTTGCGGGCGCCTTCGGCGGCGTGCCAGCGGTCGGCGACCTCCTGCATCGCGGGCCCGTCGACGGCCACGTTGACGAGCCCGATCGCCATCCCGGCCAGCGCCACCGCCCCCGCCGCCGCCGCCCAGGGGCCCGCAGGGCCGGCAGCCAGCACGCGGGCGACCGCCACCAGCGCCGCCGCCAGCACCACCAGCGACACCGCGATGCCCACTTGGTCGACCTCCCAGATCCGGGACCCCACCAGGTCCTCGAGGAACAGCCGGGTATTGCCGCGGCGCGGGCCGGCGTGGAGCACGTTGAACACCGCGGCCAGCACCCCGCCGAGCACGGCCGCTCCGCCCCCGAACCGCTGCCAGGCGCGCAGGTCCGTCATGGCCGAAGCATGCCACGGCGGGCCCGTGGTACGCTGACCGGCAGTGAATCGTCCAGCGCGCGATTGGCGGCGGCTCTCCATCTGAGCCTCCCGTGTGCGCTGCAGTCAGGCCGGAGGCCGTCAGGCCACCGGCCGTTTTCGTTGCAGAAGGAGACGGAGCAGATGGATCGGAAGCGGGTCTTCTCCGGGGTTCAGCCCACCGGGAACATGCACCTGGGCAACTACCTGGGAGCGTTCCGCAACTGGGTGGCGCTCCAGGATGACTACGACGCCGTCTACTGCGTGGTCGACCTGCACGCCCTCACCGTTCCGCAGGAACCCGACGAGTTCATCGCCGCCCGCCACGCCACCGCCAAGCTGCTGCTGGCCATCGGCATCGACCCGCAGCGGTCGCTGCTCTACTACCAGAGCCAGGTGCCCCAGCACAGCGAGCTGGCCTGGATCCTCGGCACGATGACCCCCACCGGCGTTCTCAACCGCATGACGCAGTTCAAGGAGAAGGCCGACAAGTTCGGCGCCAACCTCGGCCTGTACGGCTACCCGGTGCTGATGGCGGCGGACATCCTGTTGCTGCGCGCGCACCTGGTCCCGGTCGGCGAGGACCAGAAGCAGCACCTCGAGATGACCCGGGACCTGGCGGACCGATTCAACAACCGGTACGGCGACGAGTTCCCGCTGCCGGACCCCTACATCCCCGAGACGGGGGCGCGCATCATGTCGCTGCAGGACCCCACGTCGAAGATGTCGAAGACCGACCCCAACGAGGGCAGCCGGGTGAACATCCTCGACGGCCCCGACGAGATCCGCCGCAAGGTCGGGCGGGCCGTCACCGATTCCGGGACCGACGTCCGTTACGACTGGGAAGCCAAGCCGGGCATCTCCAACCTCATCGAGATCCTCGCCCTCTTCACCGGCCAGACCACCGCCCAGATCGAGGACGCGCACGGTGATGGCGGCTACGGCGCCTTCAAGCAGGCCGTGGCCGAGGCGGTGATCGAGGGACTCGCGCCGGTGCGCAGCGCCTACCAGGGCCTCGACGACGCCGAGGTTGCCCGCATCATGCAGAAGGGGGCACTCGACGCCCGCCAGATGGCCGAGGGCTATCAGCAGGCCGTGCGCAAGCTCCTGGGGCTGCGCGGCTAGGGAGCACCCGGCGGGGCGCCCGTGCGGCTCCCGCAACGCGCGAAAACCTGCCACGGCGCGGCCGCCGATCCGGGCTACGCTGCCGCATCGCTGGACCTAGCGGGAGGCGGAGCGTGGAGATCGACATCGGCATCGGCAAGTCCGGGCGGCGGGCCTGGGGATTCGACGACATCGCGATCGTGCCGTCACGGCGCACGCGCGACCCCGACGACGTCGACATCTCGTGGGAGATCGCCGGCCTCGAGGTCGACCTGCCGATGATGGCGTCGGCGATGGACTCCGGCGTCAGCCCCGCCACTGCGGTCGCCATCGGGCGCCTCGGCGGCCTCGCTGTTCTCAACCTCGAGGGCTTGTGGACCCGGTACGAGGACCCGATGCCGCTGTTCGAGGAGATCGCGGCGCTGACCACCGACCGGGCCACCCGCCGCATGCAGGAGATCTACGCCGAGCCCATCAAGGACCACCTGATCGGCCAGCGCATCGATGAGATCAAGGCCGGCGGCGTGGTTGCGGCGGCCAGCCTCACCCCGCAGCGCGTGGAGAAGTACGCCAAGCTCACCGTCGACGCCGGCCTCGACATGCTCGTGATCCAGGGCACGGTCGTGTCCGCAGAGCACGTCTCCACCCGGGTCGAACCCCTCGACCTCAACCGCTTCATCGGCGACTTCGAGCTGCCCGTTGTGGTGGGCGGCTGTGCCTCCTACGCCACCGCGCTCCACCTCATGCGCACCGGTGCCGCCGGGGTGCTCGTCGGGGTCGGGCCGGGTGCGGCGTGCACGACGCGCGGCGTGCTGGGGATCGGGGTGCCGCAGGCCACGGCGATCGCAGACGCGGCTGGGGCGCGCATCCGCTACCTCGATGAGACCGGCCGCTACTGCCACGTCATCGCCGACGGCGGCATGCGCACCGGCGGCGACGTCGCCAAGGCTATCGCCTGCGGCGCCGACGCAGTGATGATCGGGTCGCCGATCGCCGCCGCTGCCGAAGCGCCCGGCGCCGGCTTCCACTGGGGCATGGCGACGTTCCACCCCACGCTGCCCCGC
Organism: Acidimicrobiia bacterium; assembly: GCA_041621915.1. GTDB lineage: Bacteria > Actinomycetota > Acidimicrobiia > Spongiisociales > JAOTWH01 > JBFJZV01. The sequence continues at coordinate 9,041 of JBFJZV010000072.1, read as the reverse complement.
GGCGCCCGTGTCGAGGTGGGGCGGTTGGGCACGCTCCAGGAGATCCTGGTCGGTCCCGCCCGCGAGAACGACGGCCGCCGCAACCTGTTCGGTGCGCTGCGCGTCTCGCTGGCCACCGCCGGCTACGCCGACGTCAAGGAGTTCCAGAAGGCCGAGGTCATGGTGGCGCCCGCTCTCCAGTCCGAGGGCAAGGCGCTCCAGCGCAGCCAGCACGTGGGCATGGGGTGAGGGAGGGCGCCCTCGTCCTCGACCTGGGCGCCCAGTACGCCCAGCTGATCGCCCGGCGGGTGCGCGAGGCCCACGTCTACAGCGAGATCGTCCCCCGCGACATCACCGCTGCCGAGGTCAAGGAGCGCCGCCCGGCAGCGCTGATCCTGTCAGGCGGGCCGGCGTCGGTGTACGCCGACGACGCCTACCGGATCGACCCGGGGATCTTCTCGCTCGGCGTGCCGCTGCTGGGTATCTGTTACGGCCACCAGCTCCTCGCCCACGAGCTCGGCGGGTCGGTGGACCGCAACGATGTGGCGGAGTACGGCAAGACGGCGCTGCGGGTGACCGCCCCCGGCCGGCTGTTCGGTGATCTGCCCGAGGAGCAGCCGGTCTGGATGAGCCACCGCGACGCCGTCGTCGACCCGCCGCGCGGCTTCGTGGTCACGGCGGCCACCGACTCGTCGCCGGTGGCTGCGATGGAGGACCCGGAGCGGCGCCTGTGCGGTGTGCAGTTCCACCCCGAGGTGGCCCACACCCCCCGCGGTCAAGAGATACTCAAGCACTTCCTGTACGACGTGGCCGGCTGCCGCCCGACGTGGACCCACGTGTCGATCATCGAGGAAGCCGTCGCCGCGATCCGCCAACAGGTGGGCGGTGAGAAGGTGATCTGCGGGCTGTCGGGAGGCGTCGACTCGTCCGTGGCCGCGGCTCTGGTGCACAAGGCGGTGGGAGACCAGCTCACGTGCGTCTTCGTCGACCACGGGCTGCTGCGGGCCGGCGAGGCCGAGCAGGTCGAGGACACGTTCCGCCGCCACTTCCGGGTCAACCTGGTTCACGTGAAAGCGGCGGACCGGTTCCTCGAGCGGCTCGCCGGCGTCACCGACCCCGAAGTCAAGCGCAAGATCATTGGCGAGACGTTCATCAGGGTGTTCGAGGAGGTCGCCGCCGATCACGCTGACGCCCGGTTCCTGGTGCAGGGGACGCTGTACCCCGACGTCATCGAGTCGGGAACCGCCGACGCGGCCCGCATCAAGAGCCACCACAACGTCGGGGGGCTTCCCGACGACATGCAGTTCGAGCTGGTCGAGCCGCTCCGGGACCTGTTCAAGGACGAGGTGCGGGCGGTTGGCGAGGAGCTGGGGCTGCCCGAGGAGATCGTTTGGCGGCAGCCGTTCCCCGGCCCCGGGCTGGCGGTGCGGATCATCGGCGAGGTGACCCGGGAACGGCTGGCGGTGCTGCAGGCCGCGGACGCCATCGTGCTGGAGGAGGTCCGCCGCGCCGGGCTGCATCGGGAGCTGTGGCAGTACTTCGGCGTGCTCCCAGCCATCCGCACGGTCGGGGTGCAGGGGGATGGCCGCACCTACGCCCATCCTCTGGTGGTGCGAGCCGTCACCAGCGAGGATGCCATGACGGCCGACTGGGCCCGCCTGCCGTACGAGGTGCTGGAGCGCATCTCGTCGAGGGTGATCAACGAGGTCCCAGGCATCAACCGCGTCGCCTACGACATCACCTCGAAGCCCCCCGGCACGATCGAGTGGGAATGAAGGTGGGAGGGGGAAGGAGCGCGTGCCACGCGGCACGTGGTTGGCTCCAGCCGCCCGCCTCGCGGGCGGCTCGACGTAGGACCAGCCCCGGCGGCAGCCCGCAGCCGAGAGGGCCCCACCGCGCCGCACGTCCTCACGACTGCCCGGGTCGGCTGCAATGTGAAACAGCCGCAACACGCTTAAGCACTGACCCGCGCGGGTCGATATCCACCATGTGCCCTCGTTGATTTGCGCGGATGAGGTGAGTCGTGTCCTTGACCAATGACGTGGAGCTCAGGGAGCTCTTCCGTCAGGAGATCGGCGAGCGCGTCGCTCGCTTGGTCGAGGGGGCCCGGGCAATGGCCGCGGGCACCGTGGACGACGAGATCGCCGGCGCGATGTTCCGCGAGGGCCACACCATCAAAGGCACGTCGCGGGTGATGGGCTACGAGGCCATCTCCCGGGCGGGCCAGATCCTCGAGTCCCGCTGGCGCGAGGTCGCCCACGCCGAGCACAGCGGCAACGCCGAGCTCGGAGAGGCGCTCGAGGAGCTGTGCGCGGCGATCCTGGGCGCCGTCGACGCCGACCCCGCCCAGGGCACGGGCGAGCTGCTCGGAGCGCTGGGGAAGGTTGGCCGGGTGACGTCCGCCGGCTTCGATGCCGAGCCGACCCCTTCTGCGGCGCCGGTCGCTGTCGGCGACCGGGAGGGGCCGTCCGCCTCCGGGCTCGTGACCGACGCCGAATCCCCGGATGCGCCGCTGCGGCGCTCGCAGCCGGACGTTTCGGCGTCGGCCCTGCCCGCTGCGGACTCGGCCGACCTCGGCGGCCTGCTGAGCGCGCTCGACACCTGGGCCTCCCAGGAGTCGGCTCGGGTCAACGCCGCCAACCTGTACCGCCTCATCAACACCGTCGCCGCGGTGGGCGTGGAGACCGAGGGCTTGCGGAGCCTGTTGCTCGACCTGGCCGACACCGTGCCGGCCGACTCGGCGACCTACCTGCAGATCACCCGCCTGAGCGGAGCTCTCGAGTCGGTGGTCCGATCCGTGACCGCTGCCAAGAGCCAGGCGCTCACGCTGGCGTCGGCCGACCTGCGCGAGGTCACCAACACCTTCGCCCAGCTCATCCGCTACCTTGCGAAGAAGACCGGCAAGGAAATCCGCTTCGAGCTGATCGGCGACGACGTGTCCGTCGACCGCCAGGTGCTCGAGAGGCTTGCCGACCCGCTGCGCCAGCTCATCGTGAACGCGATCGAGCACGGCATCGAAACCGTCGACGAGCGGGAGCAGGCCGGCAAGACCCCGACCGCGACGCTGACGCTGCGGGCCCAGGTCACCGACCACCGGCTGGAGATCGTGGTCGAGGACGACGGGCGCGGCGTCGACTGGGGGGCCGTCCACCGCACTGCCGTCCGGCGGGGCCTGCTCCCCGCCGACCGGGAACCCGAGCAGGAGTCGCTGCGGTCGCTGCTGTTCGCCCCGGGGTTCTCCACAGCCACCCAGGCCAGCGAGCTGGTCGGGGACGGGTCCGGGCTCACCGCCGTGGCCGGTGCGATCGAGTCACTGCACGGCAGCCTGCGCTTCGAGACCGATCCCGGGGCAGGGACGAAGATCACGTTGGCCACGCCGACCTCCCGCGCACTACAGGACGCGATCCTGGTGCGCGCCGCCGGGCACGAATGGGGCATCCCGGAGACCGCGATCGTCGACCGCTTCGACCTCGACGAGGTGCAGATCGTCGCAGCGCCACACCGCCAGGAGATGGTGTGGCTCGACCGCCGCATCCCGATTGCCTCTTTCGCCCAGGCCGTGGCTCTGGTCGAGCGGGAGGAACCCAAGCAGGTCGTCGTGCTGTCGAGCCCCGTGGGTCCGGTGGGGCTGACGGTGCCGCAGGTGCTCGGCCAGCAGCAGGTCGCCGCCAAGGAGCTCGGGCCGCTGCTGGGCGGCTCCCCACATCTGACCGGCGCCGCCCTGCTGGGCGGCGGCGATGTCGTGGTGCTTGTCGACCCCAGCCGCCTCGCCGAGCGGGTGCGCGAGCTGCCCCTCACGCTCGACGCCCGCCCGGTGGTGCTCGTCGTGGACGACTCGCAGGGCGCCCGCCAGGTGGTGGCCGCGGCGCTGTCGTCGAGCGGCTTCGAGACGTGCGTGGCCGGCAGCACCGACGAGGCACTCGATGTGCTCGACTCCACCCTCGTGGACGCGCTGGTCGTCGACTTCTCGATGCCGGGCTCGGACGGGATCGAGCTGGTGCGGGCGGTGCGCGGCAAGTACGGCGAGCTCCCTGTGATCATGCTGTCCGGCGTCGCCACCGAGGGCGACCAGGCCCGCGCCCGCGACGCAGGCGTGGATACGTACTTCGACAAGGCGGACTTCCGGGAGGGCGCCCTGGCCGCCAGCCTGCGGACCCTGGTCCGCTCCCGGACCGGGCGTGGCGAGGAGACCCTGTGAAGATCCTGATCGCCGACGACAGCCCGGTCCTGCGGATGGCCGTGCGGAAGCTGCTCGAGCCCGAGGGCTACGAGGTCGTCGCCGCCGAGGACGGCGTCGAGGGCATCACCCAGTTCTATCAGGAGCGGCCCGACCTCGTGCTGCTCGACGTGCAGATGCCCAAGCTGAGCGGCTACGTGGTCTGCCGCATCATCAAGGAGGACCCGGTCGCGGCGCACACGCCCGTGCTGATCCTGACGGTGCGGTCGTCAGCCGAGGACCGGTACTGGGGCGCCAAATCGGGAGCCGACGGCTACCTCACGAAGGACGCGCTCGGCGACGAGCTGCTCGCGGCGATCCGCGGCGCGTTGGCTCGCAGCGCCCTGCGCGACCTGTCGGGCGGCCGGCTCCAGGCGCCGCCGCTCGACGGTGAGGCCGACGTCCTCACCCGGGTGTGCGACGTGCTGGACCGCAAGCTGTTCGAGGCCACGGTCGTCAACGAGATCATGTCGGTGGCGGTGGAACCCGTGGGGCTCGACGGCACCGTGGAGCGGATGCTGACGTCGCTGCGGCGCCTCGTTGCCTTCGACGCCGGCGCCATCGTGTTCCACGAGGAGAAGCTCATCGACCTCCACATCGGGCACCAGCTCGACTACACCGATCTTGCGGAGTTCACGGACCTGTGTGCCCAGCACCTGTCCGAGTACGTCGGCAAGGACATCCCGGCGGGATCGCTCGAGTTGCATCGCCTCAACACCATCGAGGGCGACACGGACCCGCCGCGGGGGTGGAACTCGTTCCGGACGCTGCCGCTGAAGAGCCGCGGCCAGCTCGTCGGCATCCTGGCGCTCGGGTCGCACCGGCCGGCGGTGTTCGACGAGTCGGCGATGCGGACACTGCGCACGATCACCGCCTCCGTCGCCGCGGTGGCCGACTCCGCCCGCAACTTCCAGCACTCGGTGGAGAACGAGGCGCGAGCGACGTTCAGCTCGCTGCTCTAGCGGCCGGCTCGACTTCCTCGTACGTCGCCCGGAACACCCGGTCGGGGATGTGCCACTGCTCGCCGTCGAGCTGCTGCGCCAGCCAGTCACCCGCCTTGCCTCGCGCCCGGCCTTCTTTCGATTCGAGTTCGAACGGCTCGTCCATCTGGCGGGCCCAGATCGACGCCGTCTTGCGGTAGGTGTCGGGCTCGCCCGGCACGGCCTCGTAAGTTGCGTCGAAGGAGTCCTCTGCGACGCCGTAGACCTCGTCGCCCTGGACGATCACCCAGTGCGAGCCCGGGTAGTCCAAATCTCCCCATTCGAGCCGGTACGTAGCGCCGTTCGAGCTGTGGAAGGCCTTTACGGTGGTGGTCTTGCGATACCGGCGGGCGTTGGTGCTGGTGAGTTTCATGGTGTCGTCAACGTACCCAACGCCCCGCTCTCCCAAGCAGGGTACGAAGTCCCTGATCCGAATCACAAGCGTGCAACTCGCCCGGTAGACTCGGCGGATGCCGGACTCCGAGCTGCTCGCCGACCTCAACCCGTCGCAGCGGGAGGCGGTTGCGGTGGTCGACGGCCCGGTGCTGGTGGTCGCCGGCGCAGGCAGCGGCAAGACGAGGGTGCTGACCCACCGCATCGCACACCTCATCCGCGACTACGAGGTCTCGCCGTTTGCGATCCTCGCGATCACGTTCACCAACAAGGCCGCCAACGAAATGAAGCACCGGGTGGGCCGCCTCATCGGCGGCGTGGTGAACGCGATGTGGGTGTCGACGTTCCACAGCGCCTGCGTGCGGGTCCTCCGGCGGGAAGCGCCCCGGCTGGGCTACCGGTCGTCGTTCTCGATCTACGACGACGCCGACGCCAAGCGGCTCGTCTCCTATTGCGTTCGCGACCTGGACCTCGATCCGAAGCGCTTCCCGCCCAACAACATCCGGGCTGCCATCAGCAACGCCAAGAACGAGTTGGTCGACTTCGAATCGTTCGCAGCGCAGGGCCAGGGGCTGTACCACGAGAAGGTGTCGGACGTGTACCGGCTCTACCAGCAGCGGCTGCTGGAGGCGTCGGCGATGGACTTCGACGACCTGCTGATGATCACCGCCGAGCTGTTCGCGGCGTTCCCTGCGGTGCTTGAGCACTACCAGGAGCGGTTCCGCTACGTGATGGTCGACGAGTACCAGGACACCAACCACGCGCAGTACGTGCTGGTCAACCAGCTCGCCGCCAAGCACCGCAACGTCTGCGTGGTGGGCGACTCCGATCAGAGCATCTACGCCTTCCGGGGCGCCGACATCCGCAACATCCTCGAGTTCGAGCGCGACTACCCCGACGCCCGGGTGATCTTGCTGCAGCAGAACTACCGCTCCACCGAGGTGATCCTGGAGGCGGCCAACGCGGTGATCGCGAACAACTCGGCCCGCAAGCCGAAGAACCTGTGGACCGACCTGGGTAAGGGCGAGAACGTGGTCCTCTTCGAGGGGGAGGACGAGCGGGACGAGGCCGCGTTCGTGGCGGAGGAGATCGCCGCGCTGGAGGACGCCGGGCGGCGGCTCGACGACGTCGCCGTGTTCTACCGGACCAACGCGCAGAGCCGGGTGATGGAAGAGGTGTTCGTCAGGTTTGGCGTGCCGTACCAGGTGATCGGCGGGCCCAAGTTCTACGACCGGCGCGAGGTGAAGGACGCCTTCGCCTACCTGCGGGCGCTGGTGAACCCCGACGACACGGTGGCGCTGAAGCGGATCATCAACGTGCCGAAGCGCTCGATCGGCACGACCACAGTGGGCCACGTCGACCGCTTCGCCGAGTCCGAGGGGGTGGCGTTCCACGAGGCCCTCCAGAAGGTCGACGACAACCAGGCACTCCAGCCCCGGGCGCGCAAGAGCATCAAGGAGTTCCTCGGGCTGCTCGACTTCCTGCGCGAGAAGGCCGCCGGCGGGCCGGCCGACGCGGTGCGGGCGGTGCTCGACGAGACGGGCATGGTGCAGGCGTACGAGGCGGAGCGGACCATCGAGTCGCTGGGCCGGGTGGAGAACCTCAAGGAGATCCTCACCGTCGCAGAGGAGTTCGAGTCGGCCGGCCCCGGCCTCGCCCCGGAGGGGGAGGAGTGGGCCGACATGTCGGGGCTGCGCCGCCTCGGGCTGTTCCTCGAGTCGGTGGCGCTGGTCGCCGACGTCGACGACCTGGAGGACAGCGGCGGCCAGGTCACGCTCATGACGCTGCACAACGCCAAGGGCCTCGAGTTCCCGGTGGTGTTCCTCACCGGTTTGGAAGACGGGGTGTTCCCCCACGTCCGGTCGCTGGGGGAGCCCGACCAGCTCGAGGAGGAGCGCCGGCTGTGCTACGTCGGCATCACCCGGGCCATGGAGCAGCTCTACGTCACCCACGCCTGGAGCCGCAACCTGTGGGGCGGCAGCAACTACAACCCCCCGAGCCGCTTCCTCGGCGAGCTGCCCAAGCACCTGCTGAAGGCGGCGAAGCGCACCCGCATCGCCCAGAAGGAGCTGCACCCGGCGGCGGCCGGGCAGTCGGTCGGCGCGGGCGAGATATCGGCAGGCGACCGCGTGAAGCACACCCACTGGGGCGAGGGCACGGTGATCGAGGTGCTCGGCACCGGCGACAAGGCCGAGGCCCGTGTCAAGTTCGGCACCGAAGGCGAGAAGCGCCTCCTTCTGGCCTGGGCCCCGCTGGCAAAGGTGTAGCCAGAGCCCTTGCCCGCGCCGAGCGTGGGGTTCGCGTGCTCGGCCGCAGGCTGGAGGGGAGGCGGTCAGGTCCGCGACCCAGGGGCGGCCGCCGGCCCCTACGGGCAGGCGGTCGCCAGTATGTGCTCGTCGAACGGGTCGATGGTGAACGCGCAGCCGAAGTCCGGGTCGGCTACCGCCGCCGGGTTCGTCACGTCGTCGCCGGCCGGCTTCACGCCGGCCTCCACCCAGGTCACCAGATCGGCGAACGCGCTCACCAGCTCGAACGCGGTGAAGTCGCAGTGGCCGACGCCGCGGATCGCCCGCTGCACCACCAGGTCGCTCTTGCCGTTGGCGGCGGCCTCGTTGCCGTAGACCACCTGGTTGTGGAACGGCACGAACAGGTCGCCCAGGTTGTGCAGGCTCAAAACCGGCACCGGCGGGTCGCCCGCGATCGGCGCCACCTGGGAGAGCCCGTTGGGGCTGCGCGCCTGCGGGTCCTGCGCCACCCGCACGACGGAGTCGTTGAACGCCTGCTCGGCCGCCGTCAGCGCCGGGTCACCATCGAACTGGTACACGACGTCGGTGTTGTCGAGCGCGTTGCCCGGCGAGCGCGCCAGCGTGCCGTCACCGATGCCGAGGTCGAACAGGAAGTTGCCGGGGCCGGTGGCGAACTCCGGGAACGTGTTCCAGAAGAACCACGCCTCGTCGAAGTTGGGGCGCTCGCCGCCGGAGCGCAACTCCGTCAAGTTCTTGAGGTTGACCCCGTCGGGGGTGAGGCTCACCGGCCAGCCGGGGCCCGGGCCCGACAGGTTGGCCTTGATCGCCGGGACGGTGACCCCGACGTATTGGGCCGGGTCCACCGGGAAGGTCGACGATCCGGTGCCGAGCTGCTGGGCGGCGGCGTTGAAGTCGAGGAAGTAGTCGAAGAGCTCGAAGTCACCGAGCACGCCGCAGATCGGCATGGCGCCGTCGTAGGCGTTGCGGTACTGCTCGATGGAGACGGCGGTGATGTGGCCGCCCATCGAGGCGCCGGTGATATACGTCCGGTCGGGCTTGCCGACGATCCCGTTGAACCGCTTCGCTAGGGCGTGCGTGTCCTGCACGCCCACCTGGATGTCGTAGTCGTTGCGGCTGTAGCTCGACGCTGCCCACGCGAAGCCGTTGGGTACGAGGAACTCCCGGAGCGGGTGGTTGTCGACGGTGAGTTCCAGACCGGTGCCGCGG
>JBFJZV010000071.1:0-14690 GCA_041621915.1 Acidimicrobiia bacterium | reverse complement strand
CGTTGGAGCCGTCACGGGCGCACGACGCGATCGCAGCGGTGAAGCTCCACGGCCGGTCGTCGGGGACGGTCGTGAACCGGCCCACCCCTTCGTCGGGCCGGCCGTCGACCACCAGCCGGTAGTGGTACTCCGTCCCGGGCGACAGCCCCGAGATCGCCAACGCCGCCACCTCGGCTTCGAGGGCCACCGGGTCGGAGCGCTGCACCACCGTCGATGCGTCGAAACCAGGCGCAGGCACCACCTCCAAGGCCACCTGCGCCGCCCCGGGCACCCGGGCGGTGACCCGCACCGAGTCGGCGGTCACCGCCCCCGCCCACATCCACTCCGCCGCCCCGGGCGGCGCCGGCGTCGACGACTCGGGGTGGTGGGGGCCGGTGTACGCCCGCAGCACCCTCCAGCCGGCGGCGGGCACCACCACGACCGACACGCCGAGCAGCGCCAGCAGCGCCCACGCCGTCCCGTCGAGCCGGCCGAGCCCCGGCCACCACCGCACCAGCAGCACGACGCCGGGCAGGACGAGCGCCACCGCGGTCGCGGCCCCGGCGCGCCAGTCGGTGTGGACGGTGAAGTAGGTCGCGGCCGTGGCCCCGGTCACCACCAGCAGGCCGCCGCCGACGGCGCGGGCTCGCCGGGCGGCGAGTGCGGCAGCGGCGACGCAGGCGATCAGCACCGGCAGGGCGACCCCGTGCAGGTCGACGCCCAAGCGGCGCGCGAAGCGCTGCTGGTACCAGATCGCGCCGACCACACCCGCCAGCGCCAGCGTCACCAGCACGGCGTCGGCGAGCCCGACGCCCTTCGATCGGGGCTCTTCCGCAGAGGCAGCGGCCATCCCCGGGGACCCTAGGTGTGACGTCCGGCGAACCGGCGGCCGCCTACCGCCCCAGCCAGGTGAGCAGCAGCCCTGCGTTCAGCTCCGACACGGTGGCGTGGCCCGGCGCCGGAGGCGCGCCGGCGCGTTCCACTACGACGACCCGCATCCCCGCCGCCACCGCCGCATCGGCGCCGGCCACCGCGTCCTCGACGGCCAGGCAGCCGGCCGGCGCGACCCCGAGGGCCGCAGCCGCCGCCAGGTACAGGTCGGGGGCCGGCTTGCCCGCCGCCACCTCGTCCCCGGCGACCGTGACATCGAAGTAGCGCCCCACCCCGGTCAGCTCCAATGCCAGGTCGAGCTTCCAGCGGGGGCTCGACGACGCGACCGCCAGCGGCAGGCCCTGGAGGGCCAGTGCCGCGGCCGCGTCGACGGCGTCGGGGAACGCCTGCAGCCGGTCGCGGTACCGGGGCTCCGTCTCGGCGCGGACGTCCTCCTCGAACCCGGCGAACGGGGGGAGGCCGCCGCGGGCCGCGAGCCGGTCGTACAGCGCCCGGTCGGTGCGGCCCTTCGACCAGGCCTCGTCCTCGGGGCTCAGCGTGGCACCGTGGCGGGCGAGCGCCGCCCGCCACGCCTCGTCGGCGAGCTGCTCGCTGTCGACCAGCGTCCCGTCGCAGTCGAAGATCACCGCGGTCACGTCAACGCCGCTTCGAGCTTCCTCAGCGAGACCCGCAGCTCGCGCCGCGCCAGCCAGGCCGCCAGCGGCGCCACGAGCGCGGGCGCCGCCGCGGAACGCACCAGCTCCAACCGGCTCCAGGTGCCGTCGTGCTCGACCATCGCCTCGACGGCGACGCGCCACTCGCCGCCGGTCGCGAGTGGCCAGCCCTCGGCGCCGAGCCGGAAGCGGCGGCCGGCCTCCCACGACCGGACGACGTACTCGACCCGGTAGCGAAGGGGCCCCAGCCGGTGCACGGCGCTGAGCTCGTCGTCGACGGCCGGTTCGGCGGGCGCGCCGACGACCCGCGCGGCGCTCGTCCACTCCGGGAGCCTGGAGAGATCGCCCACCAGCACCCATGCCCGCGCCGGGTCCACCGTCCTCAGGTCGAGCCGCTCGGTGGCGGCGAGCTGCCGCTGCCGGGCCACTGAGCTACCCCCCAGCGGCCTTGGCGCGCACCAGCTCGGAGACCTGGCGCGGGTCGGCCTTGCCGCCGGTCGCCTTCATCACCTGGCCCACCAGGAACCCGACGGGCTTCATGTCACCGTCACGGATCTTGGAAACGGCGTCGGCGTTGGCCGCGAGCACCGCTTCGACCTCCGCCTCGAGCGCCGCGGTGTCCGTCACCTGGATGAGGTCGCGCCCCTCGGCCACGGCGGCCGGGCTCCCCTCTCCGGCCAGCACCCCCGCCAGCACGTCCTTGGCGGCCGTCGCCGAGAGCTTGCCGTCCCGCACCATCGCGTCGAGCTCCGCCAGGTGGCCCGCCTCCAGCCCGGTGGCGGCCAGGTCGCCGTCCGTACGGCGCAGATGGGCCACGACCTCCCCGGTGAGCCAGTTGGCGGCGGCGCGGGGATCGGCGCCGGCGGCGACCGCCTCCTCGAACATGCCGGCCAGGCCGTCGCCCGCCACCAGCGTGGCGGCGGCCACCGCATCGATGCCCAGCCCCTCTAGCCGGGCGCGGCGCGCCTGCGGCAGCTCGGGCAGCGAGGCACGCACTCGCTCCCGCCACGCGTCGTCGACGTGCAGCGGCACCAGGTCGGGCTCCTGGAAGTAGCGGTAGTCCTCGGACTCCTCCTTGGAGCGCATGGCGTGGGTGCGGCCGTCGCCCTCGTCCCAGTGGCGGGTCTCCTGCACCACCTCGCCGCCACCCTCGACCAGCTTCACCTGACGGTCGATCTCGTACGCGATCGCCCGCTCCAGGGAGCGGAGGGAGTTCATGTTCTTGATCTCGGCGCGGGTGCCGTAGTCGCCGCTGCCGGCGGGGCGGACCGACACGTTCGCGTCGAACCGCATCGACCCCTCCTCGAGGCGGGCGTCGGAGACGCCGAGCGCCAGGATCAGCGCCTGCAGCTCGCGCGCGTAGGTCCGCGCCTCCTCGGGGGAGCGCAGGTCGGGCTCGGTGACGATCTCCACCAGCGGCACGCCCGAGCGGTTGAAGTCCAGCAGCGAGCCGGCGGCCTCGTGGATGCGGCCGCTGTCGCCCACGTGGAGGCTCTTGCCCGTGTCCTCCTCCATGTGCACCCTGGTGATGCCCACCCGGCGGTGCTCGCCGTCCATGACGATGTCGAGGTGCCCGCCGACACAGATCGGCACGTCATACTGGGAGATCTGGTAGTTCTTGGGCAGGTCGGGGTAGAAGTAGTTCTTGCGGTGGAACAGCGAATGCTCCTCGACCGTGCAGTCGAGGGCCAGCCCGATCCGGATGATGTAGTCGATGGCGGTCTCGTTGGGCACCGGCAGCGCCCCGGGGAGGCCGAGACAGGTGGGGCAGCAGACGGTGTTGGGGTCCTCGCCGAAGGACACCGGGCACCGGCAGAACATCTTCGAGCGGGTCGCCAACTCGACGTGGGTCTCCAGCCCGATGACCGCCTCCCAGCCGGTCACGCCGCCACCTCCGACGTGGCCAGCGCAGGCCGGTCACGGAAGCCCGCCAGCGCTTCCACGGCCGCCGCCGCCCGGAACAGCACCTCCTCGCCGAGCGCCGGCGCCATCACCTGGAACCCGATGGGCAGCCCCCGCTCGTCGAGGCCCACCGGCACCGACGCCGCCGGGATCCCCGCCAGGTTGGCCGGCACCGCGCACACGTCGCTCAGGTACATCGCCAGCGGGTCGTCGGTGCGGTCACCCAGCCGGAAGGCGGTCGTCGGGCTCGTGGGCGACACCAGCACGTCGACCCGCTCGAACGCTCTCGCGAACTCGTCGGCGATCAGGGTGCGCACCTTCTGGGCCTGGCCGTAGAAGGCGTCGTAGTAGCCGGCCGACAGCGCGTAGGTGCCGAGGAGGATGCGGCGCTGCACTTCGGGGCCGAAGCCGTCGGCTCGGGTGCGGGCCATCATCTCCTCGGTGGTGGCGCCATCCACCCGCAGCCCATAGCGGACGCCGTCGAAGCGCGCCAGGTTGGCCGACGCCTCGGCCGGGGCGATCAGGTAATAGGCCGACAGCCCGTACCCGGCGGCCGGCAGCGACAGCTCCTCGATCGTCGCCCCCGACTCGGCGAGGGCCTCCACGGCGCCCCGGAACCCGGCCAGCACCTCCGGGTCGATGCCCTCGCCGGACAGCTCCTCGACGACCCCCACCCGCAGCCCGTCGGGCCCGGCGTCGAGCGAGCCGGCCATGGCGGGCAGGTCGCCGCGGTAACTGGTGGCGTCGTCGGGGTCGTAGCCGGCGATCACTGCCAGCAGGTCGGCCGCGTCGGCGACGTTGCGGGTGATCGGGCCGATCTGGTCCAGGGACGAGGCGAACGCGACCAGCCCGTACCGGCTGACGAGGCCGTACGTCGGCTTCACGCCCACCACGCCGCACAGCGCGGCCGGCTGGCGGATCGACCCGCCCGTGTCGGAGCCGAGCGCGGCGAGCGCCGATCCGGCCGCCACCACCGCCGCCGCCCCGCCCGAGCTGCCGCCCGGCACGCGATCGGTGTCCCACGGGTTGCGGGTGGGCCCGTACGCTGAATTCTCGGTGGACGAGCCCATCGCGAACTCGTCGAGGTTGGTCTTGCCGGTGATGACGGCGCCGGCGGCCCGGAGCCGGTCGACCACGGTGGCGTCGTACGGAGGCACGTACCCGGCGAGGATCTGCGACGAGCACGTGGTCTCCAGGCCGCGTGTGACCATGTTGTCCTTGAGCGCCACCGGGATGCCGTGCAGCGGGCCGCGATCCTCGCCACGGGCCAGCGCGGCGTCGGCCGCCGCAGCCGCCGCCCGGGCGCCGTCCTGGTCGAGCACCAGGTACGCATGCAGGTGCGACTCCGTGATCGCCGCCCGCTGCAGCACGGCCTCGGTCAGCTCTGCAGCCGAGAGGTCCCCGCTGCGGAGCGCACGGCCGGCGGCGCCGATCGTGAGGTCGGCGGGGTCGCTCAACCCTGCTCCAGGATGGGAGGGACCCTGAAGTAGCCGCCCGCCTCGTCGGGCGCCTGGCTGAGCACCGCTTCCCGCGCCAGCGGCGGACGCACCTCGTCGGGGCGGAACGCATTGACCATCGGCAACGGGTGCGAGGTCGGCGGCACGCCTTCGGTTGGCAGAGCCTGCACCCGGGCGGCGTGCTCGAGTATCGCGCCGAGTTGGCCCTGCAATCGCTCGAGCTCTTCCGGATCCAGCGCCAGCCGGGCGAGGCGGGCGACCTTGGCTACGTCGATGTCGATGGGCATGGCCGCGATGGTAGGAGGCGTCGCGGCGGTCGCCGCCTCGAGCACCCGCGGCGGGAGGCCGATACGCGCCCGAGGGACACCGGCACGCTGCGCTCCACCGCGCAGGCCGTCAGCTCGTAGTTCGCCCCCGACGTTCCGGCCGCCGGCTCGCCCCGGCGGCCGGGGTGCGTCCATAATCGGCCCGATGGGAGCGGCGCACGCCTTCGGGATCGATCTGGCGTGGTCCACCCGCCACCCCTCCGGTGTCTGCGCGCTCGACCCGGCGGGCAGGGTCGTGGCCGAGGGCTGGCTGGGCGGGGACGACGAGATCGTCGCATGGATCGCCGACCACCTGGTCCCGGGGCCGGCGGTGGCAGCCATCGACGCGCCGCTCCACGTGCCCAACGAGGACGGGCGGCGGCCCTGCGAGAACGAGGTCGCCCGCGTCTACGGCGGGCGGCGAGCGGGGCCGCACAGCTCCAACCGCTCGCTCTTCCTGCGGGTCCACGGGCGGGTGCGCGGCGAGGACCTGGCCGGGCGCCTCGCGGAGCTCGGCTTCGGCGACCCGTGGAGCGGAGCCGAGCGGACGCTGGTCGAGGTGTACCCCCACCCGGGGCTGATCGAGGTGTTCGGGCTGCAGGCGCGGCTGGCCTACAAGGCGAAGCGGGGCCGGTCGGTCGCCGACCGGCGCGCCGGGTTGCGCCGCTTGGCCGAGCTGGTGGCCTCCCTCGCCGATGCCGAGCCGCAGCTCCTGGCGCCGCGCCTCGAGATCGGGGACGGTCTGCGGGGTGCGGGGCTCAAGGCGGCCGAGGACCTGCTCGACGCCCGGTTCTGCGCGTGGGTCGCGGCGCGGTGGCGGGCGGCGGGTGCGGACGGATTCACGGTGTACGGCGACGAGGCAGGCGGCCACATCGCCGTGCCCAACCCGCTCGATCAGCCCATGGACGCGAAGCAGTAGGGGCACTGCGGCGTGCCGGCCGCCACGTGCCGCCCACACGACGGGCAGGCGACGTACCCGGCGGGCGGCGGGGTGTCGAGCCTCGGGGCGCTCTCCAGCGAAGGCGCCGCTGCCGGGTAGCGCGGCGCTGCGTCGCCCAGCGTCCGGGCCTGGAGCTCGAGGTCGAGGCCCTCCTTGCGGACCCTCTGGTCGTAGTAGAGCACCACCAGCGTGGCCGCCAGGAACGGGAACACCAGGATCTGGGCGATCACGTTGAGCAACGTGGTCAGCGCGATCACCAGCGGCGCGCTGTCGAGCTGGAGCACGCCGACGACCGCGACACCGAGGCCGAGCTGCACGCCGAACACGATCAGCAGGGCGAGGACCAGCGCCCCGAACACGGGCCACCACCGGCCCGCCACCAGATTCCAGGAGCGCCGGATCGCAGCAGTGCCCCGGAGATCCTCCTCGGTCAGCGCCGGAAAGGCCAGCGACAGCCGCGTGTACATGAACGCGGCGCTGCCGACCACGGCTATCAACGCCAGCCCCACACCAACCGGGCCGGCGACCGCCGCGAGGATCGCCGCGGCGATCCCGACGCCGAACAACACCACCACCGTCGCCAGCACCGCCAGGAACCCGATCCAGAACAGCGAGCCGATACGGCGCAGCCCGTAGCCGGCAGCTTCGCTCCACGCCGGCGGCGTGCCGGTCACGTAGCGCCGGCCGACCAGGCGCAGCATGGCGGCCAGCGCCGCGAACGCGCCCAGCGCGCCGAGGAGCGCCAGCAGCAGCGCATACGCCACGGCGCGGTCCTCGGCTGCTTCGTCGGCGAAGAAGTAGGTCGCCTGACCGTCGACGACGACCACCTCGTCGGCCGTGAGGAACGACACGACCGGCGACAGGATCTGCACCCACAGGGCGAGCACGGCCAGGATCGTCACGAGCGCGGCGAAGTCGCGACGGGTGAGCCGGGCGGCGACGTCGACGACCTCGCCGAGGCGCAGCGGGCGGAGCTCGGGGGACGCGGTCACGGCCGGCACTCTATCGAGACCGCCGTCACTGGACCCGGAACTCCCAGTCGTAGCTGCCGGGATCGGGGAGCCCGACCACGCGATCCCAGGCGATCGACAGCCGGTGCGTCCCAGGCGCCCACGCCTCCAGCGCCCGTCCCGGCCCTGGCTCCCAGGTGTACCGGCCGGTGGCTTCGGTGAAGCCCAGCTCGGTGGCGGGCACCTCCACCCCGTCGACGGTCAGCTCGATGCGGTAGCCGGGCCGCATCACGACCTCCACGCCGATCTGGGGGAGCACCGCCGTCTCCGGCGCCGGGCGCACCGACACCACCGCGTCGGGCAGGTCGCCTTCCGAGCCCCCCGGGTTGAGGGCGATCGCGAGCGCGACCACCGCCGCCAGCAGCAAGGCGAGCCCGGTCATGACGAGGCGGAACGTGGTGCGGTCCACGGCGGGCGATGTTAAGGACCTGCTCCACTTGCAGGGCCGAGGACTACCGTGGCGCCGCGATGCGGGTGAACCCCACGCTCGAAGCGCTCGGCGCCTACCCGATCGCGGCGATCCAGGAGCGAGCCCGAGCGATGCGGGCCGCCGGGGAGCCGCTGATCGACTTCTCCATCGGCGACCCGCGGGAGCCGACGCCGGAGTTCATCCGCTCCGCCCTCGCTGCCGCCGTGCCGCACGTGTCCCAGTACCCCACCACGCGTGGACTCGACGAGGTGCGCCACGCCTTCGCCGGCTACCTCCGGCGCCGCTTCGGCGTGGAGGTCGACCCGGCGACGCAGCTGCTGCCCACCTCGGGCTCCAAGGAGGCGATCTTCTCCACCGCGCTGGCGTTCGTCGACCGCCGCGCCGGCGACGGCGTGGTGTTCCCCACTCCCGGCTACCCGGTGTACGAGCGAGGCGCGGCGTTCGCCGGGGCCTCCCTCCACCCGGTGCGCCTGGCCGGCGACTTCGTGCTGCGGGCCGGCGATGTGGCCGACGAGGCGTGGCAGGCGGCTCGGCTGCTGTGGACGTGCAGCCCCCACAACCCGACCGGGGCGGTGACCGGGGCGGCGGACTACGCGGCGCTGCTGGAGCGGTGCCGCGCCGAGGACGTGCTGCTCCTGGCCGACGAGTGCTACGCCGACCTGTACGAGGACGACCCGCCCGCGTCGGCGCTGCAGGTGGCCGGCCCCGGCGCGGACGGGATGCTCGCCTATTTCTCCTGCTCCAAGCGGTCGGGCATGACCGGCTACCGGTCGGGGATGATCGCCGGCGACGCCGCAGCGATCGCCGCCCTCGCCGGCTTCCGGTCGTCGGTCGGCACCGCCTCCCCGGAGTTCGTGCAGCAGGCCGCCGCTGCGGCGTGGAGCGACGACGCCCATGCGAAGGAACGGCGGGAGATCTTCGCAACCAAGCGGGCGATCCTGCGGCGTGCCTTCGAGGCGGTGGGGATGACGGTCGTGGCCTCCCGGGCGGGGCTCTATCTTTGGGCGGCGGTGGGCGCCGACGACGTCGGCGTGGCGGCCCGGCTCCTCGATCACGGGGTCGTCGTGTCGCCAGGTAGGGCGTTCGGGCCGGGCGGCGAAGGCCACCTCCGGCTGGCCCTGGTCCCCACCCCGGAGGAGTGCGAGGCGGCGGTGGAGGTGCTGGTGACATGCCTGACGACCGGGAGCTGATCGAGGCGGCATACGCCGACCTGAGCCGCCTCGACGCCGCCGAGGACGCGGTGGAGCGTGCGATCGCCGGGCTCGACGCCGGCGAGCTGCGGGTCGCCGAGAAGGTCGACGGCGAGTGGGTCGTCAACGAGTGGCTGAAGGAGGCGATCCTCCTGTACTTCCGGCTCGCCCCGCTCCGCCCGATGGAGTCCGGCATCTTCGAGTACCACGACCGCATCCCGCCCAAGCGCAACCTGGCAGCGGCCGGGATCAGGGTGGTGCCGCCCGGCACCGTGCGGTACGGCGCCCACTGCGAGCCGGGGGTGGTCGTGATGCCCGGCTACGTGAACATCGGGGCGTACGTCGGCGCCGGCACGATGGTCGACACTTGGGCCACCGTCGGGTCGTGCGCCCAGATCGGGCGCAACGTGCACCTGGCAGGAGGGGTCGGCATCGGCGGTGTCCTCGAGCCGCCGGGGGCCCGCCCGGTGATCGTTGAGGACGGGGCGTTCGTGGGCAGCCGCTGCGTGCTCACCGAGGGCGTGATCGTCGAGGAGGGGGCCGTGCTCGGGTCGATGGTGAGCCTCTCGGCGACCGTCCCCGTGATCGACGTCACGGGGGACGAGCCGGTGGAGTACCGGGGGCGGGTACCCGCCAACGCGGTGGTGGTCCCCGGCACCCGGCCCCGGAGGTTCCCCGCCGGGACCTATCACCTGAAGTGCGGGCTGATCGTCGGCTACCGATCGAGCCAGACCGACGAGCGGACGTCCCTGAACGACGCGCTGCGGGTGTTCGAGGTGCAGGTGTGAAGGACCTCACCGACACCCTGGTCGAGCTGGTCGACACCCCCTCGGTGATCGGCGACGAGGGCCGCCTCTGCACCGCCATCGCCGAGCGGCTCTTGGCCTCGCTCGACCGCGACGCAGTGGAGCGGCTCGGCAACTCGCTGGTGGCCGGCCGGCGCACCGACAAGCCGCTGCTGACGCTCTACGGCCATATCGACACCGTGCCGGACCAGGGGCAGGGACCGGCCCGCGTCGAGGGCGACCGGCTGTACGGCCTGGGCGCCTCCGACATGAAGGCCGGGCTGGCGGTGATGATCCACCTGCTCGAGGACGCCGCGGTCACCTCCGGCCCGTACGACGTGATCGGCGTCTTCTACGACAAGGAGGAGGGCCCGGCGCACGAGAACGGGCTCATCGAGGTGCTGGAACGGGCGCCCTGGCTCGCCGACGCCGAGTTCGCTGTGGTGATGGAGCCCACCGACCTGGAGCTGCAGCTCGGCTGCCAGGGCGCCATCAACGCCCGCGGCGTCTTCACCGGCGCCGCCGCCCACAGCGCCCGCCCCTGGCTGGGCGAGAACGCCGTCACCAAGGCCGGCGCCTGGCTGGCGGCCCTCCACGACCGGCCGCCGGAGCGGGTCGACGTGGCCGGCCTCGAGTTCCTCGAGGTGCTCAGCGTGACCCGGGCGGAGGGCGGCATCGCCAACAACGTCATCCCGCCCCGCTTCGAGGTCAACCTCAACTACCGATTCCCACCGACGCTGGACCTCGACGCCGCCGAGGCGCGGCTGCGGAAGCTGGTCGCCGGGGTCGACGAGCTCAAAGTGACCGATCGGGCTCCCGCCGCCGGCGTGCCGGACGGCAACCCCCACCTCGAGCGGCTGGCCGCAGCTTCGGGGGCGGCGCGCACCGCCAAGCAGGCGTGGACCGACGTCGCCCGGCTCGCCGCCGTAGGGGTGCCCGCGATCAACTACGGGCCGGGCGAGACCGCCCAGGCCCACCAGCCCGGCGAGTCGGTGCCGCTCGAGAACATGTACGTGGCGTTCCAGGCGATGCGGGACTTCCTCACCACGTGAGACTGGCCGCATCGGTTCTGGTCGCCGCACTGCTGTGGGCTCCGGCGGCCGCCGCCACGGAGGTCGACGCCGCCACGCTGCGGGACCTGGCGGGGCGGGCCGCGGCGGGCGACGAGGCGGCTCGGGACGCGCTCACGGGGATCGAGACGGTCGACGGGCGACCGGTGGACGTGGCTGGGCTGCTGGAGGGAGCGGGCGCCGACGAGGCCGCCCGGCTGCGGGCCCTCGCTGCGGCAGCCGATGGCGACGGGAGTGCGCCCGGGCCGGCTGACGCGCGGCGGCAGGCCGAGGAGATCCTCAGCGCAGCCCGTTTCGGCGGGTCCGAACTGGCGCCCGGACGGTCGCTGACCGAACGCATCTTCGAGCTCATCGAGGATTTCGCCGCCTGGCTCCTGCCTTCCGCGGTCGGCGACTCGCCGGGGTGGGTGCTCGCCGGCCTCGTGGTGATCGCCGTGGCGCTGGTGCTGGCCGTGCGGGCGGTGCGCCGCCTGCCGGCCCGGCGTCGGCGGCCGCCAGCGGGGGCGGCATCGGCCGGCGGAGCCGACGACCCTGACGAGCTGTCCCGGGCCGCCGACGCGGCGGGAGCCGCCGGCGACTACGCCGGCGAGGTGCGGCTGCGCTTCCGGGCCGGCCTGCTCTACCTCCACCGGCGAGAGCTACTGCCGTTCGACCCGGCGATGACGACCGGGCGGCTGGCCCGCACCCTGCCCGGCCCGGCCGTGCGAGACGTCGCCACCAGCTTCGACGCCATCGTCTATGGCGGGCGGCCGGCGACGGCTGCCGACGCTCGCGCCGCCCGCGAGCGCTGGTCGGAGATACTGGCCGTGCCCTCGTGAGCACGCGCATCGTGTGGATCGGAGCGGCGGCCCTGGGAGTGGCGCTGCTCGTGCTCGCCGCCGTGGTGCCGGAGGATCCCCCGGAGACCGGGCCGGCCGGCTCTTCGTTCTCGACGGCCGGCCGCGGCGCTGCCGCCTACCTCGAGCTGCTGGACGCGAACGGGTTCACCACCGTGCAGAGCCGAAGCCCGCTCGCCGGCACACCTCCTGCGGCCGGGGAGACGTTGGTGGTGCTCGACACCGGCGGGCTCGACGACGAGGACGCTGAGGCGGTGGCGCACTTCGTCTCCGCCGGCGGCCGGGCGGTAGTCGGCGGCCGGCGAGTCGCCACGGACGTGGCCGCCGCGCTCGGCTGGCAGATGCGGTCGGCGACGGGCGAGGTCGGGACGGCCGTCCCTCTGGCTCCGGTGCCCGAAACTGCCGGGATCGCCACGCTGTCGGCGGCCGGCCCCGCCCACTGGACCGCCACCGGGGCGGCGCTGCCGGTGGCGGGCGCCGGGGAACGCGTGCTCGCCGCAGTCGGCGTCGAGGGCGACGGCCGCGTGCTGCTCCTCGCCGACGCCGGGCCGTTCCTCAACGACGGGCTGGCTCTGGCCGACAACGCCCGGTTCGCCCTCAACGCGGCCGGCGCGCCGGGCGGCCGGGTGGTGTTCGCCGAGTCGATCCACGGGTTCGCTCCTCGCCGGGGCCTTGCCGCGCTGCCGGCGCGCTGGCGATGGGCGCTGGCCGGGCTGGCCGGGGCTGCAGCCATGTGGGTGGCGGCTCGGGCCCGCCGGCTCGGGCCGCCCCAGCCGGAGGTGCGGCCACTGCCGCCGCCCCGCGCCGGCTACGTCGACGCCCTGGCGGCGACCCTCGCCCGCACCCGGCGGCCGGCCGACGCAGCGGCACCGGTGCGAGCCGAAGCCCTCCGACTCGTCGCGGCGCGGTCGGGCTTGCAAGGCGCGGTGCCACCCGCCGAGGTCGGCGCGGCGGCCACCCGGCTCGGTCTGCCGCCCGAGGAGGTGGCCGGGCTCGCAGAGGACGGCGCCGGGCCGGCGGGTATCGTCGCCGCCGGCCGCGCCCTGGCCCGCCTCCGGGGCGGCCGCGATCGGAGGATGCGATGACGGAGTTCCGCGACCGAGTGCTTGCCGAGACGGCCAAAGTGGTGGTCGGCCAGGAACAGGCGGCCGAGACGCTGCTGGCGGCCGTGCTGGTCGGCGGCCACGTGCTGCTGGAGGGCGTCCCCGGCGTCGCCAAGACGCTGCTCGCCAACACCCTGGCGCGGGTGCTGGGGCTCGAATTCCGCCGGGCCCAGTTCACCCCGGACATGCTGCCGTCGGACCTGATCGGGACCATGACGCTGCGGGGCGGGGACCTGGCATTCCGCCCCGGGCCGGTGTTCACCAACGCGCTGCTCGCCGACGAGGTGAACCGTACGCCGCCCAAGACGCAGGCGGCGCTGCTGGAAGCGATGCAGGAGGGCCGGGTGACGGTCGACGGCCAGCCCCACGACCTGCCGCAACCGTTCTTCGTGGTCGCCACCCAGAACCCCATCGAGTACGAGGGCACCTACCCGCTGCCGGAAGCCCAGCTCGACCGGTTCCTCGCCAAGGTCGAGGTCGGCTACCCGTCGGAGCGGGACGAGGTCGCGCTGCTCCAGCGCTCCCACGGCCCGGTCTCCTCGTTCCAGCTCGGGGACGCCGCCCCGGTCGCCGACGCCGCCGAGCTGCTGGATAGGCGGGCGGAGGTGCTCGCGACCCGGGTCGAGCCCGAGGTCGCGGCGTACGTCACCGCCATCGTCCGCCACACCCGCACGCTACCCAGCGTCGCCCTCGGCGCCAGCCCGCGCGCTGCGGTCCACCTGCTGGCCGCGGCCCGAGCGGCGGCGTGGCTGGCGGGGCGGCACTTCGTGACGCCCGACGACGTCGTCGCCTACGCCCATCCGGTGCTCCGCCACCGGCTCTTGCTGAGCCCGGAGGCCGAGCTGGAGCGCTACCGCCCGGACGACGCGATCTCGACGGCGGTTGCCGCCGTGCCGGTGCCCCGCTGAGCCCCACCCCGCGCACCGCCGGTCTCCTCGCCCTGGCGGCCATGTCGGCGCTGGTGCTGCCGCTGCCGCTCGCCGGCCTCCTAGCGCTCGCGGTCGTGGTGGTGGCCACCGTCGACGCATGGGCGCTGCGGATGCCGGTCACGGTCGACCGAGACGTACCGGCGACGCTGTCGCGGGGGGTGGCGGCCCCGCTGGTGGTGCGGGCGGCCCACCCCACCGCCTCCCGCGTCGAGCTGCGCCAGCCGGCGCCGCCCGACCTCGCCGTGGCGCCGGCCACCGGTGACGACGTGATCGACGCCAACGTGATTGCCTGCCGCCGCGGCCGCCACGAGCTGGGGGCGGTCGCCGCCCGCGCGGTCGGCCCGCTGGGGTTGGCCGCCCGGTACCGCACGGCCGGGGATGCCGCGGCAGTCGTGGTGTACCCCGACCTGGTCGCAGCCCGCCGCATCGCAGACGCGGTGCGGCGCGGCCGGTTCCGCGATCCCGGCAAGCGCATCCGCGGTCCGCTCGGCCTCGGCACCGACTTCGAGTCGATCCGCGACTACCAGCCCGACGACGACATCCGCCGGGTCAACTGGCGGGCGACGGCCCGGGTCGGGCGCCCCATGAGCAACCAGTACCGCGTCGAGCAGGACCGCGACGTGGTGTGCGTGGTCGATGCCGGGCGGCTGATGGCCGCCCCGGTGGGCGGGATCACCCGCGTGGACGCGGCGGTCGACGCGGTGGCGGCGGTGGCGGCAGTGGCCGACGTCGTCGGGGACCGCTGCGGGGTGCTGGCGTTCGCAGCCACCATCGGCAGCCGGCTGCCGCCCCGCCGGGGCGGGGCGAGGGCGGTCGTCCATGCGATCCATGACCTGGAGCCCCAGCCCGAGGAGTCCGACTACGAGCTGGCGTTCCGGTCGGTGCAGCGCATGAAGCGGGCGCTGGTGCTGGTGCTCACCGACCTGCTCGACCCGGCGGCGGCCGCCTCGCTGGTGGCCGCCACGCCGATCCTGGCCCGCAAGCACGCCGTCGTGGTTGCCACCGCCGCCGACCCCGACGTGGAGCGAGTGCTGGCGGCGCCCCCCGCCGACCCGGTAGACGTGTACCGGATGGCGGTGGCGCTCGACGTGGAGCAGGCGAGCCGCCTGGCGGCCGGCCGCATCCGCCAGGCGGGCGCCGAGGTGCTGTCCGTCCCGCCCCGGCTGCTCGCCGACGCCTGCGTCGGCGCCTACCTGACCGCCAAGCGCCG
>JBFJZV010000070.1:0-14828 GCA_041621915.1 Acidimicrobiia bacterium | reverse complement strand
CGCCGGCCCCGCTGGGCATGGGCGACCCTTGGTGCGACCCTGGCGGCGCAGGCGGCCGTGGCGCCGGTGGTGCTGTGGCACTTCGGCACCGTCCCGCTGCTGGCGCCGCTCGCCAACGTCGTCGCCGGACCGCTCGTGGCGTTCGCGACGATGGTCGGCGGCGTCGGGGTGCTCGTCGGGCTGGGGCCGCTGGTGGCCGTGGCGCGAGTCGCCGCCGGGATGGTGCTCGCGGTCGCCCGGGTGGCGGCGGCGTGGCCGCAGCTCGGCGTCGTGGGAGCCGGCGCTCTGGGCGCCGCCGGGGTGTTGGCCACCCGCCGCAGCTTGCGCCCGCTGGTGGCGGTGGGCGCCGGCGTCGTCGTGGTCGCGGCGGTTCTGCCGCGCGCCCCGCCCGCCGACCCGGTGGTCACCTTCCTCGATGTCGGCCAGGGCGACGCCGCGCTGTTGCGCGAGCCGGGCGGCGGGGTGATCCTCGTTGACGGCGGCCCCGACGCATCCCGGCTCGTTGACGCTTTGCGGCGGCGGGGCGTTCGCCGCATCGACCTGATGGTGGCCTCGCACGGCCATGCAGACCACGTCACGGGCCTGCTGGCGGCGATGCGAGCGCTACGCGTCGGGACGCTGTGGCACCCCGGCCACCCAGAGCCCGGAGAGCTGCTGGAGGAACTGACGCAGGTTGCCGCAGCGCAGGGGACGCTGGTCCAGGTGCCGGCACCCGGTTGGTCGGCCCGGGTGGGGGAGCTACACGTGGAGGTCCTGGGGCCCGTGCGCCGCTACGCGTCGCCCAACGACCAGTCGGTCGTGCTGCGGGTGACGGCACGCGACCGGTCGGTCCTGCTGCCCGGCGATATCGAGATGGTCGCTCAGCGAGAGCTCGGGCCGCTACCCGCCGATGTGATGAAGGTGCCGCACCAGGGCGCAGCGACGTCGGGCCTCGACTGGTTGCGCTCTTCGGCGCCGCGGCTAGCGGTGATCAGCGTCGGGCAGAACCCGTTCGGCCACCCGAGCGAGATGGTGATCGCGGAGCTGGAGGCGGCCGGCGCGACCGTGTTGCGCACCGACGAGGAGGGCGACGTCGAGCTCATGATCGACGGTAGGTGACGGCAGCGGGCCCGCGCAGGTGGACTACTTGGAGGTGTCCTCGGCGGCGCTCGAACGCAACTTCTTGATTTCGCGCCTCACCGGCTCGTATACCTTCTTCACCTGGACGGGGTCCTTGGGCGAGCGCGGCACAGAACCGACGATGCTGGTTTTCTTCTTGGCCATGAGGGCTTTCCTATCGGCAGCTTCTACGCTAAACATAACCCGGCGGTGTGACAAGAAACCTCACTCACCGGGCGGGCAGCGGCGCGAGAAGCTCGGCGGTGAGAGTGGCGAGCTCCGGAATGGCCTGCGAACGCACGGTGTCGAGCGCCCGGGTGAGCAGGCTGTCCTCAGCAGTCCGCGACGAGGCCAGCGTCATGGCGCCGACGGGGAGGCGGCCGGTCTCGGCGTGCACGTACACCGGGAAGGCGACCACGTGATTCCAGCGAGAGGCCGCGTAGCGCTCGGTGCTTTCGGAGACGAGGCTGCCGCTGCAGTACGCGTGCATCGCCACGAAGTCGCTCGACCACTCGATCGGTACGGGCGTGATCGTCATCGGATCGCGCCATACGCGGTCTGCCGACGCCCAGTTGACGAGCCCGCCCCGGTCGGGATCGAAGACCCATAGCGTCAAGCCGAGCACCTCGCCGGATCCGCGGCGCCGTCCCGATTGGTTGATCAGCGCCAGGGTGCGGTCGAGTGCCCCTCTGACGATGCGATGCAACTCGTCCTGGTTGCGGCGAAACGCAGAGGGCTCCACGGTGAGCATCGAGGCGCCGAGGCTTCGCCACCACGCTCGAAGCCGCTGCGGCAGCGCTTGATATCGAGCCCCTTGCCTCGTCGCGGCCACGATCTCCCAGAGGAACTGCGCGCTCTGGCTGAAGTAGTCGAGGACGAGTGGCGTGACGCCCGCCTCTTGCCACTTCCGCTCCTGTGACCACTCCCGAAGTTCGATCACCTCGGGCGGCGACGCATCGTAGAGGGACGAGTCCTGCTGACGCAGGAAGACCGCCGCATGGCGACTCTGCGGCTTACGAGCGGCGCGATGCAGATACCGGAGCAGGTTGGGGTCGGTGAGGCTGGTACCGACGAAGAGGCAGGTGTTGTTCTCGAGCTGGTTCTTGACGAACGACTCCTGCCATGACGCGGGGTCCTGCATCAGGTGATAATCCCGGTCGGACAGGACGAGCGGACCCGCGGTCTTCGCCCCGGGTGCCAGCACACCGTGGAGGTGGCGAACGGCGACGACGTCTCCGGCGACGGACCGGTTGTCTGCGAGCGCGACGACCTGGCGGTCGTCCGGGACCGCCTCACGCACGGCGTCCTCGAGGAGGGTGTCGTAGTTCGTCGTGACGAGCTCGCAAACGGTCGACAATCGGTCGAGGGCGATTTGGCCGACGGCCCGGGCTGTCTCGGCGGGTGCGGCGGACGCCACGTCCTGATAGAGCGACGAACGCAGGCGCGACCGGAATCGCCGCTTGAGGATCTGGCGAGCGATCTCCCCTGCCCCGGTGACGTCTTCCCGGGCCAATGTCCACTCGACGAAGTGGCGGCGCTCGTCCTCGTCGAGCCCTCCCACCTCAGCTGCCCGGTCGAGCAATCTCTGCACCAGGGCGGTCCAGCTGGGCAGGCCCGACTCGACCGATGATCCGGCACCCACGAAGATCGTGAGGCGCTCCGCGTCGGCCAGTTCTCGAATCCACCGAAGCGCCTTCTTCGACCCGAACGAGTCGTAGCCTGATGTCATCTGCCTTCGTCCCAAGGTACGCCGGACGATAGAGCTGCGGCGCACCGCGACGGGCACCACCCCGCTACCGTCCCCGCGATGAAACGTCCCGTCGTCGCCGTGATCGGTCCCCGGGACGGGGGCCCGGGGGAGCGCCAGGAGATGCTCGAGCGGGCCCACCGGCTGCTCGCCGAGGCGGGGGTGGACGATCCCGTCCGCATCGACGTGCCCGGCACCGGGGGGAGCGCCGACGACGGCGCGGGCCGCCTCCGGGTGGAGGTCGAGTCGATCGTGCCCGCCCTCCAGAGCGGGTCGCTCTTCGGCGGGGCGACTGGGGTCCTGCTCGTCGACGCCCACCAGCTCCACGCCGCCGAGGCGGAGGTGGTGGCGGACCTGGCCCGCAACCTGGCCGGCGACGCGTACCTCGTGGTCGTCGCCGACGGCAGCGTGCCCAGCAGCCTGAGCAAGGCCATCAGGGAAGTCGGCGAGACGATGCGGGTGAAGCCGCTGCGGGAACGCGACGCGTCGGAGTGGCTGGGCCATACCGTGCGGGAGCGCAAGCTGCGCCTCCACGGCGACGCCGCCGCCGCATTGCTGCAGCGGTTCGGCACCGACCTGGCGGCGATGTCGCAGGCGCTCGACCAGCTTGCCGCCAGCGGCGAGGAGATGACGGCCGAGGCGGTGCAGGAGCGCTTCAAGAACCGCCCGGACGCCCCCATGTGGCACTTCGCCGATGCGGTCGCAGCCGGGGACGAGGGAGAGGCGCTGCGGCGGCTCGCCGACTTCCTCACTCACGGCCACCCGCTGCAGATTCTCGCGTTCATGGCGGGGGAGCTGCGGCGGCGGGCCCTGGCCGCCGCCGCCCCCGACATCAACACCTACGCCGATTGGGTGGGGGGCAAGGCCGATTCCTGGCCGATCCGCAAGGCGTGGAAGGCGCGGGCCGATGCGAGCCCCGAGGAGCTGCGGCGAGCGGTGCAGGCGCTGGCCCGTGCCGACATCACCCTGAAGACGGCGCCCGAGGCCACCCATCGAGTGACGATGGAACGTTTGACGGTGGCGCTGAGCCGCTGGCTGGCGCCGTCGCGGCGCCGGGCGAGCTGAGCCAGACTCTTGGCTACCCCTCGTAGGGCCGGATCGCCGTGACGGTGTACTCGAACGTCCCGGCGGGCGCCTCGTAGCTCACGGTGTCGCCGATGGAGGCGCCGAGCAGTGCGGCGCCGAGTGGCGAGTCGGGAGAAGCGTTGAGAAAGCCGCGGACCTTGTTCTCCTTCGAGGCGACGAAGAACTCCCGCTCCTTGCCGTCACCGCCGTCGACGGTGACGATGCAGCCGACCTGCACCGTCTCGGTGTCGGTGATCTTCCGCACCTCGGCGTTGTCGAGGACGTGCCGCAGCTTGCGGATGCGGGCCTCCATCAGGCCCTGCTCGTTCTTGGCGGCGTCGTAGTCGGCGTTCTCGCGGATGTCGCCGTGCGAGCGCGCTTCGGCGATGCGCTCTGAGATGTAGGTGCGGCCCTCGGTCTCGAGGTGCTCCAGCTCGCGGCTCAGCTCCTCGAAGGCTGCCGGGGACAGCCAGGTGGCGGTGTCGTCGGTGGGCATGAGGGGCTCAGGAGAGCAGCGCAGCCGCCCGGCGGATGAGCCGCGACTTGCGGCGCGCCGCCGCATTCGGGTGGAGCACGCCCTTGGCGGCCGCCATGTCGATGCGCTTCTGCGCGTGGCGCATCGCTTCGGTGGTCGCGTCGGCATCGCCACTCTCGGCGGCCTCGATCACCGCGCGCTCGCGGGTCCGCAGCTCGCTGCGGATCGAGCGGTTGTGCGCTCGCCGCTTGATGTTCTGGCGGTTGCGCTTTTCCTGGGAGATGTTGTTGGCCATGCGTGAACTGCCTGGGGTCGGGTGGGGAACGCCGCAACTGTAGCAGGGATGCGGCCGATAGAATATCCCGGACCCCACCTCCCGACCGGGCCGCGCCGCGCCATGGCACCCATCCGCAACTTCTGCATCATCGCCCACATCGACCACGGCAAGTCGACCCTGGCCGACCGGCTGCTGGAGCGCGCCGGCTCGATCACCGCCCGCGAGATGCGCGACCAGGTCCTCGACACCATGGACCTGGAGCGGGAGCGGGGCATCACGATCAAGGCGCAGGCCGTGCGACTCGCCCACGACGGCCACATCCTGAACCTCATCGACACGCCCGGCCACGTCGACTTCACGTACGAGGTGTCGCGCAGCCTCGCGGCCTGTGAGGGGGCGATCCTGCTGGTCGACGCCGCCCAGGGGGTCGAGGCGCAGACCCTGGCCAACGCGTACCTGGCGGTCGAAGCGGGCCTCGAAGTCATCCCGGTGGTCAACAAGATCGACCTGCCTGCCGCCGATCCCGACGGCGCCGCCGCCGAGCTGGCTGCGGTCCTGGGCGGCTCCGCCGACGATGTGATCCGGGTGTCGGCGAAGACCGGTGCCGGCGTCGACGAGCTACTGGCGGCGATCGTCGACCGGCTCCCGCCGCCTGCAGGCGAGCCGGACGCGCCGCTGCGGGCGCTGGTGTTCGACTCCTACTACGACGCCTACCGCGGCGTCGTCTGTTACGTGCGAGTGGTGGACGGGCGGCTCGGGAAGGGCGACCCCGTGCGGTTCCTGGCCACCGCCACCGACGACGCCGCCGACGAGGTCGGGGTGCTCACCCCCAGCGCGGTGCCGGTGGCGACGCTCGGCCCCGGGGAAGTCGGCTACCTCATCACGGGCGTCAAGGACATCGACGAGATCCGCGTCGGCGACACCGTCACCCGGGCCGACCGTCCCGCCTCCCGAGCGCTGCCGGGCTACGCCGAGCCCAAGCCGATGGTCTACTCGGGCCTGTTCCCGTCCGAGGGAGACGACTTCGGCCGGCTGCGGGACGCCCTCGACAAGCTCCGCTTGAACGACGCCTCCCTCCAGTACGAGCCGGAGACGTCCCGGGCGCTCGGCTTCGGGTTCCGGGTGGGCTTCCTGGGTCTGCTGCACATGGAGATCGTGCGGGAGCGGCTGGAGCGGGAATACGACCTCGACCTGGTCGCCACCGCGCCCTCGGTCGCCTACCGGGCCGTGATGGCCGGCACGAGCGAGGTCGTCGAGATCCACAGCCCCCAGGACCTCCCCGACCCCGGCCAGCTCGAGCGCGTCGAAGAGCCCTATGTCGCCGTGATGATCATCTCGCCGTCGCAGTACATCGGCACGATCATGGAGCTGGTGCAGCAGCGGCGGGGCGAGATGGGGGAGATGCACTACCTGAGCCCGGAGCGGGTGGAGCTCCGCTACCGGCTGCCGCTGGGCGAGATCGTCTTCGACTTCTTCGACAACCTCAAGTCCCGCACGCGGGGCTACGCGTCGCTCGACTACGAGCCCGACGGCTACCGGCCGTCGGACCTGGTGAAGGTCGACATCCTGCTGAACAGCCAGCCGGTCGACGCGTTCTCGGCGATCGTGCACCGGGACAAGGCGTACGAGTACGGGCGGGCGATGGTGCAGCGGCTACGCGAGCTGATCCCCCGCCAGCTCTTCGACGTGCCGATCCAGGCTGCCATCGGCAGCCGGATCGTCGCCCGGGAGACCATCAAAGCGATGCGCAAGGACGTCACCGCCAAGCTGTACGGCGGCGACGTCACCCGCAAGCGCAAGCTCCTCGACCGCCAGAAGGCCGGGAAGAAGCGGATGAAGATGGTGGGCTCTGTCGAAGTGCCGCAGGAAGCGTTCATCTCGGCGCTGCGGGTCGACGAGTAGGCGGGCCCGGAGCGCTTAGCACTCCCGACCCTTGATTGCTAACATCCGCCGGGCATTTCCGTCGGGCCGGGAGGAACGATGCTCGACGACCGCAAAGCAGCCATCCTCGGCGCGCTGGTCGATGCATTCGTCGACAGCGGCGAGCCGGTCAGCTCGGCCGCGATTGCGCGCATCGCCAACCTCGGCGTGTCGAGCGCCACCATCCGCAACGAGCTGGTGAGGCTCGAACAGGACGGGTTCGTGGTGCAGCCCCACACCTCCGCCGGACGCGTGCCCACCGCCGCGGCCTACCGGTTCTACGTGCAGCACCTCGCCGGCACCGCCCGCCTCCGGTCGGCCGTGCGGGGCCGCATCGAGCGGTTCTTCGAGGAGGCCCACCTGCGCGACCTCTTCCAGGAGGCGTCCGACCTGCTCGCCGACCTGTCGCACCTGCCCGCCGTCGTCGTCGGGCCCGGCCTGGGATCCGACGTGCTGAAGGACGTGCACCTGTTCCAGGTGAGTCCGAAGGTGGTGAAGGTGGTGCTCGTGACCGAGTCGGGCAACGTCACGCAGAACTTTGCGCCGGTCGGCCGCCCAGTCGGCCGCAAGGAGATCGACGCTGCCGAGCGGCTGCTCGCCCGGGCGTTCGTCGGCCGGGACGTCAGCGAGGGCGTGGATGCGGCCGAGGAGCTCCAGGACAGCAAGTCGGGCGTCGGCACCCTGGTCAGGGTGGCGGCGGGCGTGGCGCAGCGTTCCAAGCAGTCGGTCCGGAAGCTGTACTACGGCGGAACCAGCCAGCTCACGAACCTGTGGGGCAACCTCGCCGAATTGCACTGGCTGCTCGAGTTCCTGGAGGCCGAGGAATCCGTGCTCGAGGTGCTCGACGAGCCGGGCGAGGGCACGACCGTGCGCATCGGCGACGAGCTGCCGGTGGGCGAGGGCGCCGACCTCGCGGTCGTCACCACGACCTTTGCGACCGGGTACGAGGGAACGGGGCGGGTCGGGGTGATCGGTCCGATGCGCATGGATTACCGCCGCACCATCCGCCTCGTCGAGGAGGTCGGGGAGGGCCTGGGCGATAGCCTGGGCGACTGAGCGATGAAGGACTACTACGAGATCCTGGGGGTCCCGCGAGACGCGGATCAGGACACGATCAAGCGGGCCTTCCGCCGGCTCGCCCGCGAGACGCACCCGGACGCCAACCCGGGCGACGCGGCTGCCGAGGCTCGCTTCCGCGAGGTGGCCGAAGCGTACGAGGTGCTCTCCGACCAGCGGCGCCGCCAGGCATACGACCGCGGCGAGCAGCTCGACCCCTCGGGCCTGTTCTCCAACTTCGCCGGTGTCGAGGACCTCCTGAACCAGTTCTTCGGAGGCTTCGGGGGTTTCGGCGGGACGCGCGGGAGGCCCAACCGCCCCACGCGGGGGCCGGATGCGCTCGCCAACCTCGAGCTGACGCTGGAGGAGGCAGCCACCGGCGTGCAGCGGGAGGTGGAGTTCATCACGATGGGCAACTGCTCGCGGTGCGACGGTGCGGGCGCAGAGCCCGGCCACCCGCCCCGGCGCTGTGCCGAGTGCGGCGGGAGCGGCGCCCGCCGCGTCACCCAACGTACGCTGCTCGGGTCGATGACGACGGTGGTGAGCTGCGACCGCTGCGGGGGCGCGGGCCAGGCGATCGACGTGCCCTGCACGCAGTGCCGCGGCGAGCGGGTCGTTCACCAGCGTAGGACGGTCACGGTCGACGTGCCCCCCGGCATCGACGATCGCACCCGGCTGCGCCTCACGGGCCGGGGCGGGGACGGGGGCGCAGGCACCACGCCCGGGGACCTGTACCTGGACGTCAAGGTGCTGCCGGACGAGCGGTTCACGCGCGAGGGCGAGCACCTGCACCACGTGGTGCGTCTCGGCGTGGCTCAGGCCTCGCTCGGCACCACCGTCGACGTCCCGCTGCTCGGCGGCGAGCAGGAGACGGTCACGATCGAGCCCGGCACGCAGCCGGCCACGGTGATCCGGCTGCCCGGCGCCGGGATGCCCCGCCTGCAGCGGCGCGGCCGCGGCGACCTGTTCGTTGAGGTGGCGGTCGAGGTGCCGTCCGACCTCAGCGAGGCTGAGCGGGCCGCGCTCGAGGAGTACGCCCGATTGCGCGGCGAGCGGCTCGACCAGCCGAAGCGCCGGCGACGCCGCAAGCGGTAATGGCCCACGTCCCCCATCTCCACCTCCCGGGGCCGTGGGACCGGCCGGAGATCGAGCTGCCGGCGGCGACCGCCCACCACCTGCTGAAGGTGCTTCGCCGACCGGAAGGCGCCCCGGTGACGTACACGGACGGCACCGGTGTGACGGGCTCGGGGACGGTGCACGGGTCGGCGGTGCGCCGGGGCGAGGAACGCGACGAGCCGGCGCCCGACCCTGCCGTCACTTTGGCGGTGGCTGCGCCGAGGAGTGCTGATCGGTCCCGCTACCTCGTCGAGAAGCTCGCCGAGCTCGGCGTCAACCGGCTCGTGTGGGCGATCACCGAGCACGGGCAGGCCCGGCCCCCGAAGCCTGCGAAGGCTGCCGCCTGGGCGATCGCGGCGCTCGAGCAGAGCCGCGCCGCCCACGTGCTGGCGGTGGACGGCCCGTCCCCGCTCCGTGAGCTGTCCGGGCCGTTGTGGGTGGCCGATCCGGAAGGGGGGCCGCCGCCGGCGGGATCGGGGCCGGTGACGGTGTTGGTGGGCCCGGAGGGCGGGCTCGCCGACGGCGAGGCGCCTGCCCATGCCCGGCTCGTCTCCCTGGGCCGCCGCGTGCTGCGGACGGAGACGGCCGCGGTGGCTGCGGCGATCCTCGCGCTGCAAGCCGTGGGCCGGTTCCCGGCTCTCGATGGGCGTAGACGAAATCGTGCAAGGCTGCTGGATCCGTGACTATGATGTGGTAACGCAGCGCATCAACTTGCGCGCGAAGGGTAGAAACGGGCACAATGGCGAGCGTGGGCTGAACATGGGCGAAGGCGCAGGAGGAGCGGGGCCACATCAGGGAGCAGGTATGACAGCTACCTACAACGAGATGGTCGGGGCCCGGTTGCGCGCCATTCGCAAGCAGCGCAACCTGTCGCTTCAGGACGTGCAGCGCCTTTCCGAAGGCGAGTTCAAAGCCGCCGTGCTGGGCGCGTATGAGCGTGGGGAGCGCAGCTTGTCGCTGCCCCGGCTGCAGCGGCTGAGCGCGTTCTTCCAGGTGCCCATCACCCAGCTACTGCCACAGGAGAAGCAGAAGGAGGCGCCGATCGCTTCGCTGCCCACCGGCGGGCTCACGATCGACCTCAACTCGCTCGACCGGTTGGTGGGGCCCGATGCGGTGCTCCTGGAGCGCTTCCTGCGAGCCATACAGATGATGCGCCAGGATTTCAACGGCAAGGTGCTCACCATCCGCCGTGACGACCTCCGCACGCTGGCGCTGCTGCTCGACCAGGGCGACGAGCACCTCGCCGAGCGTCTCTCGACGCTGGGCCTGACCGCCGAGGTCTGACGCCGGCGCCGCCCGGGGGAGCGCGCCATGCGCAACGGCCGACTATCGATATACTGCCGCTCTCTCATGCTGTTGGTGCTCCGCGCCGGAGCGATATCCTCGTGACGCAAGCTCCCCCCGCAGAAGTCAAGCTGCGCGTCCCCAGCAACCATTTGATGTTCGAACTGCTGGGCGAACGCGACCGCCACATGCGCCTCGTCGAGGACGCATTCCCTGCGGCGCGCCTCGTGGCCCGCGGCAACGAGCTGAGCATCACGGCCCCCGAGGGCGACGCCGACCACGTCCGCACCGTCTTCGAGGAGCTGCTCATCCTGGTGCAAGAAGGAGAGCGGCTCGATGACGACCGGGTCAGCCGGGTGATCGACATGGTCCGCACCGAGGTGCCCAGCCCCTCCGGGGTGCTCACCGAGGGAGTCAAGGTCGGGCGCGGCAAGGTGGTGCGGGCCAAGACGCTCGGCCAGAAGCGCTATCTCGAGGCCATCCGGGACAACACCCTGGTCTTCTCCGTCGGACCGGCGGGCACCGGCAAGACCTATCTGGCGATGGCCGCCGCGGTGGAGGCGCTGCAGGGTGGCCTGGTGAGCCGCATCATCCTCACCCGGCCGGCGGTGGAGGCCGGTGAGCGCCTCGGTTTCCTGCCCGGCGACCTGATCGCCAAGGTGGACCCGTACCTGCGGCCCCTGTACGACGCGCTGTACGAGATGACCGGGCCGGACGAGACCCAGCGCCTGGTGGAGCGCGGGACCATCGAGATCGCCCCGTTGGCGTACATGCGGGGCCGCACGCTCAACGACGCGTTCGTGGTGCTCGACGAAGCCCAGAACACGTCGCCCGAGCAGATGAAGATGTTCCTGACCCGGCTGGGGTTCAACTCGAAGATGGTCATCACCGGCGACGTGACCCAGGTCGACCTGCCCAGCGGCAGGGCGTCGGGTCTGCGGGCCTCCGCCCGGGTCCTCGAGGGCATCGCCGGCGTGGCGTTCGTGGAGCTCACCGCCCGCGACGTGGTCCGGCACCGCATCGTCGCGGCGATCGTCGAGGCGTACCGCCGCTTCGAGGAAGAAAACGGCGGATCGTGAGCCGCTACCGCTACGCAGGAGCGCTGCGGCTGGTGTTCATCGGCGTCACCGTCGTGTTCACGGCCCTGGCGCTCGTGGTGGGCCGCGGCGCACCCGAGGCACCGCCCGTGCTCGGCGTGGGCGAGGCCTCGCCGCAGACGTTCTTCGCCACCCAGAGCACCGAGGTCGTCGACGCCGCCGCTACCGATGCTGCCAGGGAGCAGGCCCGGTTGCAGGTGGAGACGCAGTACTTCCAAGACGTGCAGGTCACGAATGCGGTACTCGCCGACATCCGCCAGTTCTTCGCCGACGTGCGGGGGGCCGCCGAGCCCATCCCTCCGGCGGAGCTGCCGGTGGACGCGGTCGTGATCGACCCGGCGGCCACCACCTCCTCCACCCAGGAGCTCCCGGCGGAGGGCGATGAAGGCGCGCCGCCCGAAGGCGACGACCAGGCCGCCGCCGCGCAGACCACGACCACGACGGTGCCTGTCACCACCACGACGCTCGTCCTGCCTCCCCGCGAGGAGATGTCGGCGGTGCTGGAGGACGCTGCGCCGCAGGTGCCGCCCGCGGTACGGGAGGCGATGCTCGACCTGGCGATGTCGAGCTTCGAGGCGGAGACGGCCGGCGGCTCGGAGTTCTTCGGCGAGGTGGAGTTGGAGGCGCTGGAGATCGCCCGCGAGGTGCTGCAGGAGGATGGCGGCATCCTCGCCGACGCCGTCGACGACGTACAGCGCCAGCTCATCACCACCCCGCCGCCGGTGCTGCTGCCGCAGCTCACCTTCGAGGACCGGGTGCTGGCCCGCTCCAGCATCGGGGCCCTGGTGGCGACGTTCCTCCAGGCCAACAAGCGCATCGACCAGGCGGCTACGGACGAGCTCCAGGCCGCAGCCGCGCAGGCCGTCGAGGAGATCACGGTGGGGTTCGTGGTCGGCGAGGCGATCGCCGAGGAAGGGGAGCGGCTCACCGAGGTGCAGGTCGAGGCGATCCAGTCGCTGGGGCTGCTGCAACCCGAGGAGGGCACCCGGCTGGAGGCGCTGGCCGCCGTCGCCGGGCTGGCGGTGCTGTTGGCGTCGTTCTTCCTGTGGCGGGTCGCGACGCCGCAGTGGGAGGACCCGAAGCGGGTGGCGCTGTTCGGGCTGGTCGTCGTGCTCGCGGCCGCCGCGGTGCGGATCCCCGAGATCCTTCCCGCCGACCGACCCGAGTTCCTCTACGCAGTTCCGGCTGCCGTGTTCGGCTACCTCGGCGCGATCCTCTTCGACTCGCGGACGGCGGCGCTCCTCGCCATCCCGGTGGCGGTGTTCACCGGCCTCGCCACCGGCGACGTCGGCGTGACGCTGTTCGCCGCCGGCGCCGCGATGGCGCCGGTGCCGTTCGTGTCGGCGGTGTCGAGCCGCCGCCAGCTTCGCCTGGCCGTGCTGTCGAGCGCGGCCGTGCTGGCGCCGTTCGCCGCCGCGATCGCGTGGTTCTTCCAGGGCGACGACATGTGGTGGCGGGTGGCGATCATCGCCTTCGTCAATGCACTCGTGTCGGGCGTTGCCGCCCTGGGCATCCTCCCGTTCCTCGAGAACCTGTTCCGCATCACCACCACGCTCACCCTGCTCGACCTCACCGACCGCAACCACCCGGCGCTGCGGCGCATCGAGGAGGAGGCGCCCGGGACGTTCAACCACTCGATCCTGGTCGGCACCCTCGCCGGCAAGGCAGCCAGGGCGATCAACGCCAACCCGCTGCTGGCCCAGGCGGCCGCCTACTACCACGACCTCGGCAAGACGCTGCGGCCCCGCTACTTCATCGAGAACCAGTTCGGCGTGTCGAATCCCCACGACGACATGAGGACCGACGAGTCGGCCGAGATCATCCGCTCCCACGTCACCGACGGGCTGCGCCTGGCTCGCCAGTACGGGATCCCCGACGACGTCGCCGACGGCATCCGGATGCACCACGGCACCGGCCTGATGCGCTACTTCTACCACCAGGCGCTGGCAGACGACCCCGGGGTCGACCCAGAGGTCTTCCGGCACCGCGGCGAGAAGCCGCGCCGCAAGGAGATGGCGATCCTCATGCTCGCCGACTCGGTGGAGGGGGCGACCCGGGCGCTGGTGCAGCACGAGGACCCGACCAGCGCCGGGATACGCAAGCTGGTGGAGCAGGTCATCGCCGAGAAGGTCGACGACGGCCAGCTCGACGACTCGTCGCTGACGTTCGGCGAGTTGACGAAGGTTAAGGAGGCACTCGTCGAGGCGCTGCTCGGGTACTACCACACCCGCATCCCGTACCCGGGCTTCCCGGGCCGCCAGCCCGCGGCTGCCCGATGACCGCCGTGTCCGTCGTCGACGACCAGGACGACCCGCTGCCAACCGACGAGTACCGCGCCATGGTCGCCGGGGTGCTGGCAGCCGAGCGGCTCCCCGACGGCACCGGGGCGGACCTCCACCTGGTGCGCCCGGCCCGCATGGCCGAGCTCAACGAGGCGAGCCTGGGGCGGCCCGGTCCCACCGACGTGCTGTCGTTCCCACTGGAGGACCTCGAGCCGGGCGTCGCGGTCGCAGTGGGCAGCGGCCCGCCGCTGCACCTCGGCGACGTCGTGGTGTGCCCGGCGTACGTTCGGGACTCGGCGGCGCGCCGGTGTGTAGCCTTCGAAGCAGAGATGGCATTGCTGGTGGTGCACGGGACGCTGCACCTGCTCGG
The DNA here is from genome assembly GCA_041621915.1 of Acidimicrobiia bacterium. Taxonomy (GTDB): domain Bacteria; phylum Actinomycetota; class Acidimicrobiia; order Spongiisociales; family JAOTWH01; genus JBFJZV01. The sequence goes on along the minus strand of JBFJZV010000070.1, from coordinate 1,041 downwards.
ATACGACCACGACACCGACGACGACGCCGAGCTGATGGAGGCCCGGGAGCGCACCCTGCTCGCCGACCTCGCCCCCGCCGGCGCCGCCCCGGCCGGCTCATGAGCGCCGTGCTCGCCCTCGTTGCCTCGATCCTGCTGCTCTGCGCAGCCGCCCTCCTGCGCGCCGCCGGTGCGTCCCTGGTCCGCACCCCCCGGGCCGACGCGCTCCACGACGCCGCCGAGGGGGACGACCGGGCCCGGCTCGTCGCCGACCTGTTGGAGGACCGGCCCCGGCTGCAGCCCGCGATCGGCACGGTGCACTCCGGCCTGCTGGTCGCCGCCGCAGTTCCCGGCGCCTGGGCGCTGACCTCGCTGGCGTCGGAGTGGCTGGAAGCCCCCCTGCTGGTGCTGGCCGCGGTGGTGGCGATCGTCGCAGGCGACATCCTGCCGCGTAGCTGGGGCAAGCGCCGTCCCCGCCGCCTGGCGTACCGGTGGAGCAAGTCGCTGGCGCGCGCCGTCCGGCTGGGCAACCGGGCGACCGACTTCATCGTCGACGACGACGAGCAGCCCGAGGAAGACGACGCCGCCGCCCAGAACGGGCAGGAAGAGGAGGAGTTGACGCTGATCTCGTCGGTGCTCGAGTTCACCGACGCGATCGTCCGGGAGGTGATGGTGCCGCGCCCCGACATGCTGGTGGTGCCGGCCACCTCCAGCAGCGACGACGCTATCGACCAGGTCATGTCCGGAGGGCGGTCCCGCATCCCGGTGACCGGGGAGGGCGTGGACGACATCGTGGGGATCCTCTACGCCAAGGACATGCTGCCGCTCGTCCGCCACGAGGGGCCGCCCAAGACGGTGGCCGACCTCATGCGCCCCGCCTACTTCGTACCCGAGACGAAGCGGGTGTCCGAGCTGCTGCGGGAGATGCAGGCGAACCAGGTCCACCTGGCGATCGTCGTGGACGAGTTCGGCGGCACGGCCGGCCTGGTGACGATCGAGGACATCATCGAGGAGCTGGTCGGCGAGATCGTCGACGAGTACGACGTCGAGGAGCCGATGGTG
>JBFJZV010000069.1:0-14840 GCA_041621915.1 Acidimicrobiia bacterium | reverse complement strand
GCCCTGCTGTACGTGGTGATGCGCGAGCGCTGGGGCTGGAGCCGGCCGGTGGCGGGCGCGGTGACCGCCGCGTTCCTCCTTGTGGACGTGGCGTTCTTCGCGGCGAACGCCCTGAAGATTCCCGCCGGCGGCTGGTTCCCGCTGGTCGTGGGCCTGGCCGTGTTCACGGTGATGACCACCTGGCGCCACGGGCGGGAGCTCGTGGCCGCCCGCCTGCATCGCGGCGAGTTGAGCATCGAGCGGTTCATCGGGTCGATCGCCCGCCACCCCCAGGCCCGGGTGCCGGGCACCGCCGTCTACCTGTTCCCCGAGCCGGGAGCGACCCCACCCGCGTTGCTCGCCAACCTGCGCCACAACGAGGTGCTGCACGAGACGATCGTGCTGGTCGCGGTACGGACCGAGCACGTCCCGAGAGTGCCCCCGGCCCGCCGGGCCACGGTCCACGACCTCGGTGACGAGTTCTTCCAGGTCGTGCTCCACTTCGGCTTTCTCGAAGAGGCCGACGTGCCGACGGCGCTCGCCAACACGGTGCGCCGCGGGTTCGGCTTCGACCCGGCCGACGCCACGTACTTCCTGGGGAGGGAAACGGTGCTGCCGGCCCCCGGCGGCGGGATGACCCGCTGGCGGGAGCACCTCTTCTCGCTCCTGCACCGCAACGCTGTCGGCGCCGCCCGCTACTTCCGGCTGCCTCCCGGCCAGGTGTTCGAGGTGGGCAGCCAGGTCGAGGTGTGACTCGGCTCACCGGTCGGTTCGGTACCACTGCTCGACGTTCCACATGAACCCGGTCTGGCCGGGGTTGTGCACCACGCCGCCCAGCTCGTCGGCCCACCATGCCAGCGCCGAGCCGCGTGCCACCACCGGGATGATCACGACCTGGTCGGCGAGGATCTCCTCGGCCTCCCTGGCGAGCGACCGCAGGTCGTCCTCGTCCACGGTGGTGTGCATCAGGTCGACGAGCTCGGCGAACCGGGCGGTGTGCTCGTCGCGGACCAGCGAGGGTCCCTGTACGAACCGCGGGTCGTCGGCCTCCGTCACTGCCGGCGTGCCCCATCGGTAGAAGTTCTGGCCGGCGGGTGGGGGGCTCTCCGGGTCGAACAGGTCATGGATGGCGGCCAGTCCCGCCAGCCCGGGCGTACCGACCCATGCCCATATGCCTACGTCGAACGTCCCGGCGTCGATCGTGTCGCCGAAGAAGACCGTCGAGTCCTGCAGGTCCAACTCGGCGGCGACGCCCACCTCGGCGAGCATCTCCGCGACCGCCCGCATGATCGCCGGCCGCTCGTCGGCGTTGCTGGTGGTGGACAGCACGACCGGGGGCGGGTCGGCGGCGCAGTCGCGCTGCAGCTCCGCACAGAGGCCGCCGAGCAGCTCGCGGGCGCGGTCCGGGTCGTAGGGGTAGCGGTCCCAGCCGTCCCCGGCCGCAGCCGGGTCGACGATGTCGAGGTAGCTGGACAGGGGGTCGCCGGAGTTCGCCCAGATGCCGAGGTCGAGGAGGGCGTCGCGGTTGATGGCATGGGCGACCGCCCTCCGGAAGTCCAGGTGCTCGTTGAGCGAGCCCTCGTTGGCGTTGTTCTCGCCGAGCTGGAAGCTGAGGTGCTCCCATATGACACCATCCCGCACCTCGATCCGGGCGCCGTCCCCGCCGAGCTCGCGCACCGCGTCGATCACCTGGGGCCACGGCGGCGACTCGAAAACGTCGGCGTCGCGGCGCTGGAACGCGGGCAGGTGCGCGCTGTTGTCCGGGATGAACCGGAGCACGACTCGGTCGAGGTAGGGCAGCGCCAGCCCCGTCTCTGGGTCGGCCTTCCAGTACGCGTCGTTGCGGACGAACGTCATCCGCTCACCGGGCACCCACTCCTCCAGCCGGAACGGACCGCCCTCCACCCACGTCCGGTCGTCCCAGTCGGTGATGAGGTCGGTGCCCGCCACGTCGTGGGCTGGCAGCAGTGTGGAGAACATGTGCTCGTGGACGACGCTCGGTTCGGTGAGGGTGAACTCGAACGACTTCTCCCCGGCCACGGCCGACCCGGGTGCGACCAGGTCGTACCCGCCTCCCTCGGTGAGCTCGTAGGGAAGCCGGGCGAGGTCGGTGCCTGCCAGCGCCTCCAACGTGAAGCGGAAGTCCTCGCCGCTGATCGGCTCGCCATCGGCCCAGCGGGATCCTTCCCGGATGGCGTAGCGGACGGTCATCGTGCCGTCGGCGTTCACCGTGACGCCGCCGTTGGCCACGGTCGGTAGCACCTCGAGCACGTCGGGCACTCTGGTGAGTGAAGCGTCGAGCTCGCTGATGCCGACGAGGTAGAGCTGGGCGATCGGCCCCAGCGGCGGCACCTCGGCAGCCGGCGCGTAGGGGTTGAGGGTGGCGGGCTCCAAGTCGACGATGATCGTCGCCTCCCCACCGTACCCGGGCCCGGCCAGTGCCGGGGCACCGGTCGTCGTCGAAGAAGAGGTCGCTGGCTCCGGCACGGTGGTGCTCGTGGTCACCGGGTTGCGGACGGCCGTGGTCGCCGTCGACACGTCCGGCGCAGGCCGCGTGGTGGGAGGACTCTGCTCGGTACTGTCCGCGCAGGCGGCAGCGAGCAGGAGTGCTGCGCCGAGAAGTGCTCCGGCTCGACCCATGCGGGGATACTGCCACGCCATGTCGATGTGACTACGCCAGACGGGCACCGGCCCGTTACGGCGGCTGGCCGCTGGTGGTGTACCGGTGGCCGGGGCGAGTGGTCCACATGTAGTCGTTGTCGCCGGACGGGCGGTACGTCCAGCCGGCGGCGTGGCGAATGGTGTGGTGAATCTCGCAGTTGTGCCCGAGGTTCGTCGGGTCGGTGGGACCCCCCTGGGACCATGGGGTGCGGTGGTCGAGGTCGCAGTCGGTGGCGGGGGCGACACAGCCAGGGAAGATGCACGTCTCGTCGCTTTGTTCGACGCCGCGGCGCTCGGTGGCCGTGGGGCGGCGGCGCGTAGTGCCGGTGCTCGTCGACGGCCGCGGCGTACCGCTGCTGGGCGTCGTCGGGGTCGGCGGCGATGCAGAGGCTCCGCAGCTTCCGCTTCAGCTGTGTGGTAGTCCACCCCCCGACCCGGTGCAGCACCGAGTCGACCACGGCGCGGGCCACCTCGACATCCACGTGGCCCGTCTCCAACACCAGCACCCGGGCCCGGGGCACATCGACCCGGCTCGCCAGCAGCGCCGCATGAACCGCAGGGAGGCGCTCCCGGAGCAGCTGAGCGAAGCCGAGCTCCCGCTCGGCCTGCGCTTCGTCCACCGCAACGCCGCCTGGATCTCGGCGGCGGCGTCCTCCCAGACGGCGTAGTCGTCATTGAACGGCGTAGGGTCGCCCTCGGCTTCGGCGTGGACCGAGTCGGAGATCGCGGCCATGGCGGCGTGCGACAACCCGGCGTAGTCGGAGCGGTGCCGCTCGCACGCGCCCAGCACGACCACCTGGTCGTGGCCCGACACCCGGCTCACGTCGACCGAAGCCAACGAGGCGGCCAGTGCGGGGCGGCATCGTGGCGAGACCTGTGGGGAGCGCGTCGAACATGTGTTCGATGGCACCGCACTGCAACCGCACTCACAGGGGGTCGTTGAGGTTGTTTCGGCCCGCCGCGCCGAACCTACATCCAGTAGCGCACGACCGAGGCGAACTTGTCGGGGTCGAGGCTGGCGCCACCCACCAAGCCGCCGTCGATGTCGCGCTTGGCCATGAGGCCGGCGACGTTGCCCGGGTTCATCGACCCGCCGTAGAGGATGCGAACCAAGTCGGCTGCGCCGCTCCCCCACTCGTCGCCGACCAGGGAGCGCAGATGGCCGATCACCGCCGCGGCGTCGTCGGGGCTCGCGGTGCGGCCCGTGCCGATCGCCCATATCGGCTCGTAGGCGATGACGAGGTCCGCGACCTGTCCGGCGGGCACGCCCGCCAGGCCGGCCCGCACCTGGCCCTCGACCCGCTGCTCGGTCTGCGCCGCCTCCCGCTCCTCCAGGGTCTCCCCGACTGCGAGGATCGGCGTCATGGCGGCGGCGAGCACCGCCTTGACCTTGGCGTTGACGAACTCGTCCGTCTCGCCGAGGAGCTGCCGGCGCTCGGAGTGGCCGACGATCACGTACTTCACGCCGAGCTTGGCGAGCATGGGCGCCGACACCTCTCCGGTGAAGGCTCCGGACTCGGCAGGGTGGACGTTCTGCGCGCCGAGTTGGATGAGCATGTGGTCGGCCTCGATGACGGTCTGCACCGACCGGAGCGCCGTGAACGGCGGGCACACGACCACGTCGACCCGCTCGTAGTCGCCAGGGTCGAGCCGGTACGACAGCTTCTGCACCATCTGGATGGACTCCAGGTGGTTGGCGTGCATCTTCCAATTGCCTGCCATCAGGTTCTTGCGACTCACTCGACCCCTTCCTCCAACACGGCGAGCGCCGGCAGCGTCTCGCCTTCCAGCAGCTCCAGCCCTGCTCCGCCGCCCGTCGAGACGTGGGTGGGGGCGTCCTCCAGCCCGAACTCGCGAAGCGCGGCGACCGTGTCGCCGCCGCCCACGACCGTGTACCCGTCGCTGGCCGCCACCGCCTCGGCAACCGCCCTGGTGCCCGCCCGGAACGCCTCCCACTCGAACACCCCCATCGGGCCGTTCCAGAAGACGCTCCCGGCGTTGCGTATGACTTCCGAGAAGCTCTCCGTGGTCGCCGGCCCGACGTCGACGCCGACCCAGCCGTCCGGCATGCGGGGCGTGGGGACCACCTGGTGCTCGGCGCCGGCTGAGAACTCGGACGCCACCACGGCGTCGGTGGCCACCATGACCCGGCCGCCGTGCGGTCCGCGCAGCAGGTCGCCGACCTCCTCGAGCTTCGATTCGTCGACGAGCGAATCGCCGACGGGGTAGCCCTCGGCAACGAGGAGCGTGAAGCACATGCCGCCGCCCACCAGCATCGCGTCCACCTTTGGCAGCAGCGCCTTCATCACGCCCAGCTTCCCCGACACCTTGGCCCCGCCGAGCACGACGACGTACGGCCGCGGCGGATCCTCGAGCAGGCGGGTGAGCGCGGCGACCTCGGCGACGACGAGGTCACTCGCCGCGGCGGGCAGCCGCTCGGCGACCCCGACCGTGGAAGCGTGCGCCCGGTGCGCCGAGCCGAACGCGTCGAGGACGAACGCATCGGCGAGGCTCGCCAGCGCGTCCGCCAGGTGCGGGTCGTTCCCGGTTTCCCCCGGTTCGAAGCGCGTGTTCTCCAGCAGGACCATCCCGCCGTCGGGCGCCTCCGCGACGGCGCGCTGCGCCTCCGGCCCCGCCGTGTCGCCAGCCATGATCACGTCGAACCCGCCGATCTCGCCGAGCCGCTCGGCCACCGGCGCCAGCGAGAACTCCGGATCGCGGCCCTCGGGCCGGCCGAGATGGCTGGCGACGACCACCACCCGGGCGCCGCGTTCCCGCAACGCCCGGATGTTGGGCACGGCTTCCCGGATGCGGAAATCGTCGCTCACCACGCCGCCGTCGAGTGGCACGTTGAGGTCGGCGCGCACCAGCACCCGTTTGCCGGCGACCTCCAGGTCGTCCAGCCTCCGCAGCCGGCTCACGCCGGGAGCTTCTCGACCAGGTCGACGAGCCGGTTGCTGTAGCCGTACTCGTTGTCGTACCAGCCGAAGACCTTCACGGTCCGGCCGCCGACGACCATCGTGAACGGGCCGTCGAGCACGCACGAGTGCGGGTCGCCGATGATGTCGGACGACACGAGCGGCTCCTCGCTGTACTTGAGAATGCCCTGCAGCGGCCCGCCCGCCGCCGCCCGGAACGCGTCGTTGACTGCGGTCTCGTCCACGTCGGTCTCCACCTCGACGACGAGGTCGGTGATCGACCCGTCGGGCACCGGCACCCGCAGCGCCTTCGCCGCCAGCTTGCCCTCCATCTCGGGCATCACGAGGCCGACCGCCTTGCCGGCGCCGGTGCTGGTGGGCACGATGTTGGCGGCGGCCGCCCGGCCGCGCCGCAGGTCCTTGTGCGGCATGTCGAGCAGAGCTTGGTCGTTGGTGTAGGCGTGGACGGTGGTGAACGTGCCGCGGGCCACCCCGAACGCGTCGTGGAGCACCTTGACCATCGGTGCGACGCAGTTCGTGGTGCACGACGCGTTCGAGATGATGCGGTGCTGCTCCGGGTCGAAGCCGGCGTCGTTGACGCCGAGCACGATGTTGTAGTCGGGAGCGTCCTTCATCGGGGCGCTGAGGATCGCCCACTTGGCGCCGGCGTCGAGGTGCTGCTGCACCTGCTCGCGGCTGCGGAACACGCCGGTGCTCTCGATGACGACGTCGACGCCCAGCTCCTGCCACGGCAGTGCCGCCGGGTCACGCTCGGCGTGAATCCGGAACGAGTCGCCGTCGACGATCATCTCGCCGTCTTTCACCTCGACGGTGCCGCCGAACCGGCCGAGCACGCTGTCGTAGCGCAGCAGGTAGGCGAGCGTCTCGGCGTCGGTGAGGTCGTTGACGGCCACGATGTCGAACCCGGCGTTGCGGGCGTGGGCGGCACGGAAGAACATCCGGCCGATCCGCCCGAAACCGTTGATGGCCACTCGCATGATCGGTGCCTTTCGGTGGGAGGTCAGCTGTGCGCGAGCTCGCGGAGCACGAGCCCGAGGCGGACCGGGTCGTGACGTGGCCACCCGGCCCGAGGATCGGCGAGGTCGGCCGTGATGACGTGCAGGCCCCGGCGCTCCATTGCCTCCGGGTCGAGCCGCACCGCCTCCAGCGGCGCGGGCACCTCGACCTGGGAGGCGTTGGCGACGATAGCATCGGGGCTCCTCAGCCCCGTCAGCCCGGTCAGCGCGTCGACATGGGCCGCGGCGTCCATGGCGATGGTCTCGCCGTCCTGGGTGACCATGTTGCAGACATACGCCACCCGCGCCGCGGCGGCGTTGATCGCGGCCACCACGCCGGGGACGCTGAGGGCCGCGATCGTCGACGTGTAGAGGCTGCCGGGGCCGAGCACGATCTGGTCGGCGGCGGCGATCGCCTCGAGAGCCCGCGGGTTGGCCTCGGCGCTCTCGGGGAGCGTCCGCATGTCGGTGATCTGGCCGCGGGTCTCCGAGATCGCCGCCTGGCCGGTGACGCTGCGCCCGTCGATGGTCGCCAACAGGTCGAGCGGGCGGCGGGCCACCGGCACGACGGTGCCGACGGCCCCGAGGTACAGCTCGGCGGTGCGCAGCGCGTCCTCGAAGTCACCCGTGATCTCCGTGAGGGCGGCGAGGACGAGGTTGCCGAGCGAGTGGCCTGCCACGTCGCCCTGGTCGAACCGGTAGTCGAACAGATCGCGCCACACCGACGGCTTCGGCGTCAGGGCGAGCAGGCAGCGGCGCATGTCCCCAGGCGGGGGGATCTCCAGCGCCGGCGCCAGCCGCCCGGACGAGCCGCCGTTGTCGGCCACGCTCACCACCGCCGTGAGCGTGTAGGCGTACTCCTGGGCGGCCAGCAGCGCCTGGGCGAGGCCGTGGCCCCCGCCGATCGCCACAACCGCCGGGCCCTCGAAGTCGACGGCGAGGGACTCGAGGAGCGGGTCGAGCTCCACCCGCATGGTGGTCACGAGCCGAGGTCCCGGTGCCGGACGACCACGTCGATGTCGCGCTGGCGCAGCCAGCGCACCAGCTCCTCGGCGATCGCGACCGAGCGATGGTTGCCGCCCGTGCACCCCACCCCGATGTTGAGGTACGACTTGCCCTCCTCCTCGTAGCGAGGCAGGAGGAACGCCAGCATGTCGGTGATGCGCCCGAGGAACTCTTCGGCGTCCGGCTGGCCGAGCACGTACTGCCGCACCGGCGGGTCGAGTCCGGTGCGAGGCCTCAGCTCCTCCACCCAGTGCGGGTTGGGGAGGAACCGGACGTCGAACAGCAGGTCGAGCACACGCGGCAGCCCCCGCTTGAAGCCGAACGACGTCACCGCGATTTTCATCGGCCGGCGGGGCACCTCGCCGCGGAATGCGTCCTCCACCGCCCGCCGCAGGTCGTGGACGCTGCGGTCGGTGGTGTCGATGATGACGTCCGACTCGCCGCGGAGCGTTTCCAGCGCCCCCCGCTCTTTGGTGATGGACTCCGCCAGGGTCTCGCCGGCCACCGGGTGGGGACGGCGGTTCTCCTCGTAGCGGCTGATGAGGGTGTCGTCGGAGGCGTCGAGGAACAGCAGCGTGTTCGGGACGCCGGCGGTGTCCAGAGCGGCACGCGCCTCCTCGAGCTCGTGGAAGTCGAGCCCGGCGCGCGTGTCCACTGCGACGGCCACCTGCGGCCGCGGGTTGTCGCCCCGGGCGGCGTTTTCGACCAGCGGCGGAATCAGCACGGCGGGCACGTTGTCGACGACGAAGTAGCCGAGGTCCTCGAGCACCTTCGCCGCCGTGGATCGCCCGGCGCCCGACATGCCGGTGACCACCACCACGTGCCGCTCATCGGGCATGCGCAGTCTCCATGTCCAGCAGTCGCCGCTTCTGGGAGAGCCCGCCGCCGTAGCCGCGCAGCCTGCCGTCGGACCCGACCACCCGGTGGCACGGGATCACGGGCGGGAAGGGGTTGCGGGCCATCGCCGCCCCGACGGCCCGAGCCGCGCCGGGCCGCCCGACGGCTTCGGCCACCTCCCGGTAGGTGGCGGTCTCACCGGGGCGGAGTCGGGACACATAGGCGTAGACATCTCTCATGAGTGGGGTGGTCCCTGCAGCGGCGATCATCCAGCCTGGAGCAACGAGGCTTGCCTTTCCCGCATAGTACGCCTCCAACGCCTCCACCAGGGACCGGACGTTCGGCGGTGCGCCCGGTGAGGTGGCGCGGGCGGCTGCTCCGGGCAGCTCGATCGTGACGATGTCGCGACCTTCGTGCACGACGAAGCCATCCCCGAACGCGGTGCGGTAAGGGCTGGCCCGCATGGGCTATCGCGGCTCGTGCAGTGCCCGGTGCAGCTCACCGGCGACCTTCTCCGGCACGACCTCGGCGAGGTCGGTCCGGCTTGCCTCCCGCATCCGCTTCAGCGAGCCGAAGCGCTTGAGCAGCGCCGCCTTGCGGGCGGGACCGATCCCGGCCACGTCGTCGAGCACCGAGTCGACCATGCGCTTGCCGCGCAGCTTGCGGTGGTACTCGACGGCGAAACGGTGCGCCTCGTCCCGCACGCGCTGCAAGGCGTAGAGGGCGTCCTCGCCGCGTGGGATGCGCACCGGCTCGGGGCGGCCGGGGAGGTAGACCTCCTCCATGCGCTTGGCGAGCCCGGCGACGGGGATGTCGATGTCCAGCTCCTCGAGCACCTGCACGGCGCGGCTGACCTGGCCGGCGCCGCCGTCGACGAGGACCAGCGACGGCGGGTAGGCAAACCGGCCGCGCTCCTCCACCGGGCGCTCCCGCTCCTCCAGGTAGCGAATGAACCGGCGCCGCACCGCCTCCTCCATCGCCGCGAAATCGTCCTGGCCGTCGACGCCCCGGATCTTGAAGCGCCGGTACTGGTTGCGGCGGGGCAGCCCGTCCTCGAGCACCACCATCGACGCGACGGTGTCCCGCCCCTGGATGGTGGAGATGTCGAACGCCTCGATCCGCAGCGGGCTCTCCGGCAGGCCGAGCACCTCCTGGAGGCTGCGGAGCGCCTTGGCGCGGGCGTTGTGATCCTGCTGGCGGCGCAACCGGTGGCGGGCGAACTCCTCCCGGGCGTTGGTGCGGGCCGTCTCCAGCAGCCGCCGCTTGGCGCCCCGCTGCGGCACCCGCAGCGACACCTTGGTGCCCCGCAGATCCTCCAGCCACTGCTGCCAGATGTCCGGCTCGGGCGGCAGCTCCTGGACGAGGACCTGGCGGGGCGGCTCGTCGTCGCCGTAGAGGCGCTGCAACATCCGCTCGATCAGCTCCCCCGTGGTCACGTCCTCGACCTTGTCGACGATCGTCGACGCCCGCCCCACCACCCGGCCCCGGCGCACGTTGAGGGTGACCGCCGCCGCCTCCAGGTCGTCCTCCTCCACGGCGACGAGGTCGAAATCCTCGGGCCGGGGCGTGACCACCTCGTGGCGGGCCAACGCCTTCTCGATGGCCTGGAGCTGGTCACGGAGGCGGGCGGCCCGCTCGAACTCCAGCTCGTCGGCGGCGAGGAACATCTGCTTGCTGAGCCGGTCGACGATGCCCTGTGACTCGCCGTTGAGGAAGGCGGCCAGGCCGTCGACGTGCTCCTGGTACTCCTCGGCGCCGACCTCCCCGACACAGGGTCCCGAGCACCGCTCGATGTGGAACAGCAGGCACGGCCGGCCCAGCGCGGCATGGCGCCGGAACTTCCCGTCCGAGCAGGTCCTGACCGGGAACGTCCGGAGGAGCAGGTCGAGGGTCTGGCGGATGGCGTAGGCGTGCGCATACGGCCCGAAGTACTCGGTGCCCTTGCGGCGCTTGCCCCTCAGCACCGCGGCGCGGGGCCACTCGTCGGCGCGGGTGATCGCCAGGTACGGGAAGCTCTTGTCGTCCCGCAGCCGGATGTTGTAGCGCGGGCGGTGGCGCTTGATGAGGTTGTACTCGAGGTGGAGGGCCGCCACCTCGGAGTCGGCGACGATCCACTCGACCGTGTCGCTGGCGTCGACCATCGCCTGGGTGCGGGTGGCGTTGCCCGTCGTGAAGTAGTTGGCGACGCGCTTGCGCAGCGACTTGGCCTTGCCCACGTACATGACCTCACCGTGGCGGTTGCGGAACAGGTACGCACCGGGCGCGTCGGGGATCTCGGAGGGAACGGGGCGGCGAGCCATCGGTGCCGCCGATGGTACCCGGAGGGCCGACGCGATCCGGGGCCGGCGGGGAACAGGACGTCGGGCCGGCGGCCCAGCTCCGAACCAGCCTGGTCCCGTCCCCGGAACGGGCCGGCGTCGGATAGAGGGCGCACCGCCGACCAGCTCAGTCGGTGATCAGCCACCGCGCGGCCAGCAGCCGCGGGACGTGGCGCTGCGCCGCCACCAGGGGGTCATCCGACTCGGCGGGCCGCTCGGCCATCCAGCGCAGCGACCAGCCCGCCTCCCCCGCCGCGGTCAGCAGCTCTGCGAGCGGGCGGTGGTGGAAGGTGACCCGACGCTCCCCCGCCGGCTCCTCGGTGGTTCCGGCGCACAGGTAGGCGCCCCAGCGCCACAGGACCTCGCCGTCGGCCGGGTCCACGAACGGGCCGGCGCCTGGCGCCAGGAAGGCCGGGTGGTTGGCGACCACCGCCAGCGTCCCCTGGTACCGCACCACCCGCCGGGCGGCGCGGAAGAACGCGTCGAGGTCCGGGAGGTGCTCCAGCACCAGGACCGCGAATGCGCCGTCGAACGCCCCGGAGCGGAAGCAGTCCAGACCGCCGGGCAGCCGGCAGCGCACCACCGGTCCGGCATCTTTGGCGTCCGCCAGCAACCCCGCCGATACGTCGCAGCCCATCACCGCGCCGCCGACGGCCCGCATGCCCTGGCCCTCCCCGCACCCGAGGTCGAGGTAGCGCCGCCCGGCCTCGGGCCGCAGCGTCTCGACCAGCAGCGGCAGCACCTGCTCTGCGTAGGCCGGGTCGGCCGCGACCTCCGCCTGCCACCAGCCGGCCAGCGACTCCCAATCGTGCATAGGGCGAGAGCTTGTCACAATCCCGGGCCCCGCGTGCGAGTGACGGGCATGATCGACCAGGAACACCAACAGGCTGACGCGCTCCGCGCCCAGGAGCCGTTCGACGCGTTCTTCCGGCGGGAGCGCCGTGCCGTCATCGGCCTCGCCTACGCGCTGTCCGGTAGCCGGCTGGCATGCGAGGATCTCGCCCAGGAGGCCTTCGTCGCCGCATACCGGCGCTGGGACGAGATCGGCGGGTACGACAACCCCGGCGCCTGGGTACGGCGGGTCGTCGCCAATCGCGCCGTGTCGACAGTCAGGCGGCGGGTCGCCGAGGCCAAGGCGATCGCATCGCTGGGCTTCAGGCGCGTGCGGCCGACCGAGCTGCCGGACGAGTCCGCCGACCTCTGGGCGCTGGTCCGAGCCCTGCCGAAGCGGCAGGCCCAGGCCGTCGCGCTGCGGTACGTCGAACAGCTCACCCCGGAGGAGATCGCCGAGGTGCTCGGCATCTCCCGCGACTCGGTCTACACGCACCTCCGGCGAGCCCACCAGGCACTCGCCGCCGAACTCGAGGAGACGCCGTGACCAATCTCACCGAAGATCAGCTCACCCGTGCCGGCCACGACGTGCGCCGCGCCGTCGCCGCCCTGCCCGACGCCGCCCCGCCGCGCCGGCGCCGGCCGGTGGGAGCGCTCGCTGTGGCCGCCGCCGCCGCCCTCGTCGTGGTGACGGCGGTGGCCGTGCCGGCGCTGCTCCGCAACGGCGGCCGGGACGACCTCGCCCCGGCGGCGCCACCCGCCTCGCCTCCACCGCTCGGCAACGGGTTGGTCGCCGGGCCCGACGTCGAGCTGGGCTCGCTGCGGCTCAACTCGCTGGCCATTACCGGCGACCGAATCGTCGCGATGGCGTCCCGCGGTTTCGACCCGATCGTCCCGCAGGTGCTGACCGCCGGCCTCGACGGGCGGGAATGGACAGTGGCAGCCGAGGCGTTCGGTCCCGACGACCTCGGTCCACAAGCGACCGCGGGAGAGATCCACCTCGCCATCGGCGCCAGCGGCGGCGACGGCACCACCGTGTACCGCTCAGCCGACCGGGGCGCGACGTGGGCGCCCGTGGCCGTGCCGGTGCCCGCCGGCCACACCCAGCATGTGGTGCAGCAGGTGGCGGGGCTAGACGGCGGCGACTTCCTGGCGGCCGGCATCTCGACCCCCACGAGCTTCGACGAGGCGTTCCACACCGCTGTGTGGCGCTCGACCGACGGGCAGACATGGGAGGTGGCGGTGGTGGGCGCCCACGGCGTCGAGCCCGTCCACGCTCGAGGGATCGCCACCGTCGAGGGCCGGGCCGTCGTCTTCGCGGCCGGTGGTACCCGGATCGTCGCCTACGAGGAACAGCCCGAGGGCGGATGGGCAGAGCACGACCTCGCATCGGTGATCGCGTCGCAGGGCGCGGACAGCGAGGGCCAGATGGTGAACGTGACCTTCGTCGGCAGCGCAACGGTCGGCGGCTACCTCCACGCATGGTGGAGCCATGCCACGCTGGGCGGCGGGGAGATCACGCCGGCGGCCCATTCCGTGACTCGCCGGAGCGCCGGCGGCGAGCGATGGGAGGCGAAGGCGGTGGTCGGGCCTGCACCGATGGCAGTGGCCGAGATCGACGGCGGGATGATCGGCCTGGCGCCGGTCGACCCGGCCGAGCGGTATGCCGAGCCCACGGGGGTGCTGGTGGTCGGGTCAGTCGCCGGCGTGCGGTGGCACGAGCTGGCCCGCTACGACGACGTGTGGCTCCGGCACCTGGTGGCCGTGGAGCCGGGGCGGATCGTCGCCGCCGGCACCGTAGTGGGAAGCGGTGAGCCCGGGACCGCCATCGTGCGCCCGCTCGAGGTGACGGGCACCGTCTCGGAACTGATCGGCGGCGAGCCCGGCGGCTGAGCTAGAGCGGGCTGTGCTCTGCGTGCTGCCTCACGGCAGCAGCGTGTCGCCCGGGTGCCGCCTCACGGCAGCACCGTGTCGCCCGGGTGCCGCCTCACGGCAGCACCTCGCGCAGGAACTTGCCCGTGTAGCTCTCGCCGACCTGGGCGACCGCCTCGGGCGAGCCCTGGGCGACCACCCGGCCGCCCTCGTCGCCGCCCTCCGGGCCCAGGTCGATCAGCCAGTCGGCGGACTTGATCACGTCCAGGTTGTGCTCGATGACCACGACCGTGTTCCCGGCGTCGACCAGGCGGTGGAGCACCTGGAGCAGCTTGCGGACGTCCTCGAAGTGGAGGCCCGTGGTGGGCTCGTCGAGGATGTAGAAGGTGCGGCCCGTGGAGCGCTTTCCCAGCTCGGACGACAGCTTCACCCGCTGCGCCTCGCCGCCGGACAGCGTGGGTGCCGGCTGCCCCAACCGGATGTACCCGAGCCCCACGTCGCTGAGGGTCTGCAGGATGCGGGCGATGCGCGGCTGGTTCTCGAAGAACCGCAGCGCCTCGGTCACCGACATGTCGAGCACGTCGGAGATCGTGTGGCCCTTCCACAGGATCTCCAGCGTCTCCCGGTTGTAGCGCTGGCCCTTGCACACCTCGCACGGGATGTACACGTCGGGCAGGAAGTGCATCTCGATCTTGATGGTGCCGTCGCCCTTGCAGGCGTCGCAGCGCCCGCCGCTGACGTTGAACGAGAACCGCCCCGGCTTGTAGCCGCGCATCTTGGCGTCCGGGGTCGACGCGAACAGCTCCCGGATGCGGTCGAACACCCCGGTGTAGGTCGCCGGGTTCGACCGCGGCGTCCGCCCGATGGGCGACTGGTCGATGTCGATGCACTTGTCGATCTCCTCGGCCCCGGTCACCCGGCGGTGCAGCCCGGGCGCCTCCCGGGTGCGGTACAGCTTCGACCGCAGCGCCTTCGACAGGATCTCCTCGACCAGCGTCGACTTGCCGCTGCCCGACACGCCGGTGACGGCCACGAACAACCCGAGCGGGAACTCGACGTCGATGTCCTTGAGGTTGTTCTCCTCGGCCTGCACCACCTCGATCGCCCGCCCGTCGGGCAGCCGGCGGGCGTCGGGCACCGGGATCGCGCGCCGCCCGGCCAGGTAGTCGCCGGTGATCGAAGCCGGCTCGGCCATGATGTCGTCGAGGGTGCCCTCGGCGACGATCCGCCCGCCGTGCTCCCCCGCCCCCGGCCCGATGTCGACGACGTGGTCGGCGGTGCGCACCGTCTCCTCGTCGTGCTCGACGACGATCAGCGTGTTGCCCAGGTCCCGCAGCCGCACCAGCGTCTCGATGAGCCGCTTGTTGTCGCGCTGGTGCAGGCCGATCGACGGCTCGTCGAGG
>JBFJZV010000068.1:0-14903 GCA_041621915.1 Acidimicrobiia bacterium | reverse complement strand
AGGTGCTCGGATGGGAGCCGTCCACGCCGCTCGAGGAGGGGCTGGTGCCCACCTACCGCTGGATCGAGAAGATGGTGGCGGGCGGCTGAGCGCGGCTGGTGGAGCTCGCAGCGGGATCGGCAGGGTCGACATCCTCGGCACTCCGGTCAGCGCAGTCGACATGCCCGGCGCGGTAGTCGAGATCTCGCGCTGGATCGCAGCGGGGGAGCGGCACTACGTGTGCGTGACGGGTGTCCACGGGATCATGGAGTCCCGCCGGGATCCCGAGCTGCGCCGCATCCATGCGGAGGCCGGGCTGGTGACGCCGGACGGCATGCCCGCCGTGTGGTGCGCGCATTGGGCGGGCGCCAAGCACGTCGAGCGGGTGTACGGCCCCGACCTGATGGTGGCGGTGCTCGCCCGCGCCGAGGAGGAGGGGTGGCGCTCGTTCTTCTACGGGGGCAAGGAGGGCGTGCCCGACGCCCTGGCCGCCAGGCTGTGGCAGCGCTTCCCCGGTCTGCAGGTGTGCGGCACCTACTCGCCCCCGTTCCGTCCGCTGACCGGCGACGAGCAGGAGGCCGTCGTCCGCCGCATCGAGGACGCCCGCCCGGACCTCGTTTGGGTGGGGCTCAGCACCCCCAAGCAGGAGCGGTGGATGGCGGAGTTCCGCCCCCGGCTGTCGGCGGCGGCGCTGCTGGGCGTCGGCGCCGCGTTCGACATCCACGCCGGCCTGTTGCGGCAGGCGCCCGCCTGGATGCGGCGGCGGGGCCTGGAGTGGTTGTATCGCGTGTACCGCGAGCCGCGGCGCCTGTGGCGGCGCTACCTGCGCAACAACCCGGCGTTCGTGCTCGCCGTGCTGCTGCGGCCGCCCCGTCTCGTCGACGCGCCGAACTGACCGCCCGAACGGTACGCTCGTCGCCGGCCCGAGAGGACGTCCAGCGTGCTTCGTGATGCGAGCGACATCCCGGCGGGATCGGTCATCCGCACCGACGTGTGCCTGGTGGGGGCCGGCGCTGCCGGCATCACCCTCGCCCGCGCCCTTCGGGGCCGCGGACTCGACGTCGTCGTGCTCGAGAGCGGCGGGCTCGAGGAGGAGCCGGACGCCCAGACCCTGAATCACGGCGATGCGGTCGGGAGGCCGTACTACCCGCTCGATGAGACCCGCTACCGGCGCCTGGGCGGGACCACCCACCGGTGGGCGGGCTGGTGCCGGCCGCTCGACCCGGTCGACTTCGAACCGCGGTCCGGGGTCCCGGACATGGGCTGGCCGCTGGCGTACGACGAGCTGAGCCCGTACTACCGGCCCGCCGCGGAGGTCTGCCGCGTGGCCCCCGACCGGTTCGACCCCGGGTCCTGGGGCGACGCGGTCCCCGCCCCGTACCGGCCGCCGATCGTCGGGGGCGACATCCGCACGGTGGTTTGGCAGGGCAGCCCTCCCGTGAAGTTCGGAGAGGCCTACCGGGAGGAGCTGGAGGCGGCGCAGGACGTGACGGTCTACCTGCACGCCACCGTCCTCGAGCTGACCGTGACCTCCGACGGCTCCCGGGTCACGGCGGCGCAGGTTGCCCGGGGGGATGGGGGGCGGTTCGAGGTCGCGGCCGGCCGCTACGTGCTGGCCGCCGGTGCGCTCGAGACGGCGCGGCTGCTGCTGCTCAGCCGCGGGGGCCACCCCGACGGCGTCGGCAACCAACACGGGAACGTCGGCCGATACTTCGCCGACCACCCCCATGGCGTCGTCGGAGTAATGCGGATCGCCGATGCCGCACCCGGCCGGCGGTCCCCCATCGCGGCGCTCGACGCCGGCGGGTGGCGAGGGGCGCGGGCGCGTCTGCAGCTCCGCCGCCCGGTGCACGGAATCAAGGTCGGCTATGCCCTCCACGAGCGGGCGCTGCGTGAGCACGGTCTGCTCAACCTGGCCCTCCACCTGGTGCCCGAGCCCCGGGAGGGCGGGCCGGACGGGGCGTACTGGTCGCTGGCGCTGCTCCTGTCGAACGCCCGATCGCCGCGGCGGCTGCTCGCGCAGATCCGGCAGGGGGCCGTGCCGGACGGCTTCGGCGAGCATCTGCGCGAGATCGCCCGCCATCCCGCCGGGCTCGCCGGGACGGTGTATCGGGAGGTGATGCGCCGGCCGGTCGTCCTCGGCCTCTACGCGCAGGCCGAGCAGGCGCCCAACCGGGAGAGCCGGGTGACCCTGTCGGACCGGCGCGACCGGTTCGGGGCGCACCGGCTGCAGCTCGACTGGAGGCTCGCCGACGTCGACCGGGAGTCGATGCTGCATTCGGTGGAGCTCATCGGCGCCAAGCTCGAGCGGGCCGGGATCGGCCGGGTCGAGCCGGTGCCGTGGTTGCGCTCCGACGGGCCGCCTCCGGCGCGCCGTCTCGACGGCGGGCATCACCAGCTCGGCACGGCCCGGATGAGCGCCGATCCCCGGCGGGGCGTGGTGGACCGCCACGGCCGGGTTCACGGTGTGGCCAACTTGTACGCCGCCGACGGCTCGGTGTTCCCGAGCATCGGGTTCGCCAACCCGCTGTTGACGATCGTGGCGCTGGCACTGCGGACTGCCGATCACCTCGCCGCCTCGGC
The DNA here is from genome assembly GCA_041621915.1 of Acidimicrobiia bacterium. GTDB lineage: Bacteria > Actinomycetota > Acidimicrobiia > Spongiisociales > JAOTWH01 > JBFJZV01. Next base: position 12,341 of record JBFJZV010000068.1, on the reverse strand, counting down.
CCGACCGTGAGCGACCGGCCCGTCCCCAGGCCCGTGCCGGCCAGGTTGTCGCGAGCGCTGCCGGCGGGCGTGATCGACTCGTCGTTGGCCTCACTGGCGACCTTCGCGACCGCGCTCTACGCGTCGGCGGTCTTCGCACCCGAGTTGCTGGGGGTCTACGCGCTCTACTTCATGGCGTTCATCACCGTGTCGGCTGTGGCGGCCCAGCTCCTCTACATACCCGCGGAGGTCGCCGCCCTCGCGTATGCGGGCCCGGCCCGTCTCGGGGTGGTGGCCCGCAGCCTGCGGCTCGGCGCCGCGCCGACCGCCGCTCTGGCCGTCCTGCTGGCCGGGACCGCGCTGGTCACGCCCCCTGGGCTGGCGACCGCCGACCTCGTCGCGTTCACGGTCACCGGCGTCGTCCTCGCGTTCCTCTCGCCGATCCAGGACCACGTGCGCCGCATGCATCATGTGGCGGGCAGCTCCTGGGCGGCGGCCGTCGTCTCGGCCGTGCAGGTGGCTGGGACGCTCGCCATCCTCGGCGTCCTCACCGTGCTGGACGTCGGGCAGGCGTGGGTGCCCTTCGGTGCCCTCGCGGGGGCGAACGTCGCCTCGCTCGGCGTCGGGCTGGCGCTCGTCGCCCGGCTCGGTGACGCCGAGGTGGCGATCACCCTCGGCTTCGGCACGCTGGCGAGGTCCGGCCGGTGGCTGGTCGTCGCGGGGACGGCGCCGGCCGCCGGCGGGTTCGTCGCCTCGGCGCTGGTCAGCGCGATCGCCGGCTCGGCGGCGCTCGGGTTTGCCGAGGCGGCCCGGGTCGTCGCCCAGCCGGTATACGTCCTTGCGACCGGGATCCAGGCGGTGCTCGGGCCGAGGTCGATGGAGGCAGGCGCCGCCCGGGACAGCGACAAGGCGGCGCACTACGCACGCATCTACGCGCTGTTGATCGTGGTCCCATCCGCGGCGTACATTGGGCTGGTGGGATTCGACGTGTTCTGGAACCCGGCGACGTACGTCATCCCGAAGGCCTACGTCGTGGGCGGGCTGGTGATGCTGACCATCGTCGCCAACACCGTCGCAGTGCTGGGCGTCCCCCCCTGGTCGGAGCTGATCGGAGGCCGGCGGGAGGCACCCCTGGCCGCCGTGGAGACGCTCTCCGGCGGGATCCGCGGCGCGCTGGGCGGCGCCGCCGGCTTCCTGGGGTCCCACGCGGTGCCCTGGAGCCTGCTCGCCTACGGGGTGGCGCGTCTGGCCGGGCTGCGCCCAGTCCAGCGCTCGCTCTACGGCGCTCCAGGCACCGGGCATGCGCCCGGCGGTGAGACGTGACGCGCCCGGCCACCGGCGTCCGGCGACGGGAGCCGTTCCGCCTGTTCGGGACGCTCCTCATCTTCGTGCTCGGCGGCTACCTGTTCTTCAACAGGACGTTTGCCTGGATCCACGTGCCCGGGATCCCCGTGTTCTTCGGCGAGATCGTGCTGGCGGTCGGCGTGTTCGAGGCGCTGCGGTGGGGCAGGACCGCGGCAGTCGTCCGGCGGTCGCCCCCGCTCAAGGTGCTCGTCGCGTTCATGGCGATCGGGTTCGTCGGCCTGATCTGGGGCCTGCCCCGCTACGGACTCGACGCAGTGCGCGACTCGGCGATCTGGTACTACGGCACGTTCGCGGTGCTGCTGGCCGCGGCGCTGGCGGCCGACGCCGGGCTCCGCGCCCGCATGCTGCGGGCGTACCGGAGGGTTCTGCCCTTGTTCCTGTTGTGGGCGCCGGTGGCGGTGGCGCTGGACCGGGGCTTCAGCGATGCGGTTCCGGACCTGCCGGACAGCGACACCAGCCTCTTCTCGTTCAAGCCCGGCGACTTCGCGGTGCACGCGGCGCTGGCGATCGCATTCCTGTGGCTCGCCGAGGACCGCCCCCGGGGGCGGGTGCCGTCGCACGTGCGGGTGCTCACCGCGGTGGGCCTGGTGGGGGTCTTCGTCGCCGGGTCGCAGAATCGCGGCGGCCTGCTAGCGGCGCTGACGATCCTGCTCATCACGATGGTGTTCCTCCGTGAGCGCGGGCAGCTCGTCTATGCAGCCGTCTTCACGCTCGGCGCGCTGCTGGCGGTGGCGCTCGCCCTCGACCTCCGGGTCAACCTGGGGGCCAGGGAGGTGTCCGCCCAGCAGATGCTCGCCAACGCCCAGAGCCTGCTGGGAGCGGAGGAGGACCACGACCTCACCGGGACGGTGGCGTGGCGGCTGGAGCTGTGGGGTGCGGTGTTCGACGACGTCGCGTACGGGGACCTGTTCGTCACGGGGTGGGGATTCGGGCCGAACCTCGGTGAGGAGTACGGCGTCGAGGGCGAGGGGGAGCAGCCCCTGCGCAGCCCGCACAACTCCCATCTCGACGTCCTGGCGCGGATGGGTGTCTCCGGGATGGTGGCGTGGGGCCTGTTGTGGCTCGTGTGGTTCGGGGCCGTGGGCAGCCGCGTCGGCCCCCGGCACGACGTCGTACCCGGGTCGCAGGCGGCGCTGGCTGCGTGGGCCCTGGCCGCCGTGGCCGGCATGCTCGTCAACGCCATCTTCGACCCGACCCTCGAAGGCCCCCAGGTTGGCGTGTGGTTCTGGTCGCTGGCCGGGTTCGGCGCCGCGCTGGTGGCGGGCATGGGGCGCCGGGCCGCGGTGCCGGCCCGGGCCGGCTCAGCTCGTTGAGATGTCGTGGCCGAAGGCGTGCCACTCGTCGGCGGTGATGCTCCGGTTCTCCCAGGCAAAGGGCGCCGCCACGCCGTCGACCTCGTAGACGTTGCGCTCGAAGCGGATGTTGCGGTCAAACACGCCCAGGTCGCCGATGTCCTGGCCGACGCCGTGGAAGCCCGACGTCAGCACTACGTGGTTGTCGTGGACCCACAGGTTGTCCAGCCGGTGGGGGCCGTGGGCGCCCTCGCCCCGCGCCTGCTGGATGCCGGCGATGCCATCGGCGTTCCCGGCGACGTGGTTCCCGGCGACCTCGACGTCGGGGGAGTGGGCGATGAGGATGCCCGCGCCGTAGAACCACTCGTGGGTGCCGAACCCGTTGCCGGTCACGACGTTGTCGATCACCCTGGCGGCGTAGCTGATCTCGTGGAAGATCCCTGCGCCGAAGTTGTCGGTCACTGTGTTGCCCTCGTACAGCGTGTCGATGTTCTCGATGTCGGTCCACAGCCCGAACCCGTGATTGTGGTGGACGTGGTTGCCGCGCACCACGAGGTCGCGGGTGGCCGTCGCCTTGAGCCCGCCCGCCTCCCATTCGATGGCGAAGCCGGCCGTGTTGTTGTGCGATATCTCGTTCCCGCTCACCTCGACCCCGGTGCCGCGCACCGACACGCCGAGGTGGCCGTTGTGGTGGATGCGGTTGCCCGTCAGGCGGGTTCCGTGGCCGGTGCGGACTCCGGCGCCGTGGTTGAGCCGGATCTCGCTGTCGGCGATCGTCCATCCCGACGACAGCCCTTGACCGACGTTGCCGTCGTCGGCGCCGGCGGCCTGCACGGCCCCGGACTGGGCCGGGTTGGCGTACTTCTCCACGACCAGCCCGCGGATCGTCACGTCGGCCACGTAGCTTTCGCCCATGCCGGGGTGCCACGCGGCGAACGCGTGCGGGGTAACGCTCGTTTCGACGGTGCGGCCGGTGGGGTCGTCGCCGACGTAGATGCGGTCGGCGGCGTAGTCGAAGTACCACCGGCCCGGGCCGAGGTCGGCGTGCGAGGTGACCTGCCACATCGGCATGTCGTCCATGAACAGGCCTTCCGGGTGCCGACAGCCGTCATACGGCGATCCGTCCGGGAGCGGGTCGCATTCACCGTGGACGAGCCCCTGCTGGTCCTGCCCGTCGATCACCCATGCCTCGCCTTCCCGCACGAAGCCGGTGAGCACCTGCGCTCCGCTCAGCACCGCACCGGGCTCGCCGGTGAACGTCTGGCCGTCCTTCGGGACGACCCGCTGGAGGCGGTGCACGCCGGGCATGATCGTGATCTCCGCTCCCGGCGGGTTGGCGTCGACCGCATCCTGGATCTGTTCCCCGACGTACACGACGGCATCGGTGGGCGTGTTGGTCGGCGGAGGAGTGGGGGGCAGGGCCGGGTCGGGCGAAGCGGGCGGGGCCGGGTCGGGCGGGGCCGGGTCGGGCGGAGCGGGCGGGGCCGGGTCCGGCGGGGCTGGGGTGGGCTGCGGCGGTGGAGGGAGCGTCGTCGGGGTGGGCTCCGGCGCCGGGCCGCCGGCGGTCCGTGCCGCCGGCCGCCGGGGGGTCCCGGTCACCCGCCCGGCGACCGGCACCCACCCCGGCTGCCCCCACGTGACCGTCGCGTCGGCCGGGCCACTGCGGTTCGCATGGCGTAGGTGGAAGGTCGCCGCCGCCGGGCGGAAGACGCCGATCGTGTCGGTCGTTCCCCGCCACGTGCCGGCGACCGGCTGGTCCCCAGGATCGCCGAAGGTGAAGCGCACGTCCGCGCCTCCACCGTGGCGGTTGCGCAGCTCGACGATGCCTGCTCCGGGGCGCACGGTGCCCACGGTGTCGATGCCGTCGCCGTCGAAGTCGCCGGCGAACGGCACGTCTCCGGGCTCGCCGACCCGGTAGGCGGCGTCGGCCGCACCGAGGCCGCGAGCGCCGCTCCCGAGCCGGTTGATGATGTACACGTGGCCGGTCGCCGGCCGGTACAGGGACACGGTGTCACAGCCGTCGCCGTCGAAGTCGCCGGCCAGCGGATGGTCGCCCGGGTCGCCGAAGTAGAACCTGACGTCGGCGACGCCGGCCGAGTTCGAGTTGCGCAGGTACACGTGCCCGTCGAGCTTGCGGTAGAGGCCGGGCGTGTCCACGCCGTCGCAGTCCCAGTCGCCGAGGAACGGCTCGTCGCCCGGATCGCCGTAATAGAACGCGTCGACGTCGCCGGCGCCGATGCCGAGGTACCAGCGCCCCGTCGCCGGATCGACCAGGCCCAGGACGTCGGTGTGGTCCTCCAGCGCTGCTCGGACGCCATGAGTATTCAACAATGCCACGATGAGTAGCGGCAGTAGGGTCAGCGTGACCCAGTTCCTCCGCAACACGATGTCCTCCGCCCGCATCGGCTATGGCTGGATTCGGCTGTTCCGGCGGAGCGGTTGAGGGAAAAATACGACGGTGAGCGGTCACGTCGACAGCAAAGAGTCGTTGGGTGCCGGCTAGGGCCCGGTGAGCCGCGCCCTAGGACGTGATGGAGCCGTCGAGGTCGTGGCCAGCGCCCAGCCAGTCGGCCGGGCTGGCTTCACGGTCGTTCCACGCGAACGGGTGGCTGCGGCCACCGGTCCGGTACCGGTTGCGCTCGAAGCGGATGTCGCGCTGGAACACCGACGGGTCGCCGTGGTCCTGGGTCACGCCGACCCAGCCGTCGGTGATCTCGACGTAGTTGTCGTGCACCCACAGCCGGTCGAGCACGTAGGGGCCGAACGCCCCGGTCCCCGGGTTCTGGTCGATGCCTACGATGCCGTCGGCGTTGCCGCTCAGCCGATTGTGGTGCACCTCGACGCCGGGTGAGTGGGCGATCAGGATCCCGGCACCGTACGACCAGTCCGGCGTGGCGTACCCGTTGCGATGCACCTCGTTGTAGGCGACCTCTGCGTCGTAGCTGACCTCGTGGAAGATCCCCGGGCCGGAGTTGTCCTCGACCCGGTTGTGCAGGTACCTCGTGCCGACGTTGTCGGTGTCGGCCCACAAGCCCGGCCCGTGGTTGTGGTGGACGTAGTTGCCGGTGATCGTCAGGTTGCGGGTCTTGCCGAACTTGAACCCGCCGGACCCGTGGGTGATGTCGAACCCCATGGTGTTGTTGAAGGCGATCTCGTTGCCCTCGACGATGGCGCCTGTCGAGTCGGATGCGAGGCCGGACTGGCCGTTGTGATGGATGTAGTTGTCCCGCACCAGCGTGCCGTCGCCGACGCGGATGCCGGCGCCGTGATTCCAGCGCAGCTCGTTGCCCTCGATGAGCCAATTCTGCGACATGCCGTCCGGCGGGTCTCCCGAGCCGTACCCCCCCGCCTGGATCGCGCCGTGCTGCGGTGGGCTCGCGTACTTCTCGATGACGAGGCCCCGGATCGTGACATTCCCGGGTATGGCCGTGTCCCACGACTGGCCGGCCCGCCAGTAAGAGAACGCATGCTTTGCGACGCTGACCTCGACCTTGCGCCCGGACGGGTCGTCGGCGAGCAGGATCCGGTCGTTGTCGTAGTCGAAGAGCCAGCGCCCCGGGGCGAGCTGGGCAGGGTCGGTCACCTGCCACAACGGGCGGTCGTCGTAGAACACGTCCTCCGGGTAGCGGCAGCCGTCGTAGTACGCGCCCTCGAAGGCGGCGCAGCGGCCGAGGCGCAGGCCCTGCTGGGTCTGGCCGCTTGCCACCCACCATCCGCCCTCGTACGTGAAGCTGGTGAGCAGGCGGGACCCGTTCAGCACCGCCCCGGGCTCCCCGACGAACGTCTGTCCCGACTTCGGGACTACCTGCTGGAGGCGGTGCTCTCCCCGCGTGATGACGATCGTGGCCCCGGGTGGCTGGGCACTGGCGGCCGCCTGGATGCTCTCTCCCGGGTACACCGTGGCATCCGTCGGCGAGTTCGATGCGGGCGGCGAGCTGGCGGTGGCGGCCGCATGGGCGCGTAGGGCGCCGGCGACCGGCGTCCAGTCCGGCTCCGCGCCGGGCAGGGGCATCGAGCCGGCGCCGTCGCGGAAGATCAGCCGGCGCTCCGCCGGGCGGTACAGCGCCACGGTGTCGCGCCCGGCGAGAGTCGGGGCCGCCAGCGGCCGATCGCCGTGGTCGCCGAAGTGGAAGGGCTCGTCGATCGAGGTGCCGTACGGGTCGGCGGCGAGGAACACCAGGTTCGAGCCTGGCCGGAAACCTGCGACGGTATCCACACCGTCGCCGTCGAAGTCACCGGCGAACGCGACGTCGCCCGGGTCGCCGAACGGGAAGGAGTAGTCGGCCGCACCGAGGCCCCGATCGCCCTCAGCGAGGCGGTTCGTCACGTACACGCGGCTCTCGCCGGGCCGGAAGATCGACACCGTGTCGCAGCCGTCGCCGTCGAAGTCACCGGCGAGCGGGAAGTCGCCGGGGTCGCCGAAGTAGAAGCTCACATGCGCCGTGCCCGCCGTGTTGGCGTTGCGGAGGTACACGTACCCGTCCGAGCGGCGGTACAGCCCCGGGGTCGCCTCACCGTCGCAGTCCCAATCGCCGAAGAACGGCTCGTCGCCGGGGTTGCCGTAGTAGAAGGAGGCCCCGGGCCGATCCGCAACGTGGAGGTGCCACATCCCCGTCGTCTGGTCGACAAGGGCGACACCACCGGCCAGCGGGCCGGAGCTGGCCGCCGAGGGAGCCCTGTCAGTGGTTGCCATCATCACGGTCAGCAGCGCGAGGACGCCAACCAAAACCAGGGACTTGCTGTACACGGTGGATGACTCCCTATCGCCAGCGCATCGGTAGACCGCCGTGGGCACCGGCAGCGTACCGACCGACGGCGTGTTGGCAGAGGACCCTACGACGTTGCGTGTGGCTGCGACGAGTCGCGATTTCTAGGCTTCGTGGGTGACCGAGTCCTCCCCCCCCGGGCGGCTTCGCGTGCTCGTGGTGGCCTACGAGTGCGAGCCCGGCGCCGGCTCCGAAGCCGGGGCCGGGTGGGCATTGGTGCGGGCCGCCCTCGAGGGCGCCGACTGCCGCGTGCTCGTGGGCCCCCGCCACGAGGCCGCGCTGCGAGCCTGGGCAGCCGCCCACCCCGGCGCCGGGCTCGCCGTGGAGGTCGTCGCGGACTCGAGATGGCGGCGCGCCGTTCGCTTCCATCGCATCGGGCGGTTCGCCGCGTACCTCGCCTGGCTGCGGCGGGCGGCTCGGCGGGGGCGTTCCCTGGTGGCGGCGGGGCAGGTCGACGTGGCGTGGCACGCCACCTACGCGGCGTTCTGGCTGCCGTCCCCGGCGGTGCGGCTCGGCGTGCCCGGTGTGTGGGGGCCGGTCGGGGGCGGGGTGACCGCCCCACCCGGCCTGCGGCCCCTACTGGGGCTCGGGGGGCGTCTGTCCGAGCGGCTCGACGCGCTGTCGGTCCGGGTCATGTCGGTCCTCCCCGCCACCCGGCGTACCTGGCGGCTCGCGGCGGTGCGCCTGATCCAGAACGAGGCCACGCTCGCACGGCTGCCGGCCGATGTCGCCGCGGGCGCGGCAGTGGTCAATCACGCCGTGTTCGTCGAGCCGTCGGCCGCGTACCGCCCAACACCGGGGGCGCCGGCCATCTGGGCCGGCGCGCTGGAGCCGCGCAAGAGCCCGCGGCTGGCGGTGCGCGCCCTCGCTGCGTGCGACCCGGGGGTGCGGCTGCGCATGTACGGGGAGGGGCCGGAACGGCGGCGGGTCGCCCGCCTGGCGCACCGGCTCGGCGTCGCCGACCGGCTGGAGCTGATGGGTCGCGTGCCGCGGTCCGAGCTGCTCGACGCGCTGGCGACCTGTTCGTGCGCGCTGTTCACCGGGCTCTACGAGGAGGGCGGGCTGGCGCTGGCCGAAGCCCTCGCCACCGGCGTCCCGACCGTCGTGCTCGACCACGGAGGGGCTGGCACCATCGCCCGGCAGGCCACCGACCCGCAGCGGATGGTGCTCGTGCCCCCGGCTGGCGTGTCCGCCACCGCCGCCCGGTTGGGGCAGGCGGTCAGCCGCCTGGCGTCCCAGCCGCCGCCGGGCCGGGGCCCGCTAATCGACCGGGCCGCCGCTGTGGCCGCGCTGGGCGGTCACCTGCGCCGCGCCGCGGGCCGGCGAGCACCTCCGGAGTGACCGCCGATCCCTATCCGGTCTCCGAGGGCTGGGGGATCGAGTTCGCAGCGCCGAGGTAGTACCGCATGGCGTCGGCGACGGTCGTCCGCAGGTCGTGGCGAGGCTCCCACCCCAGCGCCCGGAGCTTGGATACGTCGGGGGGGACGCGGTTGGTGTCCTCGTAGCCTTCCCCGTAGAAGTCGTCGCCGCTGATCTCGACCAACTCGGTGGCGGAGGTCGCGCCGGTCAGCTCCTCGTACAGCTCCCGCATGAGCGCCGCCAGGCCGCGGATCGAGATGTCGTTGGCCGGGTTGCCGAGGTTGAAGATCTGCTTCGAGGCGCCGGGGTGCTCGAGGACCGTGAGGACTGCGGCGGTGGCGTCCGCGATGTGCGTGAACGAGCGGTGCGCCTCCCCACCGTTCACGAGGTACATGGGCCCACCGGTGAGCAGCGCCGACATGAAGTGAGAGAACACCCGTGGCCCGCCCACGGTGCCGGCCGGCACGAGGTAGTCGAGCCGGGAGCCGATCACGTTGAAGGGCCGGATGATCGTGTAGTCGAGCCGGCCTTCGAGCCCGTAGGCGTGCAGCACGCGCTCCAGAAGCTGCTTGGCCGCCGCGTAGATCCAGCGCTGCTTGGTGACCGGGCCCATGACCAACGGGCTGGCGTCCTCCCGGTAGGTCGGTTCGAGCGGCCGACCGTAGACCTCCGATGTGGAGAACTGGATCAGCCGTATGTCGTGTGCCACGCAGAAGTCGGCGACGGCCAGGTTGGACCGGAAGTTGAGGTCGAAGACTTCCAGCGGCTGGGTGACGTAGATGCTGGGGTTGGCGTACGAGACCAGGTCCACGACCACGTCGACGCCGGCGGCGAGCTCCTCGACCTGCGTGGCGTCCCGGACGTCGCCGCGGACGAACCGGAAGTTGGGCCCGCCGATCCCGTCCAGCTTGTCATCGTCGATGTCGAGGCCGACCACGTCGTGGGCCGCCTGGTTGATGAGCGCCTCTGCGATGTGCGAGCCCAGGAAGCCCCCGGCGCCGAGCAGCAAGATGTGCATGAACCTTCCTTCACGTTCCTCGTTGGGTGAGCAGTGCGGGGATGGTACGGGCCAGGATCTCGAGGTCGAGGCGAAGGCCGATGCGGTCGACGTAGTCGAGGTCGATAGCGGTGGCCTCGTGCATCGCGGTGTCCGCCCTGGCGGAGATCTGCCACAGGCCGGTCATGCCGGGCTTCACGGCATGCCGGCGATGCTGCCACGGCTCGTACCGGGCGACGACGGCGGGCAGCTCGGGTCGCGGCCCGACGAGGCTCATGTCGCCTCGCAGCACGTTGACGAGCTGCGGCAGCTCGTCAACGCTGCTCGCGCGCATCAGGCGGCCCAGCCGGGTGAGGCGGGGGTCGGCGGCGGACTTGTGGTTGATGCGGCGCTCGGGCCCCGGTGCTCGGCCCGGCTCGTCGCGGCGGCGGTCTGGCTGCATCGTGCGGAACTTCACGCAGGTGAACTCACGGCCACCCTGGCCGATGCGGCGCTGGAGGAAGAGCACGGGCCTGCCGAGCGTCAGCCACACGGCGAGTGCCGCGACCGCCAGCAGGGGGGCGGCCAGCACCAGCGCCAGCGACCCGAGCACCAGGTCGAGCGCCCGCTTGCCCCAGCGCTGGTAGGCCCCAGCCATGTGCTGCTCGTCGCTACGTTGAGTGGTCATTGCGGCTACTCTAAAGACATGGATCGTCGTGCGCCCGTGGAGGTGAATGGCCCCGGCCCCTGGCTAGGCTCCACGCCACCGACGCCAAGCCCGGCAGCAGTATGGTGACTCTCCAGCAATCCTCGGTCAGCGAACCAACCGTCACGGCCGCCGCCTGGCGGTACCGCAATCTCGTGGCGGCATTCCTGGCGGCCGGCGCCGTGCTGGGGGCCCTTGCCGCGCTCATGGGGGGAGGCGAGTTCGTGGCCTCCGCCGAGATCGTCGTCGAGGATCCCCGGTCGGCTGCGGTGTTCGAGCGCACGCAGTCGGCGGAAGGGGCCCGCTACGTCGAGACGCAAGCATCGATCATGCGGTCTGCCGCCGTCGCGGTGCGCGCCCGCGACCTCGGCGAAGCTGCCGACCCTCAGGTGGAGCTGTCGCTCGGCGATCTGCTCGACGACGTCGAGGTGACCACGAGCGACGACAGCGCGCTGATCACGATCACCTACCGCCACTCCGACCCGGACACGGCGTTGGTGGTGCCGACGCTGGTCGCTGCCGCGTACGAGGAGGAGCGCCGCGCCGCCGCCGTGCGCGGCTCGCAGGCCGCTCTCGACGAGCTCGACGAGACCATTGCCGAGGGGGAGGCGGAGCTGGTGGGCATCGAGGAGGGCATCGCCCGCCTCCGCGAGGCGACCGAGGCCCGGCTCGCGCTCGAGCAGCAGTTCGAGGAGGTCATCAACAGGCTCGCGCTCCTGCAGGAGCCCGGCAGCGTGCCCGGCGCCGGTGGCGTGGCGGCATTCCCCTCCATCGAAGCACAGCGCGATGCACTCAAGTCGCAGCTGGAGGCCATTCTGCTGGTCCTCCAGGTCGAGGCCGAGCGCCCCGACCTGGCGTCGCTCCAGCAGCAGCAGATCGCGGCGATCCAGCGGCTCACGGCGCTGGAGGCGCGCCGCGACCAGCTCGTCATCGATGCCGAGCTGGCGGGCGGGGGCGTGGTGCTGTTCTCGCCTGCCCGGCGTGCCCAGCAGCCCGGTACGGGGCTGGTGCGCTGGATCGGCCTCGGCACCATCGCCGGGCTGCTCGCCGGCACCGGCGGCGCCTACTTCTTGGCCCTCCGGCGTCGCCGCATCACGGAGCGGACCGAGCCCGAGGCACTGCTGGATGCCCCGCTGCTCGCCGAGATCCCGGACTTCGGGACCGAGCGAAGCCCGCTGCCCGTGGCGGACGCTCCGGGGTCGGCGGCCGCAGAAGCCTTCCGGTTCGCTGCCGCCGCCGTGGAGCTGCCGAACCGCGGCCCGGGCGATCCGCTGGGCCCCGCAGCGATGCTGGCGGTGGCGTCGGCGAGCGTCGGCGACGGCAAGTCAACCGTCGCCGCGAACCTGGCGACAGCCGTGGCTCGACAGGGCCACCGGGTGCTTGCCCTCGATGCCGACTTCGGCGACCAGGCGCTCAGCCAGTTGTTGCTGCCGTTCGAGTCGCCGGCGACGGGCCTGGTCGACTGCATCCTCGACGGGGTCGACGTATCGGCGGCCGTCTACACGATCGAGTCGTCGCATGGCCACACGCTCGACCTGCTGCCGCGCGGCCTCGGACATACGACCGCGCCGGAGTTCTTCAACCGCGCCGACGTCCGCAGCTTCCTGGCGGATGTTGCAGCCCGCTACGACCTCATCGTCGTCGACACCCCACCGCTGCTCCAGGTGGCGTATGCGACGACGGTCGTCGGCCTCGCCGGGACGGTGATCGTGGTGGTGGGCCACGACAGCGCCGCCGCGCAGCTCGAAGCCGTGCGCGACCGCCTCGACCTGATCGGTTCCCGGGTGCGCGGGTACGTCTACAACCGGGCGCCGGGCGCCGACGTCGAAGGCACGGTCGGATCCCTCCAGGATCGGCTGGGGCGGGTCGCCGGCATGCGGCGCGACTAGCAGGCTGGT
>JBFJZV010000067.1:0-14905 GCA_041621915.1 Acidimicrobiia bacterium | reverse complement strand
CGTTCGCGCTGGTGCTGGCGGGGTACTTCTTCGCCAGCCTGGTGTACCTGTACCTGGGCAGCCGGCGCGACGCGGCGATTATGGCCCGTGAGCCGACGAAGCTCCAGGGCATGCACCGCTTCGTGGCCGCCGGCTACCGCGACACGCCAGAGGAGCGGGAGCGCCACCGGCGGGCCAGCTTTTGGCTGGCGCTGGCGATCCTGCCGCTGCTCGTCATCGCCCACTCGACCCTCGGGTTCGTGTTCGGCCTCCAGGTCGGCCGGCCCGGGTGGTACAGCGCCCTCCAGGCACCCGGGTTCGTGGTGCTGGCGGGCGTCTCGGGCATCGGCCTGCTGATCGTGCTGGCCGCCATCGTGCGGCGCAGCTGCGGCGGGGAGGACTGCCTCACCGAGAAAGTCTTCGGCTGGCTCGGCAGGTTCCTGCTCGTGATGCTGATCGTGTACCTGTACTTCCTCGCGACCGAGCTGCTCACCGGCACGTATGCGGCCGGCGAGCGGGAGGTGGACGTCACCCGGCAGATGCTGACCGGTGACTACGCCTGGCTCTTCTGGACCTCGGTGGCGCTGCTCGTCCTCCCGCTGGCGGCGCTCGCCTGGCAGGCCGTCGCCCGCCGGTGGAGCATCGGCCTGCTGGTGGCGAGCGGGGTGGCGGTCAACCTGGCCGCCATCGGAAAGCGCTACCTGATTGCCGTGCCGTCGCAAACGCACGGCCAGCTCCTGCCCTACGAAGCCGGCAGCTACGCGCCGACGTGGGTCGAGTACGCCGTCGTGGCGGGCTTGATCGCGCTGGGCGCGCTGGTGATCGCGTTGTTCATGAAGTTCATCCCGATCATCGAGCTTCCGGACGAGACCAGAGAGGAGGTGACCGCCGATGCGTAGATGGTGGACGTGGGGACTCATCGCGGCCGGGGCCGTGCTGATGGCCGTCAGCTACTTCTTCCTTGCCGCCCCGTGGGGCGAGGACACAGTCGCCAACAGCGACCCCCGGCTCCAATTCGCTCCGTTGCTGTTCGTCGTCGGGGTGATCGTCGCCTTCTCCTCGGCCGTGGTCTACGAGCTGCTGCCCGACCGGACCGACGAGTGAGCGACTACGAGCTGGCAGACGTGGCGCGCCTGCGCCAGGCCCTCTACCGGTTCTGCGCAGGCGCGCTGCTGCCGCCCAGCCCCATTCGCGTCGACGCGTTGCGGGCGGCGGCGAAGCTGATCGACGAGCAAGACGTCGACGCGTTCGCCTTCGCGTCGGCATGGCACGCCCTCCGCGCCGAGCTCGACCGCCTGCCGGGCCCGGAGGCACTCGCCGTCGAGCACGTGCGGCTGTTCACGGCGACCTCGGGGCGGGCGCTGTGCCCGCCCGTCGAGTCCTTCTACCTCGGCTCGGCTCGCCACGCGGCGGCGGCCACTTCCGCGTCCTCGGTCGAGGCCGCCTACCGCCGGCAGGGGCTGCGGTTCACCGCCGGCCAGGCCTACGCGGCCGACGAGGCCGCTCCCCAGCTCGAGCTGCTGGCACATCTGTGCGCGCTGGAAGCCGGCGCACGGGAGCGGGAGCACGAGGGCGTGGCGGCGAACGCAGTGGACGAGCAGCTCGCGTTCCTCGAGGGCCACCTGGCACGGTGGTTCCCGGCCTTTGCAGCCCGAGTCCGGGCGGCGACGGCCGCAGGGTTCTACCGCGCGCTCGTCGAGCTGGCAGACGTCTTCGTCGCGCACGACCGGGAGCTGGCTGCAGGACTGGCGGCGGATCGGTTGCCGGCATGAGGGTCGCGGTGATCCTGTGCGGCCGGCTCGCGCCGCCCGCGGCCGAGGTCGGGGACGGTGCGACCATCGTCCCCGATCTCTGCGCGCACCCAGGCGCTATCGCAGAGGCCGCGGGCGGCGCGGGCCGGCTGGTACTGGGGGTGTGCTGCAGCGACTACTCGCTCGCCCGGATGCAGGCCGAGGCCCGCCGAATGGGGATCGACCCGCTCGGGATGGAGCTCGTCCGTCTCGAGGACGCCGCCGGAGACCCCGAGCGGCTCTCGCTGCTGACGGCGGCCGCCGTCGCCCGGGCACGGGCCTTCGCCGGCAGCGAGCCGCACCACGCCAAGATCGCCTTCCCGCGTGAGGTCAGCCGGCGCAACCTGGTGCGGGCCCTGCGCCCCGAGTACCTGGCGGCCCCCCACGTCGCCCCCGACGCCTGCGCGGCCGACGTCGGCTGCCGCGCCTGCGTCGACGCCTGCCCCCGCCGGGCGTACCGCTGGGCCGACGGGCGGATCGAGTACGACCGGGCGGTCTGCGAGCCCTGCGGCATATGCGTGACCACCTGCCCGGCCGGAGCGATCACCAACCCGGCCGTCACCCCGGCACAACTCGAGGCGCAATTGGCCGCGCTGCTCGAACCGGCGTCCGGAGCGGCCGGGCCCCGGGGCATCGCCTACCTGTGCTCCCGCGGCGACGTCTCCGTGGCGGCGCCGGGGTGGTACGGCGTGCGGGTTCCGTGCACGTCGATGGTCACCACCACCTGGCTGCTGGCGCCGCTCCTGCTGGGCGCCGGCGCGGTGGCGCTCGTGACGTGCGCCGCGTCGGGCTGCCCGCTCGGCCTCGATACCGTGTCCGACGGCGCGGCCGGGCTCGCCGTCGAGTTGCTCGACGGTCTGGGCGCCGCCGAGCGAATCCGGCTGCGGCCCGACGAGCCGGTGCCCGAGCCATGGGACCCGGTGCCGCTCGAGGACCCCTTCGGACCGGTGGGTGGCGCCGCAGTGCTGGTCGCGCTGGCCTCCGCGAGCGACATGCCGCTGCCGGCCGTGGACCACGAGCGGGCCCCGGTCGGGGTGGTGACGGTCGACCCGGCGGCTTGCACACTGTGCGGCATGTGCGCGCTCACCTGCCCGACGGGAGCCCTGTCGTTCGAGCAGGGCGAGGCGAGCACGGAACTCCGCTTCGACGCAGTGCGCTGCACGGGCTGCGGGCAATGCGTGCCACGCTGCCCCGAACGCGCCGCCGGTGCCATCGCGATGGATCGCCGGGTCGACCCGGGCGCACTGGCAGCGGGCCGGACAACCCTGGCCCGAAGCGGCGCAGCGCGGTGCGAGTCGTGCGGGGAGCCGATCGCGTCCGAGCGGCTGCTCGGCGAGCTTCGAGCTCGGCTCGGCCCGCAACACGCAACGGTCTTCGCGGCAATCAGCGCACGCTGCGTGCGCTGCCGCCGCGTCCCCGGAAGGGCGACGTAGGGGCCGCGGCTGGTCAGCGGCGCTCGTCGAAGCGCCACAGCCCGGCGGCGCGAGCCGCCGCGAACGCCGCCTCCAGCTCGCCGCCCGCCGGGCGGCGGTCGATGTCCTCGTACCGCTCCTTGCCCGGCACCCTGTGCTCGGGCCGGTACTGGCCCATCACGTTGACGTACGTGGCGGGCGACACCTCCTCGGCCAGCCAGCGGAAGATGGCGGCCGCTTCGCCAACGAGACCGGGCATGACCAGATGGCGCACCAAGAGACCGCGGCGGGCGAGCCCGTGGGGACCGATCTCGAGGTCGCCCACCTGGCGGTGCATCTCCGAAATCGCCGCCCGGGCCACCTCCGGGTAGTCCGCCGCACGGCCCAGCCGGCGCGCCG
Source organism: Acidimicrobiia bacterium (assembly GCA_041621915.1). GTDB lineage: Bacteria > Actinomycetota > Acidimicrobiia > Spongiisociales > JAOTWH01 > JBFJZV01. The sequence goes on along the minus strand of JBFJZV010000067.1, from coordinate 11,325 downwards.
TGGCCGGCTCCCAGAACTTGAAGTCGGGCATGTAGACGTCGACCAGGCCTTCCATGAGCCGCAGCGAGGCAACCGCGTCGTAGGCGCTGGTGTTGTAGACGATCGGCAGCCGCAGCCCGGCCGGCACCGCCGCGGCGATCGCCTCGACCACCTGCGGCACGACGTGCTCCGGCGTCACGAAGTTGATGTTGTGGCACCCGGCGTCCTGCAACCGCAGCGCCAGCCGGGCGACGTCCTCCCCGGTGCACTCCACGCCGGCCTGCTGCTGGGAGATGTCCCAGTTCTGACAGAACACGCATTTCAGGTTGCAGTAGGAGAAGAAGATCGTGCCGGACCCGTTCCAGCCCCGCAAGCAGTCCTCCTCACCGAAGTGGGGGAACGCGCTTGCCACCCAGGCATGGCGGCCGGTGTGGCAGATGCCGGTCTCGCCCGCCAACCGGTTCACGCCGCAGTCTCTGGGGCAGGCGCAACAGTCCCCCAGCTCGGCGACGGCCTGCGCCACCTTGGCGTCGAAGCCGCCCGCCAGCCAGGTGCGGAGCGCAGCCGGCTCGTAGCCCTTCAGGACCTTCGGCACCATCGCCGTCAGCGTACCGAACGTGCCGCCGCCGGTAACGTGGCCGCCCCCGTCAGGAGCCCGGCCGTGGCCGACGTCGTCATCCGAGCCGAACAGCTGCTGTCCCCGCTGGCGGTGCTGCCGGTACGCCAGGGCGCAGGGATCGGCGGGGCGCTGGTACGGGCGGCGGTGGCGGCCGCCGACCGCCGCGACGAGCCGCTGGTGGTGCTGGAGGGCAGCCCCGCCTACTACCGGCGCTTCGGGTTCGAGCCGTCCTACGAGCACGGCATCGACCTGCCCCTGCCCGACTGGGCGCCGCGGGAGGCGGGCCAGGTGGCCCGGCTGACTCGCTACGACCCGACGCTGACGGGCACCGTGGTGTACCCGCCGGCGTTCAGGGCCGGCGGCGACTGAGACCCCGCCGTTATCCAGCCGAGGCGGCGAGCGTTGCCAGGTTCTGCGTCGCGGCCTGCATGACTCGGCGGTGACCCACCTTGAAGAACAGCCGGCGGCGCAGGGAGGGCCGGGGCCCGCCGAGCGGCTCGGCGACGACGGCCAGCGCGTGCTCGGTGTTGATCTGCTCGTCGAGCACCGCGCCGCCGGGAACGTCCCGGAACGTCCAGGTGAGCTCGCCTCGAAGGTAGGGCGTGGATCGGCCCGGCTGTGTGAAGCGAACGACGAACAGCCCGTCCTCCCGGGGCGTGAGCTCGACGTCGAACCGGAAGCCCGGCGCCGGCGAGAAGCCCCGAAGCCGCCGGCCTCCCTCCCGGGCTTCTTCCGTGCCGGGGCGGGCGCCGAAGATCGAGCCGTCGCCGGTGAGCGGCGCGGAAAGCAGCACGCCCGCCAGCACCGCGGCGCCCGCGCCGTCGAACATGAAGCGCTGCGCGAGCGTCGGCCGGCCCCGGTAGCGGCCGTGCTCGGAGCCCAAGAGGCGTACCGTCATCCGCTCACGGTAACCGCTGCGACGGGCCTGCGACCGGGCCGATCGCGCCTATTTGCCAACCGGTCCTGGCGCGACGATCGGGGTGAGGAGGTGTGTCACGACGACACACCAACACCCCGTGCAGGTCTTCGGCAGGCCGCACCGGCTCCGGAAGATCGCGGGCGCGGTCTTCGGGGTGGCGGCGTCCGCTTTCTGCGCCGTGATGATGGTCGGCAACGTGGCTCGGACCGAGGAGACCAACTGGTTCATGTTCGCCTTCGCCGGCTACGGCGTGGTGGGCTTCGGCATCATGGCGCTCGAGCAGTGGCAGGAGTGGCCGAAGGGCGGCGAGCCCGCCTGGACCCATTCGTTCGGGGCACTCTTCTGGGCGGCGTTCGGGGCCTATCAGGCGGTTGCGCTGACCTACCAGCTGTTCGTGACCGATCCTGCCGATCCTGATCGTGGCCATGTTCTGGTTCGCGTATCAGGAAGGCCGGGCGACGCTGCGGCAATGACGTCATCAGGTCATGGTGGGGACAGAGGGAGGAAACCCATGAGGCGCATCCTGTTGCTGTTGATCGCCGTCTCCATGACGGCCGTCCTGGCGACGCCCGCGGCGGCCGCCGAGCCGACGATCACCTTCGAGAACCCGCCAACGGGCGGCGTCCTCGAGCTGGCGGTGGGCGAGACCCACGTTTTCGACGTCACGGTGACGAGCGACGAGTCGTTCGTCCTCGCCATCGCGCTCACAGACCAGTTCTACCCGGGCCGCGGAGTGTTCTTCGCCGGCAGCGACCGGGAGACCCAGTCCACGTCGGCCGACCTGCACCTGACGATCAGGGGCAAGGAGCCGACCGACTTCCTGCCGGACGGCGTCGCCTGGCGGCTTGCGGCGGTGGCTGGCGGGGATGATCGGTGCGTAGATGCTGATCGCCGCTTGCTGCGACGCAGACACGACCACCACGGTCGAGGCCACCGCGTTCCCTCCGGCCGGCTTCCTGCTTCCCCGAGTCCTCGACCCTGGCCGCTACCACACGACGACGATGACGCCTCTCGTCACCACGGAGTTCGGCGACGGCTGGACGCTGCTGGGCGAGTTCCCACCGCTGTTGATCCTCAGCCGCACGGTCGGAACCGACCGTCAGAAGGACTTCCTGAACTTCGTGACGTTGCCAGCCACGGAGCGGGCCACCGTGGCCGAGGTCATCCGCACGGTCGAGGGGGTCGTGGTCGGCGAGCCTGAGGCAAGGGTCATCGGGGGCCGGGACGTGACCGAGTTCACCGCCGACGTGCTCGTCGAGGCGGCGGAGAGGTGGAGGTGTTCGCGTTCCCGAGCGATGCCCTCTACAGCCAGGTGCCGCTCGACGCGCCCCGCTTCGCCGACGGCGACCGAATCCGGTTCACCCTGGTCACGGTCGGCGACGACACGGTGCTGATCCTGGCCGGGACCGACCGCGACCTCGACTACGGCGACTTCATCACGCAGGTCGACGAGGTGCTGGCGACGACGACGTTCGGCTGACGGTCAGACGCAGATGTCGTCGGCGAGGCCCCGCGTGCAGAACGATGTGGCCTCGACGGATTTCAGGGTGAAGCCCTCGTCCTCCGGCGTGCCGAAGACAACCAGCCGCGCCCCGCTCACCGAGTCGTCTCCGAAGCCGATCACGTCGAAGGTGATCTCGCCGAGGTCGCCGACGGTGGGCGCCGTCACCTGCACGACGTCCGAACCGACGTCGGGGTCGACGAAGGTGTCCGCCACCAGCTCGCCCAGCTCGACCATCGTCTCGGCGCTGGGTAGCCCGCCGAGGGTGCCCACCACCCCGGACGTGGCGTCGAAGGTGCCGTCTATGCGCGACAGGAAGCGGCTCGACGCCCAACCCTTCACGCTGCCGTCGTCGATCTCCCACCACACTGCGCCGGACGGGAGCTGCCAACCCTCGCCGGTGCCGGCGATCCCCATCTGCCTGGGCTGCAGCGTGCCGACGATCTCGAAGTCGACGCCGGGACCGGCCCGCACGTTCAGGGCGTCGTCGAAGCGGACGCCGATCACCCCGATCACCGGCCCTTCGCCCGGCGTCGGCACGAACGTGTCGTAGGGCTGCCCGGCGAGTGTGGTCGTGGTCGGCGCCGCCGTCGTGGTCGGCGCCGCCGTCGTGGTCGGCGCCACCGTCGTGGTCGGCGCCACGGTCGTGGTCGGGGCGGCCGTCGTCGTGGGGGCAACCGTCGTGGTCGGGGCGGCCGTCTCGGGAGGCGCCGCCGTCACCGATGGTGGCGGCGACGTGGCCGGCTCCTCGCCGGCATCGCCGCACGCTGCGGCGACCAGCGTCAGCACCCCCAGCCACACGACCGATCTGCGGAACACGCCTCACCTCCCTGGTTGTGCGCATCGTCCTACTCCCGGGCTCGTCGCGCAAGGGGTATTTCCGCGATGCGCGCTCGACTACCGGCGGGGCCGCCGCGGGCCAGAGTCCCAACGGTCGGCGGGGCGGGACCTTGGCCCCCTTCCCGACGCGGGCCGACTGGCGTACCTTGCCATGCGGTATCGAGAGGGAGGTCTCCCGTGAAACCCGGACGCATCGTCGCGCTCGTCCTCGGTGTGCTGCTGGCGCTGCCGTCGCTGGGTCTGCTGTTCGGCGGCGGCGCGCTGCTGGCCGCCTACGCCACCCAGCGGGACGACGCCGGCTTCTTCGCCGCCGACCTCGCTCGCGTCGCCAGCGGCACGATCGCCGTCACGTCCGAGGATGTCGATCTGGGCAGCGACCCCGGGCCCCCGGATGCCGTGTTCGACGCCATCGACGCCACGATCCGGCTGCGGGCCGCCAACCTCGACGGTACGCCGGTGTTCGTCGGCATCGGCCCGGCTGAGGACGTGGGCGCCTACCTGTCGGGCGCCGCCCGGGACGAGGTGCGCGACGTCGACGGCCGCCGGCTGCGCTACCGGGAGGTCCCCGGGGGCCTCGAGGTGACGCCGCCAACCGATCTGGGGTTTTGGGTGGCGTCGGCATCCGGCAGTGGGACGCAGGAGTTGACGTGGGAAGTCGCCTCCGGCGACTGGGTGGCCGTGCTGATGAACGCCGACGGCTCACCCGGCATCCTCGCCGACCTCAACGTCGGCGTCCGGGCAGGCATCATCCCCGGCCTGGCGGCCGGCCTGCTGGTGCTCGGCGTGCTGCTCGGCGCGCTGGCGGTGGGGCTGATCGCGTTCGGGGCCCGCGGCCACGCCGCCGCCGAACCGGCTTTGGTCGAAGAGCCCGTGCCGACGGCCGACCCCGTGCGCCTGGAGGCCGAGCTCGACCCGGAGCTGTCGCCGTGGAAGTGGGTGGTGAAGTGGCTGCTGGCCATCCCCCACTACGTGGTGCTCGCCTTCCTGTGGATCGGCTTCCTGGTGACCACGTTCGTCGCCTTCTTCGCGATCGTCTTCACCGGCCGCTACCCGCGCGGACTGTTCGACTACGGCGTGGGCGTGCTGCGGTGGACGTGGCGGGTGGCGTACTACGCGCTATCGGGCGGCCTCGGCACCGACCGCTACCCGCCGTTCAGCCTCCAGGCCGACCCCGAGTACCCGGCCACGCTCGACATCGCCTACCCGGAGCACCTGTCTCGCGGGCTGGTGCTGGTGAAGTGGTGGCTGCTGGCCATCCCCCACTACGTCGTGCTGGCGATCGTCGAGGGGGGTTGGGGAGCGACACCGGAAGGCGTGTCGTACCCGGGCCTGCTGCCGGTGCTCGTCGTGATCGCGGCGGTGGTGCTGCTGTTCCGCGGCCGGTACCCGAGGGGCCTATTCGACCTGATCGTGGGCTTCAACCGATGGGGGTTCCGCGTGGCCGCCTACGTGCTCCTGATGACCGACCGCTACCCGCCGTTCCGCCTCGACCAGGGCGGAAGGGAACCGGCCGCCGAGCCGAGCTGAGGAGCTGTCGCTGCGACCCGGCGTCGACCGCGCCCGCAATCGCCCCCTCCGACCCGGCGCCTGCGGCGCCGGGCCACCTCCCCCGCATACGCGGGGAAGGCAAGCGGTTGCTCCCCTCGCTGTGCTCAAGCGTCGTCTGCGGCGATCGCCCAGCTTCGGCCGTGGCGCCACGGGGCGGCGGGGTCGACGCAGAGGAGCTGGTACACGCCGAACGCCGCCGCCTCGAACGCCACCACGGCGCCCGACATGTAGGCGCGCCAGATGCGGTAGGTCTCCTCGGAGGCCACGGTGAGCGCCTTCCGGCGGTTGCGCTCCAGGTTGGCGACCCATTTCCGCAGCGTGAGGGCGTAGTTCATGCGCAGCGCCTCGGCGTCGCGCACCTCGAACCCGGCGCGCTCCGCGATCTCGATCGTGCGCTCCACGGGCACCAGCTCGCCGTCCGGGAACACGTAGGTGCCGACGAAGGTGGGCTGGCTGCGGCGGGGCAGCCTGAACCCGGGCGCAGCCCGGTTGCGCTCGGAGATGCCGTGGTTGAGCACCGCCCCGCCGGGCGCCAGCAGGCTCCGCAATTGCTCGAAGTAGGGGACGAGTTGGGCGCGCCCGACGTGCTCGAACATGCCGACGGAGGCGATGGCGTCGAAGGTGCCGTCGAGGTCCCGGTAGTCCTGTTCCACGATCGTGACGCGGTCCTCCAGATCCAGCTCTTTCACGCGGCGGCGGGCGTACTCGGCCTGCGCCGCCGACAGCGTGGAGCCCGTGGCCTCGACGCCGTACTCGCGAGCGGCGCGGATGACCAGCGAGCCCCACCCGCAGCCGATGTCGAGGAAGCGCTGGCCCGGCTGGAGGCGCAGCTTGCGGAGGACCAGGTCGAGCTTGCGGCCCTGCGCCTCGTCGAGCGTGTCGTCAGGGGTGAGGAAGTAGGCGCAGGAATACACCATCTCCTCGCCAAGGAACAGCTCGTAGAACTCGTTGCCCGTGTCGTAGTGGTGCCGGATCGCCGAGCGGTCCCGCCGCTTCGAGTGGCGGCGCCCGGCCAGTTCGGGCCGGGTGGCGGCCGCCCGGCGGCTCTCGGCGGGTAGCGCCCGCAGGTAGCTGAGGGCCCGCAGCCCGGTCAGCGGGCCACCGAGCCGGCCCGCCGCGGCGGCCCCGGAGGCGGTGGCCCAGATCATGTCGCCTTCGACGTCGACGTCGTCGAAGACGTACGCCTCGCCGGCGGTGAGGTCGTTGGGGGGCCACAGCAGCGCCCGGAGGGCGCCGGGGTGCTGGAGGACGATGGTCGCCCGGGCGTCGGGCGGGCCCCAGGTCTCGCCGTCCCAGGTGCGCATCGCCGGGACAGGTCCATCGACCCCGGAGGTCATCAGCTCGTAGATCTTGCGGCTGGCGGTCTTCGCGTCCATCGGGCCATTCCAGCAGGCGCGCGTTCCTGTCGCACCTTGGGCGTACCTTGCCATACATCGCCAGGAGGTACGCTTTGCATGCCATGCCGACGCCCGCCACCGCCGAGCGCATCCCGATGTCGTGGGACGAGTACGTCGGCTACGACCTGGGAGACCGCCGCGCCGAGTACATCGACGGGGCGCTGGTCGTGATGGAGGCACCCAACCGCGTCCATCAGGACATTGCGTTCCAGCTCATGAAGTTGCTCGAGGACGCCCTGGCCGGCCGGGCACGGATCACCCCCGCCTGGGGCTGGAAGCCCGAAAACGACGAGTTCGTGCCCGACGTGCTCGTCTACCCGCCCACCGACGAAGTGCAGCGCCTGACGTCGATCCCCCATCTGGCGGTTGAGGTCCTCTCGACCAAGCCGACCCACGACACCGTCACGAAGCTCGCCAAGTACGCGGCAGCCGGGCTGCCCCGCTACTGGATCGTCGACCCCGCCGGACCCGAGCTCGTCGCGTACGAGCTGGCGGGCGACAGCTTCCGGGAGGCCGGCCGGTTCGGGGCAGACGACCTCGCCGACCTCGATGTCGGCGTAGCCCGCGCGCGGTTTCGGCCCGCCGACCTTCTCGGCTAACGCCGGGAACGTCCGCCAGGGCAGGCCGGCGCAGCTCCAGCCGTGAGCACTAACTCCCGTACACCCGCCCGGGCCGGACCAGCACCGCGAGCCGCCGCTGCTCGGCCATCACGCGGTCGTACTCGTCCCAGTCGTCGTGGGTGCCGCCGGCGGCGAGGAACACGTCGCGCAGCAGCCCGGGGACGCCGGCTGGGTCGAAGCCCTCGTAGGGGTCGTCCGGTCCGACGAGGTCGGCTTCGCCCTCCACCGTGGCCCACTCCCAGCCCACCCGCACCGTGACGGTGGCGGCCGGGTCGGCCCTGAGGTAGCCGTGCTTGCGGGCGCCGCCGAAGATGACGCAGCCCACCACCGCCTCGCCCGTCACCGGATGGTCGAGCACGCCGACATTCACGACCGTCGCCTGCACCGACCCATCCGGGCGGCGCACCGCCAACGTCGCGAGTCCCTGGTCGGCGGCCACGAGCCGGCATACGTGATCGAGCCCGGTCATCAGGACCGCCTCGCCAGGTCGGCGCCCGCTCGGATCTCCTTCGAGTAGCGCGTCCTGCGGTGGACTTCGGTCATACCCACCGACTCGTAGAGGCGGGTGGCGCCGGTGATGCTGTCGGCGTCGACGTCGAGCGCGACGCCGCGCTTGCCGCGCAGCCGGAACTCGGCGAACGACAGCAGCAGGAGGTTGCGGGCGAGGCCCCGGCCCCGCCACGGCCGCCGCACCCCCAGCGTCTGCACGTAGCCGACACCATCGTCGCCCTCGTGGTCCGGGTTGCACCAATTGACGGCCACCAACTCGTCTCCCTCGTAGAGGTGCCATTGCAGCGTCGGATCGAAGCCCGGGTGCTGGGTGCGGTGGCGCAGCTCGTCCAGCCGGGCCTCCATCGGCCGCTCGACGTAGCCGTAGTGGTCCTCGAACGACTCAGCGGCCGTCCGGGCAGCCGCCTCGAGCTGGTCGTCGGACCAAGTGCGCAGCGCGAAGCTCGGAGGGAACTCGGCCTGCGGAGAACCGCCGTCGAAGTCGAGCGCCATGGTGACGAAGTAGCGGTCGGGGGCGAACCCGTGGTCGGTGAGGAGCGTCGTGGAGCGGTCATGGCGGGAGTCGACGAACGACTCCAGCGCCACCCGAGCCCCATCGGGCGCTTCGCCGATTCCCTCCCGGGCACGGGCCTCCTGCCACTCGAGCAGCGCGGAGCCGAGCCCGCGACCGTGATGCTGCGGGCTCACCAGGCCGATGCTGATCGGCTCGGTGTACGGCGGCCGGTTCACGACGACGGCCTGCGCGGCCAACGTGCCGTCCTCGCCGCGCACCAGGGCGATGTCGTGCTCCCGGTCGAGGAACGGCGCCCTCCAGAAGTTGGCGTAGTCCTCGACGCTCGCGTACTGCCGACCCGACTCGGCGAGCGCCACCTGCCGGAGGTGCGCGGCCGCCTCGTGAATCACGTCGTCGGAGGCGGGTGCTCGGTGGTACCCGGGAGGAAGTTGCAGGTGGGCCATGGCGCCGCCGAGCCTACGCAGTCCGGCTCGATGCGTCTCTTGGCAGGGCGACCTGCTGGCGCGGCCCGTACTCGGGGAGCCCACGGCGTGCCTGAACTGCGTCAACCGTCTGCCGGGCGCCGGGCGATGGCGCGCATCACCATCGGCCGCACGCCCTCCGTCATCCCCTGCGCCCGCAGGGTCACCTCGGGATGCCGGCGCGCCCAGACCCTGAACAGCTCGTCTGCGAAGGCCTGGCCGACGAGCCGGACGCCGGTGAAGTCGACGATCACCTCCTGGAACCGCTCCAGCCCGTCGGCGATCCGCTTGGCTTCGGACCGCGACACGAAGCTGGTCCCCGTCTCCGCCAGCCTCACGGCGATGCGCGATCGCGCGAACGCGTCGTCGACCGTGTACGGCGCGAAGACATCGGCGAGCTCCCGAGTGGCCTCGGTAGCGATGCGGGCCCGTACCCGGGTCCCGGTCGTGACCTCGGAGCTGCCGGTGGCGTGGTCGCCTCGCAGGTTGTCCACCACCCACGCCAGGCCGTTGCTCTCGAGCTCGAAGAGGTCCATCGCCTTCGAGGTGAAGAAGATGCCCTCGCCGGTGTGCGCCTCCGGCATCGTGGTGGTCTTGCCCTTGGCGATCTCCACGAGGGCGGCGACGTCAGAGTCGAGGCGCCGGCTCTCTCGCACCCGCCGGAACGCCCCCACTCCCCAGTCGCGGACCTCGAAGCGGGCCGTGTCCGGCGTGGCCGAGATACCCACGCGGACGTGCTCCGAGCCCGAGTGGTCGATCGCGTTGTTGAGCATCTCCGTGAACCCGTACCGCATGATCGTGCGCACGTTGGCCGGCAGGTGTGCGAGCGACTCGAGGCGGTCGCAGGCCTCCTTCCAGACCTCGTGTTCCTCCAGCCCGGCGATGGCCAGCGTCTCGTCGAAGTCCGCGGGGATGCGGTATCTCGTGGACCTGCCTGCTCCCAATGCGACGAGGTCGCCCCGGGCGACGAGCTCGGCCAAGTGGTGATGGACGCCCTGACGGGTGAGCCCGACGGCGCCGGCGATGTCGCGATTGGCGACCTCGCCACGCTGCCGGACCATCTCCAATATCAGAGACTTTACGTTTTGACGTTTATCGCCCATCTTGCGAGCATAAACGTCAAAACATCAAACTACAAGCCGCCACGAGACTTTACGCTTTGACGTTTACGGCCCATTCAGCCGGGCGGCAACGTCAAGAACGTCAGGCCTCGTCGCTGCCCTCGGCCTCGGCCTCGATCTCCCGCAGCTCGGCGGCGCGGGCCATCGCCGCTTCCTTGTCGCCCTCGGCGATCTCTGCCCGGTCGGACAGCAGCGTGACCTGGTTCTGGTAGATCTGCAGGAACCCGCCGTGGGTCGCCACCGTTATCCGCTCGTTGCCCGAGTGGATCTCAGCCGGGCCGGTGGCGAGGGCGGCCATCGTCGGCTCGTGGTCGGCCAGGATCCCGATCTCGCCCTCGGTGGTGCGGGCCGACACGAACTCGGCCTCCCCCGACCACACCACCGCCTCCGGCGACACCACGTCCACCTGGAACGACTTGGCCATCGGCTCAGGCCGCCTGCTTGGCGAGGTCCTCGCCCTTGGCGATGGCCTCCTCGATGCCGCCCACCATGTAGAAGGCCTGCTCGGGCAGGTGGTCGACCTCGCCGTCGAGGATCATCTTGAAGCCGCGGATCGTGTCCTCGAGCGCCACCGTCTTGCCGGGGATGCCGGTGAACTGCTCGGCGACGTACATCGGCTGGGACAGGAATCGCTGGATGCGCCGCGCTCGGCCCACGATGAGCTTGTCCTCCTCGGACAGCTCGTCGATGCCGAGGATGGCGATGATGTCCTGCAGGTCGTTGTAGCGCTGCAGCACCTGCTGCACCGCCCGCGCGGTGTTGTAGTGCTCGTCGCCGATGATGCGGGGGTCGAGGATGCGGCTGGTGGAGTCCAGCGGGTCCACCGCCGGATAGATCCCCAGCTCCGAGATCGGCCGCGACAGCACCGTCGTGGCGTCGAGGTGGGCGAACGTGGTGTGCGGCGCCGGGTCGGTGATGTCGTCCGCCGGCACGTAGATCGCCTGCAGCGACGTGATCGACCGGCCGGCCAGCGACGTGATCCGCTCCTGGAGCTGCCCCATCTCGTCGGCCAGCGTCGGCTGGTAGCCCACCGCCGACGGCATACGCCCCAGCAGCGTCGACACCTCCGAGCCCGCCTGGGTGAACCGGAAGATGTTGTCGATGAACAGCAGCACGTCCTGGTTCTGCACGTCCCGGAAGTACTCGGCCATCGTGAGCGCAGCCAGGCCCACCCGCAGCCGCACGCCGGGCGGCTCGTCCATCTGGCCGAACACCAGCGCCGTCTTGTTGATGACGCCCGACTCGGTCATCTCGAGGAACAGGTCGTTGCCCTCCCGGGTGCGCTCCCCCACGCCG
>JBFJZV010000066.1:0-14919 GCA_041621915.1 Acidimicrobiia bacterium | reverse complement strand
CTGATGTGCGGTGCAGCCCGTGAGGCGTGACGATTGCTGCGCAGTGAAGGCTTCCAAGGTCAATTCCATCTCCCGTCCGACCCGAGCCGCCGCACCCCCGCGGGCGTCGATCGAGGTCCCACTCCCGTCGCCTGAGCGGCGATCTTAGCTACTTCGGCGCCAGCGCTGCCGGGCCCGTTCCAACCAATGTCCGGAGGATCCGCTCCCCGCCGATTGGCGCCGGCGGACCGCCGTGACGATCCAAGCGACCGAGCCGACCATGAGCAGGAACCCGCCAAAAGCGACGTAGATGCTGCGGGTGAAGAAGACGAGCATCACCAACAGGCCGGCCAGGAAGCCGACGACCGCCCACCGGACGCGCCTGACCGCGAGCGACTCGAAGGCGGTGTCTCGAACCGCCTGGGCGAACCCAGGGTCCTCTTGGTAGAACTGCGCCTCGATCTCTTCGAGGATGCGCTGCTCTCGCTCGTCCAGCGGCATCGGCGTCTCCTACCCGTCCGACCGGTGGCGCGGTCAGTATACCCATTCCCTGGTTTCGGATTCTGGGCTCGCCGCCGTCCAACTCGCGGTCAACCTTCGACCTTTGGTCGAGGGAGCAATCTGGCCGGTCCGACGGCCTGCGACCCGAACCGCTCCCGGACCCTGTCGGCCGCCTCCGCCAGCGCATGGCGCTCCTCGCCGTCGAGCGCGAGCTGGCGCGGTTCGCGGGCGGGGACGAGCTGCGCGCCGCCGACGCCCAGCAGCCGGACGGGGCGCCCCGCCGGGACCCGGGCCAGCAGCGTCCGCGCCGCCGCGGCGAGGTCGGCGGTGAGGTCGACGGGCGCGTCGACCGTGAGGCTGCGCGTGATGGTGGTGAAGTCGGCGAAGCGCACCTTGAGCTGCACCGTGCGGGCGGCGACGCCGGCCGTCCGCAACCGGCGGCCGAGGCGCTCGCAATGGGCGAACAGCTCCGCGTCGATCTCGTCGGCGCTCGCGAGGTCGGCGGCGTACGTCTCCTCCACCGAGATCGACTTGGCCCCGCCGCCGGTCTCGACGGCCCGCGGATCGCGGTTCCACGCCAGATCGTGCAGGTGCCTCCCGACGGCGTTGCCGAGCCGCCGCTCCAGCGACGCCACCGGCAGCCGGGCGAGGTCGCCGACCGTGGCCACACCGAGGGCGGCGACCGCCCGCTGCGTCGCCTCGCCGACGCCCCACAGCGCCCCGACGGGCAGCGGGTGGAGGAACTCGAGCTCGGTGCCGGCCGGGATCGCCAGCATGCCGTCGGGCTTGGCAGCCTCGCTGGCGAGCTTCGCCAGGAACTTGGTGGACGCCGCGCCCACCGAGGCCGGGAGCCCCAGGTTGTCGCGGAGCCTCGCCCGCACCGCCGCCGCCACGCCGAGGGGCGACGGGAAGTGACGCCGGAGGCCGCCGACGTCGAGGAACGCCTCGTCGATCGACAGCCCCTCGACGCGCGGCGTGAACGAGCGGAGCACCTCGAACACGAGCCGGGAGACCCGCCCGTACTCGTCATGGTCGGGGGACACCCACACCGCGCCCGGGCAGAGCCGGCGGGCCTGGACCGCCGGCATGGCCGACCCGACGCCGAAGCGCCGGGCCTCGTAGCTGGCCGCCGCCACCACGCCGCGCGGCCCGGCGCCACCCACGAGCACGGGCACGCCGCGCAGCTCGGGGCGGCGCAGCCGCTCGACCTCCACGAAGAACGCGTCCATGTCGACGTGGAGGATCGGCTCCCGGAACGACTCCAACCGCCCGCTCCTGCATCGACGACCGGCCGAGCGTACCCGTACACTGCCGGTCCGGTGAAGCCCCCTCCCCTCGTCCACCTCGTCCGCCACGGCGAGGTCCACAACCCGCTCAACGTCAACTACGCGGACCTGCCGGGCTACCGCTTGAGCTCGCTCGGGGAGCGGCAGGCGGCCGCCGCCGGGCAGCGGCTCGCCGGCCGGCCGCTGGCCGCCGTGGTGTCGTCCCCCCTGGAGCGAGCCAAGCAGACCGCCGGCGCGATCGCTGCGCCGCACGGCCTGGAGGTCGCTACCGACGACCGACTCACGGAGTGGCGGCTGTCGCACTTGTGGGCCGGCGTCCCTTGGGCCGACATCGACCCTGACGAGCTGGCTGCGTACCGGGAGCACCCCTGGGACCTGCCCTTCTCGCCGGAGCCGCTCGATGAGCTGGCCACCCGGGTGGCCGCCGCCGTGCGCGAGGCGCATGGCGCCCGCCCCGCGGACGACGTCGTGGTCGTCGGCCATCAGGACCCGATCCAGGCCGCACGGCTGCACCTGACCGGGCGGGGGTTCGAGGTCCAGCACGACGACAAGCCGCGCCACGCGTCGGTTATCACCCTCCAGCCCGGCAACCCGTGGCGAGAACTGGGCCATTGGGCGCCGTGAAAACACCCGGTTGGATGCCGTAGACTGCCCGCCGTGCTCCGCATCATCGCCTTGACACTCGTCGCCGCCACGTTGGCCGGCGCCTGCGCCAGCGGCCCCGGCGAGGGCAATTCGGGCATCGCGCCGCAGACGACCACCACCACGCTGCCGCCGCCGGAGGGCGTGACGTTCGTGCGGATCAACAACGCCTCGTTCCGGCCCTCCAACCTCACCATCGACCTCGACGAGCTCCAGATCGTGCGATGGATCAACGAGGACGACCGCGAGTACACCATCGTCTCGAGGGCGCGCGTCGACGGCGAGCGGGTGTTCCAGAGCCCGGTGCTGGGCCCCGGCGACGAGTGGGAGTTCGACTTCACCACCGTCCCCCCCGACGTGCACCGCTACTTCATGGAGCTGGGGGCGCAGACCATCCCGGGACTGGTCGATACCCGCCCCGCCCAGTAGCGCCGGGCCCGGCCAGCCAAGACAGGAACTCGCGATCGGTCTCGAACGCGAGCGGTGGGGGGTCCTCCGGTGGGAAGAACCCTGCGTCGACGGCGTCGTCGCCGGCCTGCAGCTCCCCGCCGACCACCTCGCCGGCGAACCATACGCCGACGGTGACCTTGGCCGGGTCGTGGAAGTTCGAGGCGACGTGCAGCACCTCGCCGATCCGGGCTTCCAGGCCCGTCTCCTCGCGCAGCTCGCGGGCGGCGGCGGCCCGCACGTCCTCGCCGTAATCCACGAACCCGGCCGGGACCGACCACAGCCCTGCCCCGGTCGCCTCCGGCCCCCGCTGCACCAGCAGCACCCCGCCTGCAGCGTCACGCACGACCACGGCGGCTCCCACCCCGGGGTTCCTCCAGTGCACGAACCTGCACTCGGGGCAGCGGCGCCGGGCGCGGCCGCCGAGGTCGGCGGTCTCCAGCGGCGCGGCGCAATGCGGGCAGTAGGTGTACTCGCCGGGCCACCTCGCGGCGCCCGCCGGCCCATGATCGTGCATCGGCCGACCATAATTGCCGCCCGATGCCCCGCTTCCCCTTCCTTGCCGGCGCGGCCGTGGTTGCCGCATCCGTCGCCTGGGCGCTGCGGCTGGTCGCCGCCGACGAGCCGCTCGCCGCTTCGTCGGCCGTCCTCGTAGCCGGCGACGCCCTCCTGCTGGCGATCGTGGCGACCGCCGGGTTGCTACTGGCCCGCAGCCAGTGGGCGCGGTACCTGGCGGTGGGGTTGCTGGCGGCCGAGACCGCGTTGGCAGCGGCCCTGCCCCGGGACGGGTGGACCTGGGCCGTGCTGGCCGCAGTGGGCACGGCGGGCGTGCTGATGGCGGCGCCTGCTGCCTCGAGATGGGTACGGCGGCTCCCGGCCGTGGGCGGGCCGCCGCCTCGGGTGGTGGTGCTGCTGGTGGTGCTCGTGACCCTGCCCGGCGTCGTCGGCCTCGCCGTGCCCGGCGGGCCGGGGGCGGCGCAGTGGGCGCTGGCGGTAGGTGCGCTGGTGCTCGCCTGGGGGTACAGCAGGGCGCACGCCTCGGCGCTGTGGGGCCTGCGCCTCGGGTTCCCGCTGGTGGCGCTCGCAGGCGCCGTCACCGCAGGGTGGCCCGGCGGCGTCGCCATCGGCGCGGTGGCCGCCGCGGTGACGGCGCTGGCGTGGCTGCGGGACGCCCGCCTGGCAGCGTTCCCGCTGGCCCCGCCCCGGGTGGAGACATACCGGATCCCTCCGGAGCTGGCGCCCCCTGAGGTGCTCGACGCGGCCGGCCTCGACCGCTCCGGCCGGCGCCGCGCTCCCGAAGGCTCGTGACGCGGCTACCGAGCCCGTGGTTCCTGCTGCCGGTGCTGGCCGCCACCGCCCTCGGCGGACTGCTCGGCCGCGAGGTGGCCCGGGTCACGTGCTCGTTCGGCTCGGGCGCAGTGGAGACGGGCCGCCAGGGCTGCCCGGGCTTCGAGGTTTTCGCCGCGATCGCCGGCGCCCTCGTGGCCGCCATCGGCGTGGCAGTGGTCGTCACCCTGGCGATCCGCTCTCTGGCCGAATGGCGAGAGACGCGGGAGATGCAGGCCGAGGAAGAACCCGGCCCGATCTAGCCACGTTTCACATTACAGCCGACCCGGGCGTCGGGTTGCGGTGCGCCGTGGTACGGCCCTCTCGGCTGCGGGCTGCCGCCGGGGCTGGTCCTACGTGGGGGCCGGCGCGAAGCGCCGGCTTGGATCCAACCCCGTGCCGCGTCGTCGCGTCGCTCGAGGCGCGGCCACGGCTGCGATCACATACCGGCGAAGATGAGGGCCACGTTGTGGCCGCCGAAGCCGAAGGAGTTGGTCATCGCGGCGCGGACCGGGACCTCGCGGGCCGTCTTCGGCACGTAGTCGAGGTCGCATTCGGGGTCCGGGTTCTCCAGGTTGATCGTCGGCGGGATGATCCCGTCGCGGATGGCGAGCACGCAGGCGATCGATTCCACGGCGCCGGCTCCGCCCAGCAGGTGCCCGGTCATCGACTTGGTCGACGAGACCGGCACCTGGTATGCGGCATCGCCGAACGCGAGCTTGATCGCCGCCGTCTCGGTGCTGTCGTTGGCAGGCGTCGACGTGCCGTGGGCGTTGATGTAGTCGATGTCGTCCGGTGCCATGCCGGCGCTGCGCAGCGCCGACTGCATGGCGCGCGCCGCCCCCATGCCGCCGGGGCGGGGCAGCGTGATGTGGTAGCCGTCGGCGGACATGCCGTACCCGACCAGCTCGGCGTAGATCTGGGCGTCGCGAGCCTTGGCGTGCTCCAGCTCCTCGAGCACCAGCACCGCGCCGCCCTCGGACATCACGAACCCGTCGCGCTCGGCGTCGAAGGGCCGGCTGGCCCGCTCCGGCTCGTCGTTACGGGTGCTGAGCGCCCTGGTCTGGGCGAACGCGGCGACCGGGAACTCCGACATCGCGGCCTCCGACCCGCCGGCGACCATCAGGTCGGCCTCGTCACGGCGGATGATCTCGGCGGCGTCGCCGATGGCGTTGGCCGACGCAGCGCATGCCGTCACCACGCACGTGTTGGGCCCTTGCAGCCCGTAGGCGATCGACACCATCCCCCCGGCCGAGTTGGCGATGATCTGGGTGATCGCGAGCGGGCTGACGCGGCTGGCGCCACGCTCACGAATCGTGTCGACGCCCGCCTCGATGGAGATGATGCCGCCGATGCCGGAGCCCACGACCACGCCGGCCCGGTAGGCAGCTTCACCGGCGTCGGTGTAGTCGACGCCCGCGTCCTGCAGCGCCTGGTGCGAGGCGGCCCAGAAGAGCTGGGAGAAGCGGTCGAGCCGGCGAGCCTCCTTCTTGGGGATGTACTCCTCTGGGTCGAAGTCGGCGACCTCGCCGGCGATCTGCACCGGCAGGTGCGATGCGTCGAACTGCTGGATCTTGCCGATGCCGGACACACCGTCGACGAGGTTCCGCCAGTACGACGGGACGTCCCGCCCGACGGGGTTGACGGTGCCGAGCCCGGTGACGACGACCCGCCGCCGGCTCATCTCAGCCTCCTTGGGACAGCTTGGCGTGGACGAGGTCGACGGCTTCGCCCACGGTGGTGATCGACTCGGCCTCCTCGTCGGGGATCTGGACCCCGAAGTTGTCCTCGAGCGCCATGAGCAGCTCTACGACGCCGAGCGAATCCACTTCGAGGTCCTCCTCGAACTTGGCGTCACGCGAGATCTTGTCGCGCTCCAGGCCCAGCTCGTCGACGAGCAGGTCGCTCAGCTTCGACTCGATTTCACCACGATCCATCGCTTCTCCTTGGTTCGTTCAGGGACGCTCCACCGGCGGCGGTGGGCCCGTCCTGCGTCACACGACCAGCCCGCCGTCGACCCGGATCACCTGCCCGGTGACGTAGGCCGCCTCGTCGGAGCAAAGATAGCCGACCAGCGATGCGACCTCCTCAGGCTGGCCGAAGCGGCCGGTGGCGATCGACGGCAGCACCGCGGTCCGGACGTCGTCGCCGAGGGCGTCGGTCATGTCGGTCTCGACGAATCCCGGCGCCACCACGTTCACCGTGATGCCGCGCGACCCCACCTCCTTCGCGACGGACTTCGCGAAGCCGATCATCCCGGCCTTGGCGGCGGCGTAGTTGGCCTGGCCCGGGTTGCCCGACACGCCGGCGACCGATGACACACAGACCACCCGGCCCCATTTGGCCCGCAGCATGCCGCGGAGCGCCGCCTTGGTGCACAGGAACGCAGACCGCAGGTTCACGCGGAGCACCTCGTCCCACGCGTCGGCCTTCATGCGCAGGAGCAGGTCGTCGCGGGTGATGCCGGCGTTGTTGACGAGGACCTCGACGGGGCCGAGCGCGGCGGCGACCTCCTCGAACAGGGCCGCCACTGCGTCCTCGTCCCCGACGTCGGCGCCCACCGCGGCCGCTTCGCCCCCTGCCCGGCGGACGGCCTCGACTACCTCGCCGGCGGCGTCGGCCCGGGCGGCGAAGTTCACGGCAACCGGATGGCCTCGCTCCGCCAGGTGCAGAGCGATCGCCCTCCCGATGCCGCGGGAGCCGCCGGTGACCAGCGCGACGCGAGCCATCAGCTCTTCTTGCCGATGCCGTACGCGTCGATGTTGGGCTGCATCAGCTCCAGGCCGGTGGCGTCGGTCGGTGGCAGGCGGGCGTCGCTGGTGCCGATCGGTGTGACCCGCTCGCCCCACTTGAGGACCGCGGCCGCCCAGGTGAGCCCCCCGCCGAACGCGGCGAACACGATGTTGGCGCCGGGCACGACCCGGCCCTCCTCCAGCGCCTCGGTCAGCGCGATGGGGATCGTGGCCGCCGACGTGTTGCCGTAGGACGCGATGTTGATGAAGACCTTTTCCGGGTCGAGCTTGAGGCGGCGGGCGGTGGCGTCGATGATCCGCACGTTGGCCTGGTGCGGGATCAGCAGGTCGACGTCGCCGAGCGACAGCCCCGCCTTCTCCACGACCCGCACCGAGGCGTCGCCCATCGTGGTGACCGCCTTGCGGAACACCTCCGGGCCGTCCATCTGCAGGTTCGGCAAGGGGCGCTGCCCGGGGTCGCCCTTGGTGCCGGTGCCGCGGACGCACAGGATCTCCGCCAGCCCTCCGTCCGCGCCCATCTCGTACGCCAGGACCCCGGTCTCGTCGTCGCTGGCCTCCAGGACGACCGCCCCGGCGCCGTCGCCGAACAGGACCGCCGTGTTGCGGTTGGTGAAGTCGAGCCAGTAGTGGAGCTTCTCGGCGCCGACGACGAGCACGGTGTCCATGCCGCCGGCCCGGACCAAGCGGTCGGCCGTGGCGAGCGCGTAGATGAAGCCCGAGCAGGCTGCGTTGAGGTCGAACGCCCCGGTGGGGGGCCCGCCCAGCTTCTCCTGGACCATCACCGCCAGCGAGGGGATCATGCTGTCGGGCGTGCAGGTGGCGCCGATGATCAGGTCGAGGTCTTCGGGCGTCTTGCCGGCGGCAGCCAGCGCCTGGCGGGCGGCGACGGTCGACATGTCGGAGTTCTCGACGTGGGCGACGCGGCGCTCCTTGATGCCGGTGCGGGTCGTGATCCACTCGTCGGAGGTGTCCATCACCGTCTCGAGGTCGGCATTCGACAGCACCGTGGGCGGGACGCATTTCCCCCACCCGGTGATCTGGGCATAGCGCATGGTCGCCTCCGTCCAGCCTCTGGGCCGGACAGTCTACGTTGCCGAGCCTCCGACCGCCGTCAGCGCCTGGACAGCCGCATCGACGTCGCCCGGCTCGCTCACCGTGAGCACCGTCGCGCCCTTCACCGAGCGGCGGGCCATACCGGCGGTGACGTTGCCCGGACCGACGTGGACGAACGTGCCGACGCCGTCGCCATGCATCGCCTCGAGGGCGTCGCGGAAGCGCACCGGCGCAGTGAGCTGGCGAGCCAGCTCATCGGCAGGGTTGGCCGGCAACGGCGCCGCAGCTGCGTTGCCCCACACCGGAAACGCCGGAGGCGAGAACGCCACGCCGTCGAGGGCGGCGGCCAGCTCGTCGGCGGCGGGCTGCATGTAGGGGCTGTGGAAGGCGCCGGCCACCTGGAGCGGCACGGCTCGCCGCACCCCGAGCTCCCCGGCCGTGGCGGCCACCCATTCGATGTCGGCCTCGCCGCCGGCGACGACCACCTGGCTGGGGTCGTTCACGTTGGCGACCCACAGGCGGCCGCCGTCGGCGCGCCGCTGCGCGGCGATGGCTTCGGCGGCGGCCTCGTCAACGCCGAGCAGCGCCGCCATGCCCGACGGCGCCTGCGCGGCGGCCGTCGCCATCGCCCGGCCGCGAGCGGCGACGAGCCGCAGCCCGGTGAGGTAGTCGACCGCGCCGGCGGCGGCCAGGGCGGTGTACTCCCCGAGCGAGTGCCCGGCGGCCGCGGCCGGTGCCGGCACCCTGCCCCGCAGCGTGTCCCACAGCGCGTAAGCGAGCGCGTACAGCGCCGGCTGGGCACGGTCGGTGCGGGTGAGCTCGTCCTCCGGGCCGTCCAGGCACACCTGCCGCAGCGACCAGCCGAGCACGTCGTCGGCCGGGTCGCCCAGCAGGTCGGGGCGCGCCGCGAACAGGTCGGCGCCCATGCCGACGAACTGGCTGCCCTGGCCCGGGAAGAGCACCGCGTAGCTCATGGCGGGCGAGGTTACCGCTGCCTTGCTCCCCCGCCTACCGGCGGACTGCCAGCGCGAGGCCCTCGAGGGTGGGGGCCATTGCCGCGTGCCAGTCGGCGCCGGCGAGCAGCTCCAGCATCCGGCGCACCCCGGCCGCTCCGGGGTCGTCGCCCGGCTCGACCACCCGGCCCTGCTGGAAGGCGTTGTCCGCGGCGAACAGGCCCCCGGGGCGGAGCGCACCGGCCGCCCACTCCGCATACAGCGGGTACGAGGCTTTGTCGGCGTCGACGAAGACCATGTCGACCGGCGGCGGGATGGCGGCGAGGGCGACGCGGGCGTCGCCCTCCCGAACGTCCACGACCGAGCCCAGCCCCGCCGCTGCGAGATTGGCCCGGGCCACCGCAGCGTGCTGCGGCTCGGACTCGATCGTGACGATGCGGCCGCCGGGCGGCAGGGCGCGCGCCATCCAGATCGCCGAGTAGCCGAACAGCGTGCCGATCTCGACGACCAGCGCCGGGCGCGCCAGCCTGACCAGCAGGGCCAGCAGCGCGCCGTCCTCGGGGGCGATCTCGATGGCCGGCAGCCCGGCGTCGGCGGCCCGCCGTCGGGCGTCCCGAAGCACGTCGTCGTCGGGAGCGAGGAGCTCTCGCACCAGCTCGATCACCGGCGCCGTGTAGTGGTTGGTGGCCTTCACTCGGTGCCGATCGAGTCGGCGACCGCCAGCACCCGGTCGACGTCGCCGCCGTCGACGTCGCGGTGGGTGACGAAGCGCAGCACGCCGGGCTTGATGAAACCGACCCGCACCCTGGCGGCGGCCAGCGCCTCCTGGAACGCGGCGGCGGAGCCGGGCAGCCCGCCCTCGTCGACCATCACCATGTTGGTCACGACGGACTCGACGTCGACGGCCCCGGGAAACCGGTCGGCCAGCTCCTTGCCGAGCCGGGCGGCGAGGTCGTGGTCGTCGGCGAGCCTTTCCCGATCGCGGAACCCGACGCGGGCGGCGGCCGCCAGCACCCCGACCTGGCGCATGCCGCCGCCGACCCGTTTCCGCACGCGGCGCGCCTCCCCGATCAGCCCGGCGGGACCGCACAGGATCGACCCGATCGGCGCACCGAGCCCCTTCGAGAAGCAGAACATCACCGTATCCGCGCAGGCGGCGAAGCGGCGCCCCTCGACCCCGGCGGCTGCGACCGCGTTCCACATCCGGGCGCCGTCGAGATGGATGGCCAGGCCGGCATCGCGGGCCACGGCGCCGGCGGACTCCATCGTCTCGACGGGTACCACGCTGCCTCCCGACACGTTGTGCGTGTTCTCCCAGGCCAACAGCCGCACCGGCGGCAGGTGGTGCTCGCTTTCAGCGAGCACCCGGGCCACGTCGCCGGCGGTGATGACGCCGCCGGGGGTCGGCACGATCCGGAACCCGACGCCGCTGACGGCCGCGGCGGCACCGTGCTCGTAGTTGCGAACGTGCGCCCAGTCGACGCACAGCACGTCGTCGCCCGGCCGGGTCTGGACGTTGATCGCCAGCAGGTTGCCCATCGAGCCACTGGGCACGAACACGCTGGCTTCCTTGCCCAGCGCCGCCGCGCACTCCTCCTCGAGCTCGTTGACGGTGGGGTCCTCCCCGTAGACGTCGTCGCCGACCGGGGCGGCGGCCATCGCTTCGTACATCTCCTGGGTCGGGCGGGTCACGGTGTCGGATCGGAAGTCGGCGGTGCCGTCGGGGAAAGCCATGTCGCGAATTCTACGGCTGCGAAGCTTGCGCGATCAGCGTCGCTCGTCCACAATGCGGGCCGCTCCAGCGCGTGGGGGCCGATCCACACGTCGGCGACGCCGGAGCGCTCCCCAAACCACAACCGAAAAAGGGCGCGTCATGCAGATCGACCCCAACTCCGTGATCAATCACATCCCGGCCGGGCCCGGCGTGGCCGTGCCGGTGCCGAAGGAGTTCGCCCGTATCACCGACCTGGCCCACAACATGTGGTGGACGTGGGACCAGGGCGCCCTGAAGCTGTGGAGCCGGATGCAGCCCCGCCGCTGGTGGGAGAACCGGAACCCGCTGAGCATCCTGCACGGCATCGACCGCTCCACGTGGGAGGCCCTCGCCGCCGACGGCAGCTTCTCGGACGAGTACGACGACGTGGTCCGGCGCTTCGACGACTACATGGCGGGCGGCGAGACCTGGTACCAGCGGCGCCACGGCGGCGCCCTCGCCGGGCCCATCGCCTACCTGTGCGCCGAGTTCGGCGTCCACCACACCCTGCCCTTCTACTCCGGGGGCCTCGGCGTGCTGGCCGGCGACCACGCCAAGGCGGCGTCGGACCTCGGCCTGCCCTTCGTGGGCGTCGGGCTGCTGTACCGGCGGGGCTACTTCCACCAGTCGGTCGACCCCGACGGTCACCAGCAGCATCACTACGTGCGCCTCGAGATGACCCGGCGCCCCTTCCGGGAGGTCCTCGACCATCAGGGCCACCCGCTGCGGGTGACGGTCGAGTTCCCCGACCGCGAGGTGGCGATCCGCGCCTACCGCGTCGACGTGGGCCGGGTTCCGCTGCTGCTGCTCGACACGTTCCTCGCCGAGAACGACCCAGCCGACCGGCCGATCACCTCGATCCTCTACGTGCGAGGCCGCGAGATGCGGTTCGCCCAGGAGATGGTGCTCGGCATCGGCGGCGCCCGCATGATCGAGAAGCTGAGCCTGCAGCCGGCCATGTGGCACGTCAACGAGGGCCACGCCGCGCTCAGCCTGCTCGAACGGCTGTCGGGCGCGGTGGAGTCGGGCCTGGAGTTCGACGCCGCCCAGAAGAGCGTGGAGCGCAACACCCTGTTCACGCTCCACACGCCGGTCCCGGCCGGCAACGAGGTGTTCGACCTCGGGCTGGCCGAGCGCTACGTGGATGGCACGCTGCCCGGCGTGCCGCAAGAGTCGCTGGCGGAGTTCGGCCTCGCTCGCGAGGACGCCCACGGCCGCTTCGACATGGGGGCGCTCGCGATCCGGCTGTCGTCGATCACCAACGGCGTGTCCCAGCGCCACGGCGAGGTGGTGACCGAGAGCTGGCGCCACCTCATCGGCGGCGACGCGCTGGGCATCACCAACGGCGTGCACTCCCCCACCTGGGTGGGCCGCTCCGTGAACCGCTTGTACGAGAAGGCGATCGGCCCGGAGTGGTGGCGGGAGCTGACCGACCCGAAGGCCTGGGAGGCGGTGCGCGACCTGCCGGATAAGGACGTGTGGAACGCCCACCAGCGACAGAAGGAGCTGATGCTGCGGCGTCTCCGCACCCGGCTCATGGAACAGAAGGCGCGCCACGGCGCCAGCCCCGATGACCTTCGCCACATCGATCATCTGCTGCCGCTCGACCGGCTCACGCTGGTGTTCTCCCGCCGCTTCGCCACCTACAAGCGGGCCGGATTGCTGTTCTCGGACGGCGGGCGGGCCCGCCACCTGCTCACCAACCCGGAGCGGCCGGTGCAGGTGCTGTTCGGCGGCAAGGCCCATCCCGCCGACCGGGAGGGTCAGGCGATCATCCGCTGGATCTCGGAGCTCGCAGACACCCACGACCTGCACGGTCATGTGTACTTCCTCGAGGACTACGACATGCAGCTCGCCCACTGGCTGGTCGCCGGCGCCGACGCGTGGCTCAACAACCCGCGCCCGCCGCAGGAGGCGAGCGGCACGTCGGGGATGAAGGCGGCCGCCAACGGCGTGCTCAACGTCAGCGTGCTCGACGGCTGGTGGCTGGAGGGCTGGGACGGGAAGGATGGCAACGGCTGGGGTTTCGCGGCCCAGTCGCACGGGGACGGGGAGGACGCCCACCAGCTCTACCACATGCTCGAGCACGAGGTGGTGCCCACCTTCTACGACCGGGACGAGGACGGCCTGCCGCGGCGGTGGATCGCCATGATGAAGGAAGCCATGGCCACCGTCACCCCGGCGTTCTCCACCCACCGCATGGTGAAGCAGTACTTCGAGAAGGCCTACCTCCCCCTGGGCCGCTGATAGCCTCCCCCTGGGATGCGGGGGAGGTGGCCGATGCCCACAGGGCCGAGGCCGGAGGGGGCGAGCCCGCCAGCGCAGCTACAGCTTGTCCAGCGCCCTGCGGATGCCGCGGACGGCCTGGGTGATGCGGTGCTCGTTCTCGACGAGGGCGAACCGGACGTGGCCGTCGCCGGATGGGCCGAACCCGATGCCGGGGCTCACCGCCACCTTGGCCTCCTTGAGCAGCCGGATCGAGAACTCCAGCGAGCCGAGGTCGGCGTAGGGGCCGGGGATCTCGGCCCACACGAACATCGTGCCCTGGGGCTTGGGCACCTTCCAGCCGGTGCGGTTGAGGCCGTCGACCAGCACGTCACGGCGCTTCTGGTACACCGCCGACACCTCGGCGGGGTAGCCGTCGCAATCGTTGAGGGCGATGATCGAGGCAATCTGGATCGGCTGGAACGTCCCGTAGTCGAGGTACGACTTCAGCTTCCCGAGGGCGGCGATCATGTCGCGGTTGCCGACCACGAAGCCAACCCGCCAGCCGGCCATCGAGTGACTCTTCGACAAGCTGTAGAGCTCGACGCCCACCTCCTTCGCGCCCTCGACCTCCAGTAGAGATGGAGGCTGGTAGTCGTCGAAGATGATGTCGGCATATGCCAGGTCGTGGACGAGCATCACGTCGTTCTCACGGGCGAAGCTCACCAGCCGCTCGAAGAACGCCCGATCGACGCAGGCGGTGGTCGGGTTGTGGGGGAACGACACCACGATCACCCGGGGCCGGGGCCACGACTCGCGGAACACCTCCTGCATGCGGGCGAAGAAGTCCGCGTCCAGCGACAGCGGCACCCGCCGCACGTCGGCGCCGGCCATGACCGGGGCGTAGATGTGGATCGGGTACGACGGCTCGGGGACCAGCGCCACGTCACCGGGCTGCACCAGCGTCCACATCAGGTGCGACAAGCCCTCTTTGGCCCCGATCGTGTTGATGACCTCGGTCTCGGGATCGACCTGGACCCCGAAGCGACGCTGGTAGCGATCGGCCACCGCCTTGCGCAGGTTGGGGATCCCCCGAGACGCCGAGTAGCGGTGGTTGCGGGGGTTACGGGCCGCCTCGACGAGCTTCTCCACCACCCGGGGCGGGCTGGGCACGTCGGGGTTGCCGAAGCCGAGGTCGACGATGTCCTCCCCGGCGCGCCGCGCTTCGATCTTCAGCGCGTTCACCTCGGCGAAGACGTACGGCGGCAGGTTGTCGATGCGGCGGAACTTCATGGACGCGGAGGTTAGTGCTGGGCGGCACAACCGCCCTGTACCGAACCTCAACCAGTCGCGCGGCGGCTCAGGACCAGCGCTCCCGATGCCTGACCTCGATCCCGCCGAATGCGGCCACTGCGTTCAGCCGTAGCTCGGGCACGCCGTCGCCCGCCGGAACGTGGCCGGTGGTGTCGTCCCACGTGCCGAACAGCGGCAGGCCCCGGATCCGCACCGCCCAACCCTCCGGGATCACCACGTCGGCGCCGCCGAGGACCGCGGTGACGCTGAGGTCGGCGCCCCCCGGGGTGAGGGTGGCCGCGGTGAGGTCCAGGTCGAGCTGCCCGAAGAACGACGCCGCCCACCCGCCGCCGAACCGCTCCGACGTGGAGCGCACTCGCCGCACCCCGAACGCCGCCAGGGCCCGGGCCCGGTCGCCGGCGGTGATCGGCTCGCCCCGCCGCCGCAACCCGAGCGCGACCCAGATCCCCACCCCGACGACGACGAGCGGCGCCACTGCCCGCGAGGCGTCGCCGAGCAGCCCGGTGGTGGCCCCGAGCAGCGCCACGCCCACCAGCATGATCCCGACGCCGGCGGCGGTGACCCGGCCGTCGCTGCGGAGCTGCAGCACCCCGAGGCCGACGACCAACACCGGCCAGCCGCTCCGCACGAGGTCGCCTCCCCCGCCGCCGACGAGCACCAGTATCCCGGCTCCGATGAGCAGCGCCCCGAGCAGGAGGCGGCCAGCG
>JBFJZV010000065.1:0-15273 GCA_041621915.1 Acidimicrobiia bacterium | reverse complement strand
CACGTCGGCGGCGACGTAGTAGGCCACCAACTCCTCGAGGGGCATGCTGCGGTACAGGTACGACACCGGCGTCCACCCCGCCTCGCCGTGGTCGCCGTTGATGCGGCCCACGAGCTGCTCGATCTCCATCCGGAGCTGCTGGTAGGCCGGCACGTGCTCGCGACTCGGCACCGCGAGCTGCACGAAGGCGAATCGCCGCTTGTCGTCGGGGTGGTTCTCCAGAAGCCCGGCGAAGGCCTTCAGGCGCAGGTCGATGCCCTTGGTGTAATCGAGCCGGTCCACGCCGAGGATCAGGTGCTCCACGCCGCCCAGCTCGTGGAGCAGCGCAGCCGCCCGTTCCTGCACCTCGGGTGAGGCGGCCAGCTCCTCGAACTGTGCGGTGTCGATGGCGATCGGCGCCGGCTGAAGGTGCACCAGCCGGCCCTGCCAGCGCAGATCGCGCCGCCCCACCGATTCGGCGCCGCCGTAGCGGCGGGCGGCGCGGGCGAAGTTGTCAGCGCTGCGGCGGGTCTGGAAGGCCACCACGTCGGCTCCGAGCAGCCCCTCGACGATCTCCCGCCGCCACGGCAGGCGGGAGAAGATCTCGATGGGCGGGAACGGGATGTGGAGGTAGAAGCCGACGGTCGCCACCGGGCGGCGGTCCCGCAGCATGCTGGGTACGAGCTGGAGCTGGTAGTCCTGAACCCAGGCGACGTCGCCGTCGCGGAGCACCTCGGCCGCCCCTTCGGCATATCGCTCGTTGACCCTGGCATACGGGCGCCACCAGTGGCGATGGAACTCGGGCGCCACGATCGCGTCGTGATACAGCGGCCACAGCGTGCCGTTGCAGAACCCGTGGTAGAAGCCGTCGACCTCCTCCTCGCTCAGGTCGACCGGCACCTGGCTGATCCCGTCGTGCTCGAACGGCTCGTGCTGCACGCCGGCGCTGCCGTGCCACCCAACCCATGCCCCGTCGCTGCGCTGCAACACGGGCACCAGCGCCCGCACCAGCCCGCCGGGGCTGGTGTGCCACGCCTCCCCGTCCCAGGAGACGGGCAGGCGGTTGGCGACGACGACGATGCGCTGGATGGCGGCTCCTTCGCGGCGTGAGGAGAGGCGACGGTAGACCCGCCGGCAGCAAGGGCGAAACGCTCGGTTGAGGTAGGGCCGCCGATGCCGCTACAACCCCGGCATGGCCGGAGTGGAGTTGAACGGGGCGCGGGTGCTGGTGCTGGGCGGCTCCGGCGAGCTGGGCAGCCGCATTGCCTGCGAGCTCGTGGCCAGAGGCGCCCGCGTGGTCCTCGCCGGGCGCAACGCCGAGCGGCTGCAACAGCGGGCCACCGAGTTGGGCCCGGGCACGCCGTCGGTGCTGGGCGACCTGGCCGAGCCGTCGCACGCCCCTCATCTCGTCGGCACCGTGGTCGAGCTGCTGGGCGGCATCGACGGCGTCGTCAACGCAGCCGGGGTCGTGGCTTTCGGGCCACTGGCGGACCTCGACGACACGGCGCTCGACGAGCTGGTCGCCGTCGACCTGGTCGGACCGCTGCGGGTGATCCGCACTGCGCTCGCCGAGATGGACGGCGGGTTCGTCGTCAACGTCACCGGCGTCGTCGCCGAGGTGCCGGTCGCCGGCATGGCGGCCTATTCGGCGGTGAAGGCCGGGCTCAGCGCCGCCAGCCTGGCGCTCGGCCGCGAGCTGCGGCGCGCCGGGGTCCACGTGCTGGATGCCCGCCCGCCCCACACCGAGACCGGCCTCGCCGGGCGGGCCGTCGCCGGCAGCGCCCCCTCGTTCCCCCAGGGGCTCGATCCCGACGCGGTGGCGGCCGCCATCGTGGCGGCGCTGGCGCGAGGGGAGCGGGAGCTCCCGGCGGAGGCGTTCGGCTGAGCCCGCTGCTGGTGGTCCACGCCGCGGCGACGTGGTTCATGGTCGGCCTGATCTGGATGGTGCAGGTGGTGCACTACCCCCTGTTCCACCGGGTCGGCGAAGCCGGCTTCGCCGACTACGAAACCGGGCACACCCGCCGGATCGGCGGGTTGCTGGTGATCCCGGCGGGGGTCGAAGTGCTCACCGCCGCCCTGCTGCCGATCTTCCGCCCGGATGGGGTCCTCTTGTCGATGACGCTCGTAGCGGGTGCTCTGCTGGCAGGGATCTGGGTCACGACCGCGCTCGTGCACGCGCCGCTCCACGACCGGCTGTCGCAGCGCTTCGACCGAGCCGCCGTGGATCGCCTGGTTGCCGCCAACTGGTGGCGGACCGCGGCGTGGACGGCCCGAGGTGCGCTGGTCGGCGCGATGATCCTCGTGTGATGGCGGCGGACGCGTTCGCATGGTCGTAACCCGGTCGTAACCGGGCTGTGAGCACCTGGTTGTCGTGTATGACACGCGCCGGGAAATGGGAGTAACTTCGGCGGCAGGGCCGGGAAAGGAGCCGAGTCATGCGCAGGACGTCGACGTTGCTCACCGCAGTGCTGGTGATCGGGCTTGCATTGGTGCCGTTCGCCACCGCCGACCACGGCGAGCAGCTCCCGAAGAACGCCAAGCAGCTCGGGCCGCAGCAGGGCGAGGTGCTGGTCGCAAAGCGCGCCCAGAACACCGGCAAGGGCATGCCATCGATCCGCGGCCCGTTCCCGGACACCGAGGGCCTCGACTTCCTCGGCCAGGTCACCAACGCCGAGCTCGGCGCCACCCGGCTGGTGTTCACCGGGGCCAGCTTCCTCTCCGACATCTGGGGCTGGACGTCGGGCGACACCGGCGACGAGTACGCGATCGTCGGCACCACGTCGGGGGTGGCGTTCGTGCGGATCACCGACCCGACCGATCCCGAGTATCTCGGGATCGTTCCCACCACCAACCCCAACACGTTGCTCAACTTCTGGTGGGACATCAAGACGTACGAGGACCACGCCTACTGGACCACCGAGGTGCGGGACGCCGGCGTGGCCATCTTCGACCTGACGCGCCTCGACGCCCTGCCGGAGGCGGCGCCAGGCACGGTGCTGGCCGAGGACGCCCGTTACAGCGAAGACGGGTATCGGGCCGCCCACAACATCTCGATCAACGAGGACAGCGGCCGCGCCTACCTCACCGGCGTGACCAAGGACCTGTCGGTGGATCCCGGCTTCACGCAGGAGGGCGTGGTGATCCTCGACCTCACGGTGGACCCGCTCGCCCCGGTCGAGGTGGGCCAGATCATCGGCATCGACTCCCACGACGCTCAGATCGTCGACTATGCGGGCCCCGATGCCGACCATGCCGGCGCCGAGGTGGCGTTCGTCTACAACGGCGGCGATCGGGAGCTGGGCATCTACGACGTGTCCACGCCGGGCGCCGTGGTCGAGATCTCGACGACGACGTACCCTGGGGCGTCGTTCACCCACCAAGGCTGGGTCACCGATGACCACCAGCACCTGCTGCTCGGCGACGAAGGCGACGAGCTGGACGGGATCTCCGACCCGAAGAACCCGGACCTACCGGACACCGCCCGCACCTACATATTCGACATCACCGACCTCGACGCCCCTGCGTTGATCGGCACGTTCGACTCGCCGGAGGCATCGATCGACCACAACCTGTTCGTCAAAGACGACAAGGTGTACCAGGCGCACTACACCGCCGGCGTCCGGGTGCTGGACGCCAGCGACGTGGCCAACGGCAACCTGGCTGAGATCGCCCATATGGACACCGAGCCCCGCATCCCCACCAACCACATGAACCACAACATCAACATCTTCGTCGGGCCGTGGGGGGTGTTCCCGTTCTTCGACAGCGGCAGCATCGTCGCCAGCGACGGCCTGAACGGGCTGATCATCATGCGCCTGTCGTAGCCGGCCGGCTCAGACGCCGATCATCTCCAGCCAGGCCCGGTAGACGGGCACGTTGGCGCGGAGGCGCACCGCCGTCGGGCAGGTGGCGTGGTCGCACTTGAGCTGGCCGTCGTCCCGGGCGAAGTCGTACATGCAGAGATCGCAGGTCACCTCGAGCTCGGCCGGCAAGCCCGGGCAGTCGTAGAAGCTGCACGGCCGGGCACCCGGTACCGCGATCTTCTCCGGCGTGCATCCCGGGCACCGGGGCCGGAAGGCGCGCACCTCCGGGGGCAGCGGCACGGGAGTGGTGGCGGCCATCGTCCCTCCTCGTTTCGTTCAGCCTCGGCGCGCCCCTGGCGCCCCGCCAGGGGCGACCGGCCCTTTCGGCCACCGCCTTCCGGATGCTCGGGCCCGGGGGCGCACGCCGGCCGCCTCCGATCTGCGAGACTCGGGACATGGAGCGCGTCGTGGTGACCGGGGGGAGCGGCAAGGCCGGGCGGGCGGTGGTCGCCGACCTCCGCGAGCGCGGCTACGACGTCGTCGACGTCGACGTGGCCGCCTCGCCCGACCCCGACGCGCCGACGCTGGTGGCCGACCTGACCGATCTCGGCCAGGCGTTCGAGGCGCTGGCAGGCGCCGACGCGGTGGTCCACCTGGCGGCGATCCCCGCCCCCAACATCCTCCCGGACGGTGAGACGTTCGCCGTGAACACGCTCTCCACCTACAACGTGTTCACCGCCGCCGCCCGGCTCGGCGTCGGGCGGGTCGTGTGGGCGTCGTCGGAGACCCTCATCGGGCTGCCGTTCCACCGCGAGCGCCCCCGGTACGCCCCGATCGACGAGGAGCATCCCCGGCTGCCGGAGTCGCACTACGCGCTGGCGAAGCTGGCCGGTGAGGAGCTGGCTGGCCAGTTCGCCCGCTGGACCGGCCGCCCCCACGCGTCGCTGCGGATCTCCAACATCATGGAGCCCCACGACTACGAGCGGTTCCCCGGGTTTTGGGACGACCCCGGTCGCCGCGCCTGGAACCTGTGGGGCTACGTCGACGCCCGCGACGTGGCGCAGGCGTGCCGGCTCGCCCTGGAGGCCGACCTCGAGGGAGCGCCGGCCTTCCTCGTCGCTGCGGCCGACACCTGCATGACCACGCCGAGCGCCGAGCTGCTGGCCGCGGTGTACCCCGACGTGCCGATCCGGGGTGCGGTCGAGGGACACACGACGCTGCTGAGCGTCGACAAGGCGCGAGCGGTGCTGGGCTACCAGCCCGAGCACACGTGGCGCGACCATGTCGCTGCCCGCTGACCGCCGCTGGATAGGGGTGGCCGTGACGGTGCTGTTGCTCGCCTGGCTGACGCTGGCGGGCGCCGCCGGCGCCGAGCCCCCGCAGCGGCTCGCCGGCCGGTTCGCCGCCGCCGTCGACGCAGGCGACGTCGAGTCCGTCGAGGCGCTGCTCGCAGCCGACCCCGCCGTCGTCACCTGGGTGCCGGCGCTGCCACGAGCGCCGAACACGTCCATCATGGCCCTGATCGACCTGGGTCGGGCCCGCCAGCTCTACGCCGAGCGCGCCGGCCTGGCCGACTACCTCTCCTACCACCGGGCGCTCGACGCGACGACCGAGTTGCTGGGCTGCGAAGCCGAGGCGCCGGGGCGCCGCAACCAGGAGCGCCTGTACGGCCTGTGGGTGGACTGCCGCTTCGCGTCGACCAACGAGCTGCTCGCCGCGGTGACCGAGAGCCAGGGCGTGTTACGCGGGAGCGCCCGTTTCGGGCTGCGGGACGGCGAGGTGCGCGCCGTGTTGTTCCAGACCGAGCCAGCGGCGGGGTCCGAGCCGGTCTGGGAGTTCATGCGATGGGTGCGGCACCGGCATCCGGAGGAGTTCGACGACTGGCTGATCGGCCCCCGCAGCGGGCCGGTGATCTCGGGCGAGAGCGGCCGGGCACTGCTCCGCCTCGCCGAGGAATATGCGAAGGTCTCGCAACCCTCCGAAGGCGCTTGACGACTGCTCGGACACCGGACCACAGGGGTAGCCTGCCGGCGTGCGAGTCGCCGCCGCCCAGACGGCCCCCGTGTGGGGCGACCCCGACGCCACCACCGACGTCGTCGTCGACTGGATCGGCCGCGCCGGCGAGGCCGGCGTCCAGCTCGTCGCGTTCGGGGAGACGTTCCTGTCCGGCTACGCGTTCTGGGTGGCCCGCACCGACGGCGCTCGCTTCGACGCCGCCGACCAGAAGGAGGCCTACGCCTACTACCTGGCGGCCGCAGTGGACCTCGACGGCCCGCAGCTCGGCGCCGTGTGCGACGCCGTGGAGGCGTCGGGGGTCTTCACCTACCTCGGTGTCACGGAGCGCTCGGCGTCACGGGGCACGGTCTACGCCACCTACGTGGCGATCCACCCGGACGCCGGGATCGTGAGCGCGCACCGCAAGCTGATGCCCACCTACGAGGAGCGGATGGTGTGGGGGGCCGGCGACGGCCACGGCCTGCGCACGCACGAGGTCGGCGGCTTCGTCGTCGGGGGCCTGAACTGCTGGGAGAACTGGGTCCCGGCCGTCCGCCACGCCCTCTATGCGCAGGGCGAGGACCTGCACGTCGCCGGCTGGCCGGGCTCGGTGGGGCTCACCCGCGACATCACGCGGTTCATCGCCCGCGAGGGACGCTGCTACGTGCTCTCGGCCGGCGCGCTCCTCTCCAGGTCGGCGGTGCCGGACGACTTCCCGCTCAAGGAGCGCGCCTTCGGCGACGACGAGACGTTGTACGACGGCGGCTCGGCCGTGGCGGCGCCCGACGGCAGCTGGGTGGTGCCGCCGGTGGCGGGGGAGGAGGCCCTCGTGGTCGCCGACGTCGACGCGGGGCACGTTCGCGGCGAGCGCCAGAACTTCGACCCCGCCGGCCACTACTTCCGCGGCGACGTGATCTCGGTGACCGTCGACCGAACCCGCCGGGCGCCGGCGACGTTCCACGACGGCTGACGCCGCCTACCCCGAGCCGATCTCCCTCGCCTCCGCGAAGTTCTCCTTCGCCTCGCCGGTCGCGGCGGTCGCGACCACGAGCGCGGCGGCCGGGTCGGCCCACCACCATCCGAGCGAGGCGTTGAGGGCGAGGCCGGCCAGCGTCGCGGTCGCCAGCAGCCCGTCGAGGAAGGTCATCCGCGCTTCCGCCCGCAGCGGCGCCGATCCCAGCCCGGAGGCGGTGCGCTGCTTCGACACGGCCAAACCGAGCATCACGACCGCGGTGACGGCCAGGTAGGCGATCCCCCACGGCGACTCACCGGGGCGGCGCCCTGTCAGCAGGTCGCGTCCCGCCACCACCGCCAGCACCAGCGCCAGTACCGCAAAGGCGGTGCCCACCAGCCGGAGCGCGCGGCTGGTGCGGCGCCGGTCGTCCGCGGCGCTCGATGACCCGAGGTGCCACACGACCACCAGCGAGGCGCCGATCTCGACCACCGAGTCCATGCCGAAGCCGACCAGCGCGAGCGACGCCGCGGCGATGCCGAGGCCGATGGTCAGCACCGCCTCGCCCACGTTCCAGGCGATGGTGGCGTACTCGAGCCGCCTGGCGCGGCGTTCCAGGAGGGAACGGGCGTCGGCTGGTGCGCTCACCGGTGCATGCTCGCACACCGGACGCGGGTACCATCCGCCGTGCAGGAGGTCATTGACATGGTGGCAGCGAAGTGGAAGGTCGTGGCGGGGGCGGCGACCGTGGCCGTCGCCCTGGGGGCGGGCACCGCGATCGCCCAGACGACGACCAACGACCCGCCGGGGTCCAGCAGCGTCACCGATGACCAGTCGGTCGACAGCCCGCAGAGCGCCGATACCGGCGACAGCGTCGAGAGCGGCGACAGCGCCGATACCGGCGACAGCCCCGACACCCCGTAGCCACGCTTCCAGCGCCCGGCGACGTTCCGTTCCGGGACGAGGCGCTCCCGGCGCTCTGCACCCTGCTCACGGCCGACGCCGAGCCCATGCTGGCCGCCGCCGTCGCCGCGGCCGGCGAGCGGCTTCACTCGGTCGAGATCGCCCAGGTGCGGTACCACCCGGGGCGATCCATCACCGCCAGCTACCGGGTGGGCCTCGCCGGCGGGCCGGCGCTGCTGGTGGCGCACGGCGGGGCCCGCATGCCAGCCGGGGCGGTGGTGCTCGACGATGGCGAGGTTCGCGTGGGGGTGTGGCGGTTCCCCAACGACCCCCTGCTGCCCGGCCTCCCGCACGCCGTAGACGGGACGCTGCTGCCGCCGCTGCTGGCCCGCCTCGGGATCGGTGGGAAGGCGGAGGGTGTCCGGCGGCGCGCCTACCGGCCGACCCGCCGCGCCGTCGTCGAGGTCGTTACGCACCGAGGGCCGCTGTTCCTCAAGGTCGTGCGGCCCGAGCGGGCGGCGGCGCTCGCCGAACGGCACGTCGCGATCGCGGCAGCACTGGAGGCGCCCCTGCTGGTGGCCGCCGACCTCGACCTCGGGCTGCTGGTGCTGGGGTCGGTGCCCGGCGTGCCGCTGCGCGATCTCCTCCGGCCCGGCGCAACTGCGGCGCTCCCCGCCGCGGCCCGCCTGCTCGGGCTGCTCGACCGGCTGCCGCCACTCGCGATCCCGGCTCCGGGACCCCTCCAGCGGGTCGCCCACCACACCGGGTTGCTGGCGGCCGTCGTCCCCGACCGCGCGGCGCAGCTGCACGAGCTGGCGATCGGGCTGCGACCGGGCCGGGCGGGGCCGCTGGTGCCCGTCCATGGGGACTTCCACCCCGGCCAGGTCATGGTGCGCGACGGCGATCCCGCCGGGCTGGTCGACGTCGACGCCGCCGGCACCGGTGAGCGGGCGGACGACGTGGCGACGATGCTCGGGTACCTCGCCGCCACCACAGCGGACGCCGACCCGGCCGGGCGAGCCGCTCCGTACGCCGCGGCGCTCGCCGCCGGTTGCGCCGGGCTGGTCGAGCCCGGCGAGCTGCGGCCGAGGGTGGTAGCCGCCACCCTCGGCTTCGCCACCATGCCGTTCGTCACGCAGCGGCCCGGCTGGCCGGCCCTGGTGCGGCGCCGCGTCGAGCGCGCGGCGGCGGCCGCCGCCGGCGAGTGGTGGGTATAGGCTGCGACCCCGATGCGCCATGTCCTCGCCCTCTCCTCCATGCTTCTGGTCGCGGCCGCCTGCGGAGACACCGCCACCACGTCCAGCGCGGCCGCCCCGCCGGCGGGCACGACCGCCACGACGGCCGCCCCGGTGACGACCGCGGCGCCGGCCACCACCGCCCCGCCGGCGACGACGACCACGGCTGCGCCGCCGACGACGGTCGGGACGACCACCATGGCAGCGAAGGACCTGCCCGACATCGAGGCGGTCGCCGACTGCGAGGCGCTGCTCGACGCCGGCATCGAACTGCTGCAGGCGGTGTTCGACGACCTCGGCGAGGCGACCCTCGACGACCTCGACGCCGCCGGTGGCACGCTCCCTGGGCTGGACCTGCTCGAGGTCGAGGGGGAGAAGCTCGACGTCAAGACGGAGGAGCTCGGCTGCGACCGGGCCGACCTCGAGGCCGGCCTGCGCGACCGCGTCGACGAGCTCGAGCCGCGCGGCGAGGTGGGGCGCCTGCTCATCGCCGCCTTCAGCGAGGAGCTGCCGGAGCCGGGCGAAGCCGAACCACCCGAGGGCGTCGAGGCCTTCACCGTCGACGACGCTTCCCACACCGAGGGCCCGGTCGCCTACCCCCAGGACCCGCCCGTGGGCGGCCCTCACCACCCCATCTGGCAGAACTGTGGCTTCTACTCGGAGCCGGTCGGGACGGAGCACGCCGTCCACTCGCTCGAGCACGGGGCGGTGTGGGTCACGTACGACGCCGGGTTCGCCACCGACATCGAGCTCGCGGCGCTGATGTCCATCGCCGACGAGCCGAAGGTGCTCGTGTCACCGTACGAGGGCCTCGGCGACACGCCGGTCGTCGCCAGCGCCTGGGGCGCCCAGCTCCGCTTGGAGTCGGCCCTCGATCCCCGGCTGGAGCAGTTCGTCGGCGCCTTCCGGGATGTCAACGCCCCGGAGCCGGGCGCGCCCTGCGAGGGCGGCGTAGGCGACCCGGAGTAGGCCCGGGGCCCCTGATTCGCCATGGTCATCGCCCAACGCTGACGGGCACTAGTCGTCGAAGCCTTCGAGATCCCGCGGCTCGACCAGCAGCCGTAGCCCGAGGCCGGCCGCCACCGGCCCGAAGTCCCGGAAGTCCCACGTGAAGATCGGGGCGTCGAGCTGCGCAGAGCCGCGTTCAACTCCCTTAACCTCCACGCCGTGACCCGCTGCGTGGTTCTCGTCGACGGTGAGCACTACCCGCCGGTGGTCGTCGCCGCCGTCGGCGCCCTCCGGGGGCGGGGCTACGACCCGGTGGCGGCGCTGTTCCTCGGCGGCACCGAGAAGACCGACCGGCCACCCGAGCTGGGCTTCCCCGTCGTGCCGGGAGGCCAAGCCGAGCTCGCGGCGCTGCTCGCCGAGCACCGGCCCGCCAGCGTGTTCGACCTGTCCGACGAGCCGATCCTCGACCACCGCCAGCGCATGCAGCTCGCCGGGGTGGCGCTGCGGGCGGGCGTCGCCTACGAGGGCGGCGGCTTCCGGTTCGAGCCGCCATCGTTGCCGAAGCTCACCTCGAAGCCGACGGTGGCGGTGTCGGGAACCGGGAAGCGGACCGGGAAGACTGCGCTGGCCATCGAGCTAGCGCGGCATTGGCGGGACGAAGGCAGGAAGGTGGCGATCGTGACGATGGGGCGGGGCGGGCCGCCCGAGCCGGTCGTGTTGCGGGCGGGGGAGTTCCCGCCCACCGCCGCCGGGTTGCGCGGGCTCGCCGATCGGGGCCTGCACGCCGCCTCCGACTACGTGGAGGATGCGCTGTTCGCCGGCGTCGACACGGTCGGCACGCTGCGATGCGGGGCAGGCATGTCTGGCGAGGCGGTGTACCACAACTTCCACCTGGGGGTCAGCACCGCCGAGGGCCTCGACGCCGACCTGCTCATCTACGAGGGGAGCGGGGCGGCGCTGCCGCCGGCCTCCGCCGACCGCCACGTGCTGGTGATGTCGGCCCGGCTCGACCCGGAGTACCTCGCCGGCTACTTCGGCCCGTTCCGCCTGTCGATCGCCGACGCGGTGGTCATCACCGGTGGCGAGAACGAGCGCCTGGCCGGGATCGCCGGATCCGCCCGCCTGCCGGTGTTCTGCGCGCAATACCACCCCGAGCCCACGGTCTCCGTCGAGGGCCGGCGGGTGCTGCTGGCGACCACCGCGCCCGACATCGTGGCACCCGGCTTGAAGGCCGCGCTCGAGGCGCAAGGCGCGACGCAGGTTGAGACGGTCACGTCGCTCTCCGACCGGCCGAGGCTCGCCGCAGACCTGGCAGCAGCGCCGCCCGTCGAGCTGGTGCTGACGGAGGTGAAGGCCGCGGCCACCGTGGTGCTCGACTGGGCCGCACGGCACGGCCTCGACGTCGGGTTCTTGCACAACCGGCTGGCGATCGACGGCGGCACCGCCGCCCTCGATCAGGCGATGACCTCGTAGACCTTCCGCAGCGGCTCCCGCCGCAGCAGGTCGCGGATGCGCACCTGGCTGGCCTGGAGCTCCGGGCTGTCGAGCGCCTTCTCCATCGCCTCGGCCGACGTCCACCGGGTCACCGCCCCGCCCTCCACCAGCCCGCCAACGCCCGGCTGCTGGGCTCGCACCAGCTCCACGCCGAGGCAGTCCGGGTGCGCCTCGAACGCGGGTACCACATCCTCCCGGAACATGCGGACCAGCTCGTCGAGGTCGCCGGGCGCCACCGCCGACAGGAACATGCGGATGATCATCACCAGCTCCAAGCGGCCTTGGAGAACATCCCGGCCAGGTCGGGGTTGCGCTCCAGGCTGGTGTCGATCCGGTCGTACCGGGCGGCGTGGCGCTGACCCGTCCCCGGATACACGAGCGTGACGTCAATCGCGGCGTCGTCGATGGTGAGGACATTGTACGACGGGCGGGTGTAGCCCCGCAGCCGGTACGACGACACCGTACCGCTGTTGACGATGAGCATCCCGCCCACCTGCCACACGTGCGGGACGTGCTTGTGCCCGGCCAGCACCAGGTCGATGCCGCTGTCCTCCAGCAGCGCCAGCACGTCGCCGGCGTCCCACACGATGTTGCGCTCCCGGCCAGTCCCCGGCACCGAAACCAGGTGGTGGTGCAGCACGAAGATCCGGAAGTCGGTGTCGGCCGCGAACTCGGACCGGATCCACTCGTACCGCTCCCGGCCGATCTCGCCCTCCGCCAGGTCCGGCTTGGAGCTGTCGACGGCCACCACCGTGACCCTCCCCGGCGGGCCGGTGCCCCCGAGGTGCAGCACGAAGTCGGAATGGCCGGTCTCGCCCTTGCCGAAGTGGTCCTGGAAGTGGAGGTAGCCCACGTTCTTGGCGTCGTGGTTGCCGGGCACCACCACCGTCGTCAGCTCCTGCTGCAACGGCCGCAGCGCGTCACGGGCCATGTGGTACTCCGAGGCGTAACCCTCCTGGGTCAGGTCCCCGGCCACAACGACCAGGTCGGGAGACAGGTCCAGGATCTCACCTACGGCGGCGTCGAGCAGCGCCGGGTCGAAGAAGGGCGAACCGCAGTGCAGGTCGGAGATCTGTGCGATGACGAGCGCCATGCCGACGATCTTATCCGGCCGATATCCTCTCCGGCGGGAGCCGCGGACGAGAGGGGTCGGGCCAGTGACGACGAGCCGCCGGTATATCTGGGTGGAGGACCGGCGCGCCACCCGGCTGCCGTACTCCAAGTTCGTCATGGCCTCGTCGATGATGGTGGTCGGCGTCGAACCGGAGGTGGCGTACCCGCTGGCGGAGTCCATCGAGGAGGAGCTGATGGCCCGCCCCGGCGACCACGTCCGGGTCGACGAGGTCGTGGGCATCGCGCTGGAGGCGTTGGAAAACGCGGCCGGGCCGGGACCGGCTGCTCGTTACGCCGCCTGGGTCGAGGTGCGCCGCCGGGGCCGGCCCATCCTGGTGCTGCTGGGCGGCGCCACCGGGGTGGGCAAGTCGTCGGTGGCAGCCGAGGTCGGCGCCCGGCTCCGGATCAACACGGTGCTGCCCAGCGACGCGATCCGCGACGTGATGCGCCAGATCCTCCCCGCCCCGCTGGCGGGGATCCTGCACGTGTCGTCGTTCGAGGCCGACGAGGCGTTGCGGGCGCCGGTGCCCGACGACCACGACGCCGTGCTCGTGGCGTTCCGCCAGCAGGCCGAGGTGGTCGCCACCGGCATCCGCGGACTTGTGAACCGGGCGCTCCGGGAAGAGACCGACCTCGTGATGGAGGGCGTGCATGTGATCCCCGGCCTGTTCGACGCCGACCTCGACGAATGGCGGGAGCGCGCCGCAGTCACCCACGCCATGCTCGGGGTCGCCGACCCCGGCGTCCACCGGGCCCACTTCCTCACCAGGCTCGAGCGCTCGCCGGGGCGGGTGCCGCAGCGCTACCTCGACCGGTTCCAGGAGATCCGCCGCATCGAGCGCTACCTGCGCCGCACCGCCGATGCGGCCGGGACGCCGGTGGTCGAGATGGCCCAGCTCGACGACGCCATCCAGGCGGTGGTCGGGATGGTGGTCGACGAGCTGATCGGCAGCGTGTGAGGGACCGGATCCTCGCGCTCGAGGAGGCGGCCGCGCCGCTCGAGTTGGACGGCGGCGAGCGGGCGGAGCTGCTGCGGGCCGCCGCCGCCCACGGCGAGGAATGGCTGGCGAGCCTCCCGGAGCTGCCCGGCTATGTCCCCGACGACGAGTCGGGCAAGGGGGCGCTGGCGAACCTCCCGATCGGCGAGCAGCCGGCCCCGCTCGGCGCCGCGCTCGGCGTGCTGGCCGACGGCGTCGATCGGCTCGGCGTCAACGAGCCAGCCGGGCACTTCTTCGGGTTCATCCCCAGCGGCGGCAGCTACCCGGCCGCCGTCGGCGACTATCTGGCGGCGGTGACCAACCGCTACGCCGGGGTGTTCTACGGCGCCCCGGGCGCGGTGCGGCTGGAGCGAGCCGTCCTGGAATGGATCGCCGGGTTCCTGGGCTACCCGCCCGGCGCCGGCGGCGATCTCACCTCGGGCGGCAGCCTCGCCACGCTGACCGCGGTGGTCACCGCCCGCGAGGCGAGCGAGGTGGCGCCCCGGGACGTCGAGCGAACCGTCGTCTACCTCACCGAGCACACCCACCACGCCGTCGGCAAGGCCCTGCGGATCGCCGGCCTCGGCGACGCCGTCCACCGCCACGTGCCCCTCGACGATCGCTACCGCATGGACGCCGGCGCCCTGGCGGGCCTGGTCGCTGCCGACCGGGAGGCCGGGCTGCGGCCGTGGCTCTTGGTGGCGTCGGCCGGGACCACCGACACCGGCGCCGTCGACCCGCTCCCCGCCATCGCCGACCTCTGCGCCGCCGAGGGCTTGTGGCTGCACGTCGATGCGGCCTATGGCGGCGCCTTCGCGCTGGTCCCGGAAGGCAAGCGGGCGCTGGCCGGGATCGAGCGCAGCGACTCGCTGGTCTTCGACCCCCACAAAGGCCTGTTCCTGCCGTTCGGCACCGGGGTGGTGCTGGTGAAGGACCGCGCGGCGATGCGGGCGGCCCACGCCTACTCGGCGTCGTACCTGCAGGACACCGCCGACGACGAGGTCTCGCCCGCCGACGTGTCCGCCGAGCTCACCCGGCCCTTCCGTGGGCTGCGGGTGTGGCTGCCGCTGCAGCTCGCCGGGGTGGCGGCCTACCGCGCCGCGCTGGAGGAGAAGCTCCTGCTGGCCCGCTACTTCCACGAGCGGGTCGCCACCATCGACGGGGTCGCGGCGGGACCGCCGCCGGATCTGTCGGTCGTGACCTTCCGGGTCGCCGGCGGCGACGAGGCCAACCGGCGCTTTGCCGCCGCGGTGCAGGCGGACGGCCGCATCTACCTCTCGTCGACGATCATCGACGGGCGGGTGACGCAGCGCCTTGCGGTGCTCGGCCACCGCACCCACCTGCACCACGTCGACCTGGCGCTCGAGGTCATCGAGGAGCTGTCCGGGCGGATCAGCGAGCCGGCGGCAGGCTGAGCCGGAACACGCTCTGGTCTCCGTCATGGCGGTACCGCAGGTCGCCTCCCATGCGGCGAGCCAGCATCCGGCTCACGGTCAATCCCAGACCCACCGAAGCAGGCTGGCCCGCCTGCCGGTGCGCCCGGTGGTAGGGCTCGAACACCTGCTCCCACTGCTCCTCGGGGATCCCGTCCCCGTCGTCGCGGATCTCCACCACCACGTCGTCCCAGCCCACATCGAGGCGGATCTCGACGTCGCCCCGGCCATAGCGGATTGAGTTGGACACCAGGTTCCGCAGGATCTGGCGGAGCCGCAGCGGGTCTGCCATGGCGACGATCGGCTCCCCATCGGCCCGCAACCGGATTTCGAGCTGCGGCCACGCCTCCAGCACCGCTCCGATCTCGGCCAGCATGTCGACGGCAGCCGCCCGGATGGCCACCTCGCCGACGTCGGCGCGGGCCGCCACCAGCAGGTCGT
>JBFJZV010000064.1:0-15381 GCA_041621915.1 Acidimicrobiia bacterium | reverse complement strand
CCCCGCAAGCGGGGGGAGAAGGCGCAGCTACGCCTTGACCAGCGCGTTCCAGGTGTTCTTGCCGGCGATGCCGTCGGCCTTGAGGTTGTTCGCCCGCTGGAAGCCCTTGATCGCGTCGACCGTCTTCGACCCGCAGACGCCGTCGATCGTGCCCGGGTCGAACCCGGCGTCGGCCAGCCGGCGCTGCAGCTCCTCGACCGCTCCACCCTTCGAGCCACGCTTGACCGTGGGCCGGTCCGTGATCGTGCGCGCCTCGATCTTCACCGGTGACTCGGACGGGTCCTTGATCTTCGGGAAGTCGTTGATGAGCGCCGTCCAGGTCTGCAGCCCGCAGACGCCGTCG
The DNA here is from genome assembly GCA_041621915.1 of Acidimicrobiia bacterium. Classification (GTDB taxonomy): domain Bacteria; phylum Actinomycetota; class Acidimicrobiia; order Spongiisociales; family JAOTWH01; genus JBFJZV01. The sequence goes on along the minus strand of JBFJZV010000064.1, from coordinate 15,038 downwards.
GCGCCGAGGCCGCGGGACGACTGGTAGTCGCGCACCGCCTTGTCGGTCTTCGTGCCGAAGTTGCCCTTGCCGTCGAGCTCCTTGAAGCCGGCCTTGGCGAGCAGGTCGTGCAGCTTCTCCACGGTGGGCCCCTTGTCACCCTTCTGGAGGGTGGCGTGCGTCGACGGGTCGTTGGGATTGGGCGGATCGGCGGCCACGGACCCCCAGTCGATGCCCGCCTTGAGCTCGTCAGGGGACGCCACCACCTCGTAGTGCATCGCGTCCTTGTTCCTCGAGTAGTCGCCGCCCCAGCGGAAGACCTGGACGCCCTTCTTGGTGCGGATGTTCTTGATCGCCTGCACCATGGCGGCCGGCATGTCGGTGATGAGCTTCTTGCCGTACGGGTTGGTATTCCAGTTGTAGTCCACCGCGATGCCGTAGGCGTGGAGGCTGTAGTTGCTCCCACCGGTGATCTTGCGGCAGTTGAACGCGCCCGTGTCCGCCTTGCGCGGCCCGTACTTGAAGCTCTGCATGATCGAATCGATCGCCTTGAAGGCCTCCACGCACTCCTTGGTGATCGTGATCCTCGCCCCGGAATGGAGCGTGACGGTCTGCATCGCCCGCTTGCAGGCAGGAGCCCACAGGTTGCGAAGCTCACTGGTTCGACGGCTCATTGCCAATTCCCCCTTCGGGACGTCCCCTTTTCGTGCCTCCGTGCGAGCATACACAGCGCGACCCGAAGAGCGCCCCCGCGCACCCCTAACCTCCGCGGCAATGCCACCGACCCTCGCCGTCCGCCTCGCCGCCGTCGCCGGGGTGCTCGGGATCTCCTTCGCGGCGATCCTGGCGCGGGCCGCCGCGGTCGCTCCGGCGACAACGTCGTTCTTCCGGACCTTCTACGCACTGCCGCTGCTCGCCGTCGTGTGGCTGATCGGCCGCCGGCGCGACCGGCGGCCGGCGACGGCACGGGCCGCGGCATTCGGTGCGGGCCTCTTCCTGGCGATCGACCTGACGCTGTGGCACCGCTCCATCGAGCTGATCGGCGCCGGGCTGGCCACCGTCCTCGCGAACACCCAGGTGGTGTTCGTGGGTGTGGCCGCCTGGCTGGTGTGGCGGGAGCGCCCCACCACCCTGGCGCGGTGGGCGGTGCCCGGGGTGCTGGTGGGGGTGGCGCTGCTATCGGGCCTCGGAGGCGCCGATGCGTACGGGGAAGACCCGGTGGCGGGAGTGCTCTTCGGCGTCGGAGCGGGGCTCGCCTACGCCGGCTTCCTGCTGGTGTTCCGGGCCTCGAACCGCACCTACCTGGCGCCCACCGCCGGCCCGCTGCTCGACGCCACCGCCGGCGCGGCGCTCGGCTCGCTGCTCGCCGGCCTCTTCGACAGCGACTTCTCGCTGGCGCCGACCTGGCCGGAGCACGGGTGGCTGCTGCTGCTGGCATTGGTGGCGCAGGTGATGGGATGGCTGCTCATCGCGCAGGCGCTCCCCCGCCTGCCGGCGCTGGAGACGTCGGTGCTGCTGCTGGTGCAGCCGGTGGCGGCCCTGCTGTGGGCGCGGCTGATCTTCGACGAGACGCTGTCGCCGGTGCAGCTCGCCGGGGTGGCGGTGGTGCTGGCGGGCGTGCTCACCCTCACCCGCCGCGGCTCGGTGCAGGTCGACGAGCCACTCGCGGCGGCGGGTGCAGGGACGTGACCCCGGGCATGCGGTGCATGCCCTACCCGATCAGCGACGGGTGCTGCCCCAGCAGGCGGCGCACACCGGCCAGCGCAACGACCAGCCAGTCGGGGCGCACCGCCAGCTCCCAGTGCAGCTCCCGCAGCGCCCTGGTGAGCGCGTAGCCGCCCAGCAGGGCGTCGATCGCTTCCGGATCGTCGGGGAGCGCCGGGGAGTCCTCCATCGCCGCCAGGTAGGCGCGCACGAACTCCACCGCCAGCGCCCGCGACCACCAGGGCCCCCAGGCGCGGCGCCTCCCCGACGCGGCGCGCGCCGTCGCGATCGCCACGTAGTCGATGGACCGCAGCATCTGGGCCACGTCGCGCAGGGGTGAAGCGCGCAGCCGCCGCTCCGACATGAGCTGGGCCCGGTCGCCGGAGAAGTCCTCGATGACGAACTCGCCGTCGACCATCCGGATCTCGTCCAGCCGGTAGTCGCCGTGCAGCCGGATCCGCCACCCGCGGATCTGGCGGCGGCGGATCGGATCCAGCCGCTGAAGCGCCGCCGGTTCCGCGTCGCGCACCGCGGCGAGGGCCTCGGCAGCTTCGCCCTCGACGGTGCCCGCCAGGTCCCCGATCGAGCGCAGCTCCTGCCGCATGCGGGCGCGCAGCGACTGGTACAGGGAATGCTGGTAGAGCAGGGAGAACGGCTGGGGGCGCAGGTCGGGGTCCTCGCTCAGGGACGCCAGCGCCAGGTGCAGCTCGGCGGTGGTGACGGCGAGGCGCGCGGCGAGCTCGAGACCCGGCTGCAGCGCGCCCCGGGCAGGGAGCCGGACGCCGGGGCCCGTGGCCGCGGCCCAGGCCGCGGCCGCCGGCTCGCTCGGCGGCTCGCCGGAGCGGATGGCCCCGAGCCACGATCGGCAGTGACCGGAGAACGCGTCCCACGCCGTCGGCGCGCCGGGGAACGACTGCTGGAGCACCCCCAGCGTGTACGGCTGGCCGGACTCGTACTCCAGCGCTCCGTACACGTCGGCGACGTTGTCGAAACCGGTCCGCTCGGTGAGGAAGCGGCGCAGCTCGAGGTCCGGGTTGACGCCCGCCTCGATCTGGCGGAACAGCTTGATCGCCACTCCGCCGTACTCGGCGAACGTCTCGCCTCGCGGCGTCGACGTGACGGCGGCGTCGACCTCGGGGCCCGGCGGCAGCCCCGGGGCGTGCGCCGCCGGCGCGCACACCAGTGCCCCGGCCCGGCCCAGCAGCGTGTCGCCCTCCAGAACGCGCTCCAGCATGAAGCGGCGGAAGCGCGGGTCGGCCAGCCCGTCGTACACCACGCCGGCCTCGCCGTTGCGCTCCACCTCGGCGATCACCGCCTGCGGGTCGTCGGGGGCGCCGCCGGCGAAGCCGAGCGCGACAGGCACGACGTAGCGTTCGGAGTGCCCGCCGGCGAACTCGAAGTCGACGAGCGCGATCCACAATGCCGGGTCGTGGTCGCCCGGTGTCAGCGGCAGGAGGTCGTGCACCCGGGTCAGCAGCCGGCGCCGGCCCCAACCCTGGTACCAGCCCTGCCGCTCGATGAAGCGGGCGATCAGCTCGGCGAGCGGTCCTTCGGACGCGAACGCCTCCTCCAGCGGCCCGGGGATGGGGAGCGGCGCACCGTCGACGCCGGCCGGGGCGCGGTCGTCGATCAGCGAGAACCAGTAGAAGCCGTAGGCGCCGAGGGTCAGCAGGTACGGCAGCTCCCCGATCGTGGGGAACTCGCTGCGGCCGACCAGCTCGGTGGGACGGCGCCCGGCGAACCGGCTGAGGTCGAGCTCCACGAACTGCGGGTGGCGACTGAGGTTGACGACCACCAGGATCGTCTCGCCCTCCCCCTCCCGCAGGTAGGCCAGCACGTGGTCGTTGGCCGGGGTGAGGAACTCGATGCCGCCCCGCCCGAACACCGGGTGGCGCTGCCGGCGGCGGATCATGCGCCGCAGCCACCACAGCAGCGAGTTGGGGTTGGCCTGCTGGGCCTCGACGTTGAGGGTCTCGTAGTGGAACTGCGGGTCGACCACCACGGGCAGGTACAGCGACTGCGGATTGGCCCGCGAGAAGCCGGCGTTGCGGTCGTTCGACCACTGCATCGGTGTGCGGACCCCGTCCCGATCGGCGAGGAACACGTTGTCGCCCATGCCGATCTCGTCGCCGTAGTAGAGCACCGGCGTGCCGGGGAGCGACAGCAGCAGCCCGAACAGCAGCTCCAGGCGGCGCCGGTCGTTCTCCATGAGCGGAGCGAGGCGGCGGCGGATGCCCAGGTTCAGGCGGGCGCGCCGGTCGGGCGCGTACGTACGCCACATGAAGTCGCGCTCCTCCTCGGACACCATCTCCAGCGTGAGCTCGTCGTGGTTGCGGAGGAAGATCGCCCACTGGGCGCCGTCGGGGATCGGCGGGGTCTGCTCGAGGATGTCGATGATCGGCAGGCGCGACTCCCGCTGCAACGCCAGGTAGAGGCGCGGCATCAGCGGAAAGTGGAACGCCATGTGGCACTCGTCGCCGTCGCCGAAGTACGCCACCGAGTCCTCCGGCCACTGGTTGGCTTCGGCCAGCAGCATCCGGTCCTCGAAGTTGGCGTCGACGAAGGCCCGCAGCCGCTTGAGCTCCTCGTGGGTCTCGGGGAGGTTCTCGCCGTTGGTGCCCTCCCGCTCGTACAGGTAGGGGATGGCGTCGAGACGGACCCCGTCGACGCCCATGTCGAGCCAGAACCGCAGCACGTCGGTGACCGCAGCCCGCACGTCGGGGCTTTCGTAGTTCAGGTCGGGCTGGTGGGAGAAGAAGCGGTGCCAGTAGTAGGCGCCGGCGACGGAGTCCCACGTCCAGTTGGACGTCTCGGTGTCCTGGAAGATGATCCGCACGTCGGCGTAACGGTCGGGCGTGTCGCTCCACACGTAGAAGTCGCGCTCGGGGCTGCCGGGCGCGGCGCGGCGGGCCCGCTGGAACCACGGGTGCTGGTCGGAGGTGTGGTTGATGACCACCTCGGTGATGACCCGCATGTCGAGCGCGTGGGCGGCGTCGAGGAACTCCTTGAAGTCGTCGAGCGTGCCGTAGCTGGGATGGACGTCGTAGTACTCGGCGATGTCGTAGCCGTCGTCCCGCAGCGGCGAGGGGTAGAACGGCAGTAGCCAGATCGCGGTGACGCCGAGGCGGCTCAGGTAGTCGAGGCGAGCGGTCAGGCCGGGGAAGTCACCGATGCCGTCGTCGTCGGAGTCGAAGAAGGCGCGCACGTGCACCTCGTAGATGACCGCATCCTCGTACCAACGGCTGTCGTCCGCCACGAGGCGTGAGCCTAGAGTCCGCGCCCCGGCGCGTTGGAGGGACGCCGATGAAGTGGTGGCAGACCGCGGTGGTCTACCAGGTGTACCCGCGCAGCTTCCAGGACACCGGCGGCGACGGCGTCGGCGACCTGGCGGGCATCACCCGCCGGCTCGACTACCTGGCCGGGACGCTGGGCGTGGACGCCGTGTGGATCTCGCCCTTCTACCCGTCGCCGATGGACGACTTCGGCTACGACGTGAGCGACTACTGCGACGTCGACCCGCTGTTCGGCTCGCTGGCCGACTTCGACGAGCTGCTGGCCGCCGCCCACCGGCGGGGGCTGCGGGTGATCGTCGACTGGGTGCCCAACCACACGTCCGACCGGCACCCTTGGTTCACCGCCTCCCGCTCGGCGCGAGACGACCCGAAACGAGACTGGTACGTGTGGTGCGACGCCCGGCCCGACGGGTCGCGGCCGAATAACTGGTTGTCGGTGTTCGGGGGCCCGGCGTGGGAGTGGGACGCAGCCACCGGCCAGTGGTACCTCCACTCGTTCCTCCCCTCCCAGCCCGACCTCAACTGGCGCAACCCCGACGTGCGGGCCGCGATGTTCGACACGGTGCGGTTCTGGATGGACCGCGGGGTCGACGGGATCCGCATCGACGTGGCGCACCACGTGATGAAGGATCCCGGGCTGCGGGACAACCCCCCGGCGCCGGCCGACCCCGCCCGCGACTTCAAGGACCTCGGTGAGTACGAGACCCAAGCGCACCTCTACGACAAGGGCCATCCCGACGTGCACGGCGTCTACCGGGATCTGCGGGCGCTGCTCGACTCCTACGACGGCGACAGGTTCGCGGTCGGCGAGATCCACATCTGGGACTGGGCCGAGTGGGCCGGCTACTACGGCGCCGACCTCGACGAGCTGCACATGCCGTACAACTTCTCGCTGGTGTGGGCGCCGTGGGACGCCGCCGAGTTCCGCCGCCGGGTCGACGCGCTGGAGGCGGCGCTGCCGGCCGGCGCCTGGCCCAACCACGTGCTCGGCAACCACGACGAGGCCCGCCTGGTAGGCCGCTTCGGCCCGGCGGCGGCCCGCGTGGCGGCGATGCTGCTGCTCACCTTGCGGGGCACGCCGACGATCTACTACGGCGACGAGCTCGGGTTCCCACAGGTCGACGTGCCGCCCGACCGCCACCAGGACCCCTGGGGCCTCCGCGTGCCCGGCCTGGGCCGCGACGGCTGCCGCACGCCCATGCAGTGGGAGCCGGGCCCGGGTCACGGCTTCACCGACCCCGGGGTCCAACCCTGGCTGCCGTTCACCCCCGACGCCGAGGAGCGCAACGTGGAGCGGCAGCTCGAGGACCCCCGGGAGATGGTGGAGCTGTACCGGGCTCTGCTGCGGCTGAGGAAAGCCGAGCCGGCGCTGCACGCCGGCGCCTATCGCCCGATCGACGGCGTGCCCCCCGGCGTGTTCGGCTACGAGCGCGCCGCCGAAGGGCGAGTGCTGCAGGTGTTCCTCAACTTCACCGGGGAGCCTCGCGAAGTCGCCACCGGCGGGCAGGTGCTGCTGAGCACCCACCCGGACCGGGTTGGCGCCGAGCCCGAGCCGTTGCAGCTGCGGGCCGACGAAGGCGTCGTGGTGGAGGCCGGCTAGGCCCGGTGCGGCAGCAGCTCGGGAAGGCGGCGAAAGAACACCGAGCGCGGCAAGGCGTCGTCGGCGCCAAGCGACCGCGCCCGGACCAGCGCCACGTCGTCGACGTGCGGCCCGAACCCGATCGTCGTCACGCCCGCCCTCGCCAGGGACCGGATGGCGTCGTCGGCGGCGGGGCGGCTGAGGTCGACGAACGCGCGCACCACGCCCGTTGGGTCGACGCCGACGCCGTCGGCCACGGCGAGGCGCAGACCGGCCGCCTCGACCGCCGCGGCGATCTTCGAGCGGTCCATCAGGTCGTTGCCCACGTACAGGACGCTCGGCGCGGTGAGAGCCTGCGCCTTGACGGCCCCCCAGGCGAGATGCGCCCCGTGGGCGGCTTCGCCGAGCGGAGCGTCGTCCAGGCCGGCCGCTTCCAGCGCCCGGCGGTACACCTCGCCGGGCGTCTCCCGCTGGTCGCGGAACGGCAGCGACAGCAGGTCGCGGAGACCCCGGTCGAGCAGGGCGGCGTCCCCTCCCCGCCGGCGCAGCTCGGCGACCAGCGCCGCATGGAGGCGCTCGGCCACGGGCAGCATGCGCCGAGCTTAGGGGCGGTTCGCCGTAGAGTTGTGGGGTCTACGAGCCCGGAGAGGGGACCGATGCGACGGATGATGCTGGCCGCAGCGCTGCTTGCGCTGGTGGCCGTCGGGTGCAAGGCGGAGGTCAACGTGGTCGTCGACCTCGAGGCCGACGGCTCCGGCACGGTCGAGTTCCTCAGTGGGTTCGACGACGAGTTCATCGAGCTCGTCTTCCAGGGCTCCGACCCGGCCGATGCGGTCTTCCAGGACAACGACTTCGCCGAGCTGGAGAACGCCGAGTTCGACTCCTTCGAGGAGGGCGAGTTCACGTACTACCGGATCACGGTGCCGTTCACCGACCCGCAGGAGGTGCTCCAGGCTGCGGCGGACGACGTGCCGATCAACACCTTCGACGTCACGGTGACCGACGACGAGGTGCGGGTGAGCGCGCAGACCGAGGAGGGCGTCTCCGATCTGGTCGGAGGCGAGGACCTGGAGGGCTTCGGCCCCGAGCTGCTGCAAGACGTGCTCAGCCTCCACATCCGGCTGCGGATGCCCGGCGAGGTGACGTCCCACAACGCCGACCGGACCCTCGACGACGGGACGCTGGAATGGGACATACCGCTGACCGGGGAGGGCCTCGACGTCCAGGCCGTCTCCGACCCCAACGCCGGCGCAGGCGGTGTCCCGCTGGGGCTGGCCATCGGCGGCGCCGCGGTGCTCGCGGTCGGGGCAGGAGTAGGCGTGTACCTCGCCCGCCGCCGCCGTTCCAGTGAGCCGCCCGACCTCCTGCCGCCGGTCGACGCGCCGGTGGGCGCCCCGCCGTCCGAGGCGTCGGCCGCGGACGCCACCGAGGCTGACCTGGCCGTGCCGGTGGTTCCCGCCCCCACGGCCGCCCCCCCAGGGGAGACCGGCGAGCTGCCCGAGGGCGAAGAGGACGAGACCCCGCCCATCACCTGACGTTCGGGCGCGTGGTGCGCCCCCGAAGCGACGATCTTCTCAGCCGGTGAACACTTGCACGGTCATCAGGCCTAACGGGCCGGAGACCACCGCCACGCCGACCCGGCTGAACTCCGGGGCGAGCATGTTGGCGCGGTGGCCTGGGCTGTCGAGCAGCCCGCGGTGGACGTCGGCCGGCGTCGCTGCCAACGCCAGGTTCTCGCCGGCGACCCGGTAGGTCAGCCCGGCGTCCTGCAGCCGGTCGGCTGCGACCCGCCCGCCGGCGTCGGCGTGGGCGAACCGGCCCGTCACGTACATCTGGCGGGCATACCCGGCGGCGACCTCCGCCAGCGCGGGCGCCCATGCCAGCGGGTCCTCGCCCGCGTCCACGCGGGCACGGTTCAGCCGCTCGTAGACGTCGGCGGCCGCCGCCGGGTCGCGTTCCAGCCGGGCGGGCTCGGCCGGTGGGAGCACCAGCACCTCGTCACCCTCCAGCGTCACGCGCCGCACCCCGACCGCGTCGCGCAGCTCGAGCAGCGTGGCCACGACCCGGTCGCCCGACAGCCCCGAGAACAGGCGCTGCGGGACGCCGGCCGGGTCGGTGAGCGCCTGGGAGACCACGGAGCCGTCGACACGGGAAGCCACCGCTCCCGGGAGCGGCAGGACCGCCAGCAGGGTGAGGAGGAGGGTGGCGAGGAACACGCCCCACAGGCCGGCGAGCGCCGCCCCGCTTGCCCGGTTCACCAGGTTGAGGCCGGGTCGCTCGGCGGTGCGCTCCACCGCCCGGGCGCCCAGCGCGGCGGCCAGGCCGACGGCGAAGAACACGATCACGCCGCCGGCCAGCCGGGTGAGGTCCTCCGCCACGCCGGACATGTCGTGGAGCACCCGGCCCACCGGCGCCCCGAGGCGGAAGGCCAGCACCGCGCCGAGGATGAGGCCGGCCAGGTCGAACGCCTCCCGCACGAAGCCGCGCAACCAGCCACGCAGCAGCAGGAAGGCCAGCGAGAAGCCCAGCAGCAGGTCGAGCACGGCGCTACCCGGGCTCGGCCAGCTCGATGCGGATGCGCTTGTTGGCCTTGCCCTTGCTCTCGGTCTTGGTGACCCGGACCGTCCCCACCTCCTGCGTGTTGGCGACATGGGTGCCGCCGTCGGCCTGGCGGTCGAGGTCGCGGATGTCGACCACCCGGATCGGATCCACGAACTCGGGGATGAGGTTGACCTTGGTGCGGATGAGGTCGGGGTCCTGGAGCGCCTCGGCCCGAGGCAGGAACTCGACGGACACCGGGTGGTCACCGGCCAGCGCCTCGTTCAACAGGTCCTCGACCTCCTTGCCGAACTCGTTGGAGATGGCGTCGAGCTCGAAGTCCATGCGGGCTGCGCCGGGCGTCATGTTGCCGCCGGTGACCTGGGCGTCGAAGTGGCGGTAGATGATCGCCGAGAGCACGTGCAGAGCCGTGTGGGTGCGCATCAAGGTGTAGCGGCGGTCCCAGTCGATGCGGGCGGTGACGGCAGTACCGACCGGCGGCGGCGGCCCTGCGATCACGTGCAGGTGGTCGCCGCCGCGCTTGACGGTGTCGGTGACCTCGGCCCGGCCTGCGTCCCACACCAGCTCCCCGGTGTCGCCGGGCTGGCCACCGCCTCGCGGGTAGAACACCGTGCGGTCGAGCACCACGCCCTCGTCGCGCACCTCGACGACGGCGGCGCCGGTCTCGCGGGCATATGCGTCGCGGGCGCTGAGATCTTCGGTCATGCTCACTCCCGAGCAGGGTGCTGCGTCAGCCTAGAACGCGAAATCACTGCTTCGGGATGTCTCCGGTCGCCGGCGGATCGACCGGCCCGCCGCCGCCCGCGTCGTGATGGTGCTCCTCGTCGAGGCGGCTGAACCGGCTGAGCAGCGTCTCGGGTCCGGGCGTCTCGTCGATCATGGCTTCGCTGGCCTCCTCCCACGATTGACCCAGCACCCGCGTGCGCCAGTAGTGGCCGGTGACGATCTTGATGGCTGCGGTCACCGGCACGGCCAACAGCACGCCCCAGATGCCCGACAGCGTGCCCCCGACCAGCAGGACGGAGATGATCGTCGCCGGGTGGAGCCGCACCGTGGCGCGCAGCACGTTGGGGGTGATGAAGTGGTTGTCGATCTGCTGGACGATCACCGCCACGAGGGCAGCCAGGAAGGCGGTGCGGACGTCGGTTTCGGTGAGGCCGACCAGGACGCCGAGGGTGCCGCCGACCCACGGCCCCACGAACGGGATGATGTTGAGGAACCCGGCGATCATGCCGATCAGCAGCCAGAACGGCAGGCCGATGAGGCGGAACCCGATGCTGGTCATCACCCCCACGATCAGCGCCACCACCACTTGCCCCCGGATGAAGCCCCCGACCGCCGTGCCCAGCTTGCGACTGACGAACGACACCTCGGACTGGAGGCGCTCCGGTACCAACGCCACCGCCTTCTCGCGGAGCGTCGGCAGATCCATCAGCAGGTAGAAGGCGACGACCGGGGCGAAGATCAGCAGGAGGAGCGTCTCGAGGATGGTCAGCGTGACGTCACCGATGCGGCTGAGGTTGTTGGAGATGAAGTCGCCGCCCTCGGCGGCCTCGTCGATGCGGTTGCGAAGCTCCCGGTAGTCGGGGACCTCGACCGACAGGTTGAGGTCGTCGGCCCACTCCTGCGCCTGATTGCTCACCCGGTTGTAGATCTCGGGGAAACGGTCGCCGAACTGGGCCGCCTGGTCGGTGATGCTGGGCATCACGAGCCAGCCGAGCAGGGTGAGCAACGCGCCGAGGAAGAGGTACGAGAGGCACGAGCCCAGCAGCCGGGGCACCCCGAGGCCGTCGAGGCGCGTCACCACCGGGTTCAGGACGAAGAGGATCCCCAGCGCGAACACCACCGCCGGAACCAGGTTGCCGACGTGCGACAGCACCCACAGCACGGCGCCGAGCAGCAGCAGCGTGCCCAGCAGGCTCCAGCTGATGATGCCGGCCCGGTTGACGACCTCGAAGAGGCGGGAGCGGGCGGGGGGCCGGTCCATCGGCGGGAGTGTATCGGCAGCTAGCTGCGGTCGCCCTGGAGCTGCTTGTCGCGGGCCCGCCGCTTCGCCTGCTCACGGGTGCGCCGCAATCGCCGCACCGTCAGCGGGTGGGCCTCGATCGCCTCCGGGTCGTCGATGAGGCGCCGCAGGACCTGGTAGTAGCGAGTGGCGCTGATGCCCACGTACTCGCGGATGGCGCGGTCCTTCGGGCCCGGGTAGTTCCACCACGACCCCTCGAACTCCAGCACCCTGCGGTCGCGCTCCGACAGCATGCCGGGCAGCGTATCGGCGGGGTATGACACAAATGGGGATTTCGCGCGGCCGGCGTCGAGCTGGCGGCGGGAATCGAACCCACGACCTGCCGCTTACAAGGCGGCTGCTCTACCAACTGAGCTACGCCAGCAGTTCAGGAGAGGGTACCCCGGCAGCGAGCGACCTCGAAGGCTGCCAGCGCCGCCGCCACCGAGGCGTTGAGGCTCTCGACACCTGCCGCCAGCGGGATCGATGCGAGCACGTCGCACCGCTCCGCCACGAGGCGGCCGAGGCCGCCACCCTCGGCGCCGACCACGACGGCCACCGGCTCCGCCAGCAGGTCGAGGCCGAACAGCGGCGTCGCGGTCCCGGCGGCCAAGCCCACGACCCACACGTCGCGGCGCTTGAGCTCGGCGACTGCATCGGCGATCGAGGAGACCGCCACAACCGCGAGCGACTCGAGCGCGCCGGCCGCGGCCTTGAAGGCGGTGGCGCCCAGGGGTGCCGCCCGGCGGGTGGGCACCACGATGGCGCCCAGCCCGGCGGCGGCCGCGGAGCGGGAGATCGCCCCGACGTTGCGGGGATCCTCGACGTGGTCGAGCACTAGCAGCGCAGGCGGCGCTGTGCGGGCGAGCGCCTCGTCCAGCGCGACCGGACGCAACGGCCGGGCGTCGGCAACGAGACCCTGGGGCGCGTCGGTCTCCCCGGCGACCTCGTCGACTTCCGAAACGGTCGCACCGGCGGCGCGGGCGGCGGCAACGACCCCGGCGACCTCGGGCCGGCGCAGCCGGCTCCTGGCGACGGTCAGCCTGGTGACGCGGCCGGCGGCGACGGCGGCGGCGACGGCGTGGAGGCCCTCGACCCTATTCCCGATGCCAGCGGGTGCCATCGGGGCCGTCCTCGAGGCGGATGCCGGCGGCGGCGAGGGCGTCCCGGATCCCGTCGGCGGTGGCGAAGTCACGGCTCGCCCGCGCCCGCTCGCGGGCGTCGACGAGCGCGGCGACGGCGGCGGCAGGCTCATCGGCGGCCACGCCGAACCGGGCGGCGACGCCGCCGATGTCCGGCGCGATGTCTGCCAGATCGGCATCGGGCTCGGCCAAGCCGAGCACGCTCACGATCACGTCGTAGGCGCCCACGAGCGCCCCGGCTTCCTCGCCCGAGTCGAGGCGGCGGTTCCCCTCACGCACCGCGTCGAAGAGGGCGCCGAGCGCCTCGGCGGTGTTGAAGTCGTCGTCCATCGCGGCCCGGAAGCGCTCCACCGTCGCCGGGTCGGGCTCGCCACCGTCCCCCCCGGCCCGCCGGCGGAACGCCCGCAGCCGCTCGAGCTGCGCGGCGGCGTCGACCACCGCGTCCTCCGAATAGTCGAACGGCTCCCGATACCGCTTGCGGAGGTAGAAGAGGCGCACCGCCAGCGGCGGGTGGGCGGCGAGCACGTCGAGGAGGCCCACCAGCTTGCCGGTCGACTTCGCCATCTTCTCGCCGCTGAGCGTCAGGAGGCCGTTGTGGAGCCAGTAGCGGGCGAACGGCGCCGCGCCGGCCGCCGCCTCTGACTGGGCGATCTCGTTCTCGTGGTGCGGGAAGATGAGGTCGGCGCCTCCGCCGTGGATGTCGAACCCGAACCCGAGGTACCGCTCCGCCATCACGGAGCACTCGATGTGCCAGCCGGGCCGCCCGGGCCCCCACGGCGAGTCCCAGCTCGGCTCGCCCGGCTTGGACGCCTTCCACAGGGCGAAGTCGGCGGGGTCGCGTTTGCGCTCGTCAGGCGCCACCCGGGCGCCGCTGCGCATGTCGTCCAGCGACCGGCTGGACAGCTTGCCGTAGCCGTCGAAGGATCGCACCGAGAAATACACGTCGCCGTCGACGGCGTAGGCGTGGCCGCGTTCGACCAGGCGCTCAGCCAGCTCGATCATCCCGTCGACGTGCTCCGTCGCCCGCGGCAGGTGGTCGGGATCGCGCACGCCGAGCGCCCGGAACGCGCCCATGAACTGCTGCTCGGCCTCGGCGGCCACCTCATCGGCTGCGACGCCCCTCCGCTGCGCCTCGGCGATGATCTTGTCCTCGACGTCGGTGACGTTGGTCACGTACGTCACCTCGTAGCCCGCCCACTCGAGGTAGCGGCGGATGACGTCGAACACGACCGCGTAGCGGCCGTGGCCGAGGTGGGGGGCCGACTGGACCGTCGCGCCGCAGACGTATATCCCGACCCGGCCGCCGCGCGCCGGAGCGAACGGCTCCTTGGTCCCGGACATCGTGTTGTAGACCTGCATGGCCGCCGGATGGTATCAGCCGCCTCGCGGCTCGATCTCGGCCGCTGCCAGCGCCGCAACGGCGGCGATGCCCTCGTCGCGGCCGAGGAAACCGAGGCCGTCGGTGGTGGTCGCCTTCACCGACACCCTGCTCTCCGGCAGCCCCAGCGCATCGGCCACTGCCCCGCGGATGGCGTCCCGGTGCGGGGCGACGCGCACCGTCTGCGCGATCACGGTGGCGTCGAGGAACGCCGGCGTGACCCCGGCGGCGCGTGCGGCCGCCACCGCTCGTCGCAGCAGCTCCATCGAGTCGGCCCCCTGCCAGCGGGGCTCACCGGAGGGGAAGTGCTCGCCGAGGTCGCCGAGGGCGGCCGATCCGAGCACCGCGTCGGCCACCGCATGGGCGAGCACGTCGCCGTCCGACGTCGCCGCCACGCCGCGGCCCGGGTCGACCACCACCCCGCCCAGGAGCACCGGCGGGTCGCCGCCGAACCGGTGGGCATCGAAGCCCCATCCCACCCGTTGGCTAGAGGAGGGCGGCGAGGACGGCGAGGTCATCGGGGTAGGTCACCTTCAGGTTGCGGGGGTCGCCCGGCACGGTAGCGACGGTGCCCCCCGCCTGCTCCACCAGCCAGGCGTCGTCGGGAGCGTCCCCGGTGATCGAGTCGTGCGCTGCTCGCAACGCCGCCAGCCGGAAGCCCTGCGGGGTCTGCACGCTGGCGAGCCGGGAACGATCGACGGTTCGGACCACCCGGCCGGCGGCGACCTCCTTGATGGTGTCCCGCACCGCCACCACCGGCACGACGCCGTCGACGTCGCCCTCGTGGAGACGCTCGGCCACCCGGGCCACCAGGTCGGTCCCGGCCAGCGGCCGGGCTGCGTCGTGGACGAGCACCGTCGCTGCCGCGGCGGGGAGCTCGGCGAGCCCGGCCGCCACGGAGTCGCGGCGCCGGTCACCGCCGGGAACGCCGCCGGGCACCGGCCCCACGAGCACCACGCCGGAGGCGCCGCCGGCGAGGAGGGCGTCGCGCGCCCACTGCCACAATGGGCGGCCACCGAGGCTCGAGTCGTGCTTGGGAGCGCCGAACCGGCGGCCGGCGCCGGCCGCCACCACGACACCCCAGCAGCTCACGACTCCAAACGGGCGAACATCAGCCGTCCGACCGAGGTACGCACGCTGTTGGCGACCTCCACCTGCACCGTCTCACCCACTCGCTCGGCTGCTCCCTCCACGACCACCATCGTGCCGTCCTCGAGGAACCCCACGCCTTGGCCGGCCTCGGAGCCCTCTCGCTCGACATGCAGATCGATCCGGTCACCGACCACCAGCGCCGGTCGCAGCGACTCGCCGAGCGCATGAGGGTTGAGCACCCGCACGTCGCGCAGCTCGGCGGCGCGGCCCAGGTTGTGGTCGGTGGTGACGAGCGTAGCGCCGTGGG
>JBFJZV010000063.1:0-15442 GCA_041621915.1 Acidimicrobiia bacterium | reverse complement strand
TCTCGTCCTTGCTGGCGCCGCTCTGCAGCATCTTGAGCGGGCGGCCCCGCGGCGTCTTCCCAAAGATCTTGGTCACGTCGCGGATGGCGATCTTCGTGGCCATGCGGCGGGCTCACCTCCTCGTGGTGGCACTAGGGGCGGCGTGCGCGGGCGGCCGGCGGCCGCAGCCACCGCAGTCGAGCGTAGCACCGAGGCCCGCCGATCTCCCGGGCACCGCCTGCAGCGCCCGGCCGGGGCCAATAGCATGCGGCCGCCAACCATCAGGAGCCACATGGCCGCCGCTTCGCCCGTCCCGTCGGATCTCGAGATCGCGCAGGCGGCCGAGCTGCGCCCCATCGCCGACGTGGCCGCCGGCCTCGGCCTCGGGGACGACGACCTCATTCCGTACGGCCGCTACAAGGCCAAGGTGCACCTCGATGCGCTGCGCCGCCTCGCCGACCGGCCGCGGGGGAGGTACGTCGACGTCACCGGCATCACCCCTACGCCGCTGGGGGAGGGCAAGACCACCACCACCATCGGGCTGGTGCAGGGACTGGGCCGGCTCGGGCACAAGGCGCTCGCCTGCATCCGCCAGCCGAGCATGGGGCCGACCTTCGGCATCAAGGGCGGCGCGGCGGGAGGCGGCTACAGCCAGGTGGTGCCGATGGAGGACTTCAACCTCCACCTCACCGGCGACCTCCACGCCATCTCGGTGGCCCACAACCTGGTGGCGGCGGCCATCGACGCCCGCTGGTACCACGAGGAGCGCATGAGCGACGCCCGCCTGGCCAAGCTGGGGCTCGAGCGGATCGGCATCGACCCGCAGCAGGTCGCATGGAACCGCGTCGTCGACGTCAACGACCGGGCGCTCCGCAACGTGATCGTCGGCCTCGGCGGCTCGGGCGACGGGCTCCCCCGCGAGACCGGGTTCGACATCTCGGTCGCTTCGGAGCTGATGGCGATCCTGGCCCTCGCGGACGGCGACGACTACCGATCGGCGCTCCAGGACCTGCGTCGGCGGGTGGCGCGGGTGGTGGTCGGCACGTCGAGGGGCGGCGATCCGGTCACGTTGGAGGACCTGGGGGTGGCCGGAGCGGTCACGGTGCTCATGAAGGACGCGCTCCATCCGACGCTGCTCCAGACGCTGGAGGGGCAGGGAGCGCTGGTCCACGCCGGGCCGTTCGCCAACATCGCCCACGGCAACTCGTCGATCCTCGCCGACCGGGTGGGCCTCCAGCTCGGCGACTACGTCGTCACCGAGTCGGGGTTCGGCGCCGACATGGGCATGGAGAAGTTTCTCGACATCAAGTGCCGCGTGTCGGGGCTGGTGCCCGATGCAGTGGTGCTCGTGGCGACGGTGCGGGCGCTGAAGATGCACGGCGGCGGGCCCCGGGTGGTCCCAGGCCGGCCGCTGGCCGACGCCTACCGGCAGGAGGATCTGGGGCTGTTGCGGGAAGGTGCCGAGAACCTCGCCGCCCACATCCGCAACGTGGGCCGCTTCGGGCTCCCCGCCGTGGTGGCGATCAACACGTTCCCGACCGACACGCGTGCGGAACTCGATCTGGTGCGCGAGCTGGCGCTGGAGGCGGGGGCGGCCGCTGCAGTGCCAGCCGACAACTGGGCGCATGGCAGCGAGGGTGCGGTCGAGCTGGCCGAGGCGGTGGCGGCCGCGGCCGAGGCGCCTGCGGACTTCCGGTTCCTCTACCCGCTGGACGCGTCGATCAAGGACAAGATCGAGACCATCGCCCGGGAGATCTATGGGGCAGACGGGGTCGAGTACGAGCCGGCGGCCGAGCGCCAGATCCGCAAGTTCGAGGAGCAGGGCTTCGGCGACCTGCCCATCTGCATGGCCAAGACGCACCTGTCGCTGAGCCACGACCCGGGGCTGAAGAACGCGCCGAGCGGGTTCACGGTGCCGGTTCGGGAGGTGCGGGCCTCGGTGGGGGCGGGGTTCATCTACCCGCTGCTGGGCGAGATGCGCACGATGCCGGGGTTGGGCGCGACCCCGGCCTACCTCGACGTCGACGTCGACGGCGACGGCCGAGTCGTGGGCCTGTTCTGACCGCAGCCGACGACCGTGGCTACTTGCGGTAGCCGAGGCGCTCGGAGATCGCGTCGGCGGCGTCGGCGGTGAGCCGGGCCACCCTGTCGTCGGCGCCGGCCGGCGGGAAGCGGTACGCGGGGCCGTGGGCGTGGGCGGCCGCGACCACCGCCCTGGACTCGTCGCGCACTGCGGCCGCGACCGAGTTGATGCCGAGCGCATACTCCTCCCGCCCCCACGCCCACCCGTGCTTGCGGGCGTCTGCCAGCTTGGCGCGCAGCCCGGCCGGGTCGGTGACCGTCTGGTCGGTGAAGCGCTCCAGCGGGCGCCCCAAGTAGCGCTGGCGGGCCTTCGCGGGCCAGTTGGCGAGCAGCACGATGCCGGACGGCACCACGTGGAGCGGGATCCGGGTGCCCGTCCAGTCGCGCACCTGCACGGGGTTGGGGCTCTCCACCTGGTCGAGGTACTGCACCTCGTACCCGTCGGCGACCGAGAGGCCGCTCGCCTCGCCGAGCGCCTCCGTGAGCCGGACGAGGTGTGGCCGGGCCACGCCGACCAGGTTGCGGGTCGGCGTAACGGCCCCGGCCAGCTCCGATACCACCGGTCCGAGCCGGTACCTGGTGTCGCCGGCCAGGCGCTCCACCAATCGGCGGGGCTCGAGGGTGGCGAGCAAGCGGGCCACCGTGCTCTTCGGGAGGCCGGTGGCGGTTGCGAGCTCACTGACCCCGGCCGGGCCGCGCGCCAGCGCTTCGAGGATGTCGACGGCCCGCTCGACGGACTGGACGGTGGAGACGGTTGCGCTCCGTGGCTCGGCGTAGGTTCATCATACGAGTGCCGTTCCGCATCGTGGAAAGCGGGAAATCTCGGCTTACGGGGCCTCTAGGCAGGCGGGTAGCGGTCGGCTACGAATCGAATATATGTTCGCCACGGTTGACACGTCGCCCTTCACCGCCGACCCGGCGCCGCCGCCGGCCCCACCGTCGCGGCTCGGCCACGACGTGTCCCACCAGCCGCCGGGCCCGATGCTCGCGCTGATGCTCGACTCGATCGACGTCTGCAAGCTCACGGCACACGACCAGGTCGTGGTGCTCCGCCACCACCAGCGGATGGCGTCGTACTAGGCCCAAGTGTATGCAGGCACGTGTTCCTCCGACTCCTCCAGGGCCTGGACCCTGGGCTCGCAGCGGAGCCGATTGCGGGGTGATCGACATCCGCATCGACTTAGCCACACTCGCCGGCCTCGACGAGAGGTCCGCCGAGTTGGCCGGGTACGGTCCCGTGCTGGCCGACATCGGTCGCCGGATAGCCGAGCGCCAGGAAGGCGGCGAGTTGAGGTGGGCTGGGGACAGGGGCAGGCTGCGGCTACGTTGCGGCCATGCCCGCCCGCCCTCGCACGCTGGTGCCTGCTCTCCTGGTGGGGGCGGGGGTGGTGGCGCTGATGGTGGCGCTCGCCCCGAACCTGGTTCGGACCGGTGACGTGACGATCCCCCCGACGACCCTGCCCCCGCGGGGCCTGGTCGACGTGCCGCTGGAGCCGGTCGACACCGCTCGGGCGTTCGCGGTCGCGTTGAACGCCGGCGACGCCGATGCGATCGTCGAGCTGGTCGCGCCCGACGCGGAGTGGGTGATTGTCCCCGGCGTGGCGCCGCGGCGGACCCCGACGCCCGACGAGCTGCGGGAAGATCTGGCGAGCTACGCCGGGCTCAACGCCACGCTGACGCCGGGCGGCTGCGAGGAGCGCAGCGGCGACGTGGACCCGGTGCTGGTCTACTGCCGGTTCGAGTACACCAGCGACTTCGGGGAGGCGATCGGGCTGGGCGCGCTCGACACGTGGATGGCGTTCGAGGTGAGCGGCGGGTTGATCGTGAACGTGTTCCAGTCGCCGACCGTGTCGGCTCGCACGGAGCCCCGTCCCACCGAAGCGCCGCCGACTACCGGCGGCGGATGACGGTGACGTCCATCGGGGCGCGCCGCACCAGCTTCGTGCCGGTGGAGCCGAGCAGCCCCTCGTAGCCACCGCCGCCGTGGCTGCCGATCACCAGCAAGTCGGCCCTCGCCTCCGTCGCCGCGTCGAGGATGGTCCGGGCGGTCTGGTTGTCGGTGTGGCTCCACGCCGTCTTCGCGGTGACGCCCCGTCCGGCCAGCGCCGCCTCCACGTCGCCCAGGCGGCGGCGGGCGGCGGCGGCGAAGTACTGGGCGACCCGCTCGAGGCCTTCGTCGGTGGCGGGCCGCTCGTGCGGGGCCAGGCGCTCGGCGGCTTTGGCGCCGCTCGCGAAGCCGAGCATGCCCGGCCCGACCGCGTCGGCCACCAGGACCACCTCTTCAACCCCGGCGGCCCTGCCGAAGTCCCGCAGCGTCTCGCGCGGCAGGTTGATCGCGGTGAAGACGGTGACCTCGTCGCCGTCCTCGTACATCCGGCACACGGCGTCGGCGACCGCCTTGGGGTCCAGCGTCCCGTCGGTGGCGATGAAGATGTGCACGGGGCGAGCCTAACGGTCAGCCCTCCCGGCCGCGCAGCTCGGCCACCACCGCCCCCAGCACCTCGTGCAGGTCGCCGATCACGGCGTAGTCGGCCTTGCGCACCATGTTGGCCTCGGGGTCGGTGTTGATCGCGAGGATCCTCTTCGAGGCCATGCACCCGACCCAGTGCTGGATGGCGCCGCTGATGCCGCACGCGATGTACAGCTCGGGAGCGATGCGGGTGCCGGTCTGGCCGACCTGGTCGCGATGCGGCCGCCACCCGTTGTTGGTGGCTACCCGGGAGCAGCCGACCGCCCCGCCGAGCATCGCTGCCAGCTCCTCGAGCACGGCGAAGCCCTCCGGCGACCCGACGCCCCGCCCGCCGCTGACGACGACGGGGGCGGTCGTGAGCGTGACGCCCTTGGCAGCTTCCTCGCGGGCCACGACCCTGGTCCGCGCCAGCGACTGGTCCAGCTCGGGGCGGAAGACGGCGATCTCCGGCTCGAAGGGCGCCGGCACTGCGGCGACGGCGTGCGGTGCGATCGTGAGCAGCTTGGGCCCGCCGGTGTGGAGCTCCGCCTCCTCGAGCAGCGACCCGCCCCAGCGGACCCGCGTCATGGTCCAGGGGTCGCCCGGGGTGACCTCGGTGCAGTTGGCGACGAACGGCAGGTCGAGCCGGGCGGCCAGGTGCGCCATCACCTCGTTGCCGGTCTCCGTCCCCGGGCCGACCACGGCGGCCGGCTCCAAAGCGGCGACGAGCTGCCGCAGGGCCTCGCCGTACGCTTCGGGTGCGTAGTCGCGCAGCACGTCGTGCTCGACGACGTGCACCCGCGTCGCCCCGTGCTCACCGGCGTCGCCGGCCACCTCGCGGTCGAACACCACGGCCTCGAACGGGGCACCCAACCCCCGAGCCGCGGTGAAGGCCTGGCGGGAGGCTTCCCCGGCCTGGCCGAAGGTCAGGACGGGCTTGCTCACGTCAGCCCCAGCTCCGCGAGCAACTCGATCACCGCCGGCGCCGCCGCGGCGCCTTCGCCGAGCATGCGCGTCTCGCTCACCTGCTCGGGCGGGTTGACGAACCGCACCATCCGCTGCCCGCCCGCCGGCGCTTCGGCCTCGACGCGGCGGATCTCGGTCTTCTTCGACGCCAGCCGGCCCTTGAGGGTCGGGTAGCGGGGCAGGTTGAGGCCCTCTTTCACCGCCAGCACCGCCGGGCGGGGGAGCCGGTACACCTCGGCGCCGTCGTCGGTGGGTCGGCGGGCCACCACCGCATCCTCCTCGACCTCGATGCCCTTGATGCCCCCCACGATCGGGCGGCCCAGCGCGTGCGCCACCCGGATGCCCACCTGATAGCCGCCGGAGTCCGCAGACTCGTTGCCGAACAGGATCAGGTCGAAGGCCCCGCCCGAGTCTTCCAGTGCCCGGATCGCCGACGTGAGCGCCGCGGCGGTGGCCTGGGGGTCGACCTCGGTGGTTCCCAGCGGCACCAGCACGGCCTCGTCGGCGCCGACCGACACCGCGTACCGGAGCTGTTCCTCGGCCTCGTCGGGGCCGGCGGTGAGCACGGTCGCCGTGCCGCCCTCCCGTTCGGTCAGGCGGATCGCCTCCTCGACGGCGCATTCCTCGTGCGGGCTGGTCGTGAAGCCGAGGTGAGCGGCATCGATGGACCGGGCGTCGGGCGTGAGGACGATGCGCGCTCCCGGCGCCGGTACCCGCTTGACGCACGCCAGCACCCGCACGGCGCTACTGCTTCATCCGGGAGTCGTCGGGGTCGAACAGCGGCGTGCTCCCCGCCACCGCCACCTTCACCGGATACCGCTCGTTCATGTACATGACCTGGAGGTCGGTGCCCTCCACGGCGTGTTCCGGTGGCAGGTACGCGAGCAGCAGGTGCTTGCCCACCGACGGCCCGGCGCCGGCGGAGGTGACGTACGACGGGCGGCCCTTCTCGTCGACGATGCGCTCGCCGTCCAGGTTGAGGATCGGCTCGTTGCCCGTGGGGTAGCGGGGGATGCCGGCCGCCGACGTCTGGTCCTCCATGGTCAGCGTGCACAGGACCGCCGCCGGCTCGCCGGCCCGGGCCTCCATGTAGGCCTTCTTGCCGACGAAGTCGGACTTCTTCACCCGCGCCCGGGCCAGCCCGGCCTCCACCGGGTCGTACTCGGACTCGAGCTCGGCGCCCATCAGCCGGTAGCCCTTCTCCAGGCGGCCGGTGGTGCCATACACGCCGCCGCCCACCGGCACGGCCCCCAGGTCGCCGCCGGCGGCCCACGCCGCATCCCACAACGCGGCGCCGTGCTCCATGGCGGTGTAGATCTCCCAACCCAGCTCCCCGATGTACGAGATGCGGAACATGGTCGCCGGGATGCCCGCGATCGTGACGTGCAGCGCCGAGCCGTAGGGGAACGCGTCGTTGGAGAGGTCGGCGTCGGCGATGCCCACCAGCAGGTCGCGGGCGGACGGTCCCCACACGCCCAGCGTGCAGATCGCCGAGGTCACGTCGACGAACTGCACCGACCCGTCGCCGGGCAGGTGCTTGCGGAACCAGTAGCGGTCGCGGGGCCCGTCCGAGCCTCCGGTCACCACCCGGAAATGGTCGCGTCCCAGCCGCAGGATCGTGAGGTCGCTGCGGAACCCGCCCTGGGGGGTGAGCAGCGGCGTGTAGACGCCGCGGCCCACCTTGACGTTCATCTGGTTGACGGTGAGGCCCTGCAGGTAGTCGAGGGCGCCGGGGCCGGTCACGTCGAAGATCGCGAAGGCCGTGAGGTCGACGAGGCCCACCCGGTCGCGCATCGCCAGGTGCTCCGCGTTGATGATCGGCGACCACCACCGCGCGTCCCACTCGTGCGGCCGCTCCGGGATCCGGTCGCCGTACTCGGCGACCAGCCCGGCGTTGGACTCGTACCACTGGGGCCGCTCCCAGCCGCCCGCCTCGTAGTACACCGCGCCCAGTGCCGCAGTCCGGGGATGGAACGTGCTGACCCGCAGCCCCCGGCGCGACTCCCACTGCTCGCGGGGGTGGACGATGCCGTACGTCTTGTTGAAGTGCTCGGCGCAGCGGTCCCGGATGTGGGTGACGTTCTTCTGATAGTCGTAGAAGCGGGCGACGTCTGACGAGTGCGGGTCGATCTCCGGGTAGCCGTGGGTCATCCACTCGGCGACCAGCTTGCCGATGCCCGGCCCCTCCTTGATCCACACCGCCGCCGCCGACCACAGTCCCCACACCTCGGTGCTCTCGCCGAGCAGCGGCATCGCGTCGGGGGTGAGCGACAGCAGCCCGTTGATGGCATAGCGGATCTCCGCGTCCTCGAGGATCTCCGGCATCAGCTCGAGCGCGTCCTCGAGCTGGGGGTCGAAGTCCTCCTCGGTGAACGGCAGCTCGGTGGGCGACAGCGCCGCCTCGTCGATGGACGGGATCTCGTCGGGGTCGTGGAAGATCGGGCGGTGGGCGTAGCTGCCGACCTCCATCGAGCCGGCGGTCTGCCGCTCGTACATGAACGTGTCCATGTCACGAACGATCGGGTACCCGATCTCGTTGCCGGTGGCCTGCAGCACCTCGATGGGGCCGACGTCGATCATCTGGTGGACTGCCGGCGTCAGCGGGATCGACGCCCCGGCCATGTCGGCGATGCGGGGGCTCCATACGCCGCAGGCGACCACGACCGTGTCGGTCTCGACCCGGCCCTGGTCGGTGATCACCGCCGCGACCCGGCCGTCCTCCACCTCGATGTCGAGCACCTCCGTGTTGGGGGCCAGCGTCAGCGCCCCCTTCGCCTGGGCCCGCTCTCGCATGATCGTGCCGGCCCGCAGCGAGTCGACGACCGCGACGCTCGGGGTGTAGAAGCCGCCGAGGATCGCCGAGTCGTCGAGGAAGGGCACCAGCTCTTTGACCTCGTCGGGCGTCAGCAGCCGCGACTCGATGCCCCACGACGTGGCCGACGTCATCCGGCGCCGCAGCTCCTCCATCCGCTCCTCGGTGCGCGCCACCTCGATGCCGCCGCTGGTGACCATGACGCCCATCTCGTCGTATTGGCGCATCGAATCGAGCGTGAGGAACGCCATCTCTTTGGAGTGGTCCACCGGGAAGATGAAGTTGGAGGCGTGGCCCGTGGACCCGCCCGGGTTCGGGAGGGGTCCCTTGTCGACCTGGAGGATGCCGGTCCAGCCGAGCTCGGCCAGGTGCCCGACGACGCAGTTCCCGACGATGCCGGCGCCGATGACGATCACGTCGGCGCGCGTAGGGAGGTCACTCACCACAACTCTCCTCTGTGCTGGACACCCCGCCCCGACGAGTGTACTGTTCCGCCATTCAGCACGTTTCCGCAGTGCGGAACGCTTCCCCCGGACGGTCAAGCAACATGGCCGAAGAGCACCCGGCCGACCAAGAGATCGACCTCGCGGCCCTCGCCGACGACGAGCTCGTCGCCCAGATGCACGACGACCTCTACGACGGCCTCGCCGACGAGATCGTGGAGGGCACCGAGATCCTGCTGGGTCGCGGCTGGGGTGCGGACAAGGTCCTCAACGACGCGCTGGTCGAGGGGATGCGCATCGTGGGCATCGACTTCCGCGACGGCATCCTGTTCGTGCCCGAGGTGCTGCTCGCTGCGAACGCGATGAAGGCCGGCATGGCGATCCTGCGGCCGCTGCTGGCCGAGACCGGCGCCGAGTCGGTCGGCAAGATCGTCATCGGCACCGTCAAAGGCGACATCCACGACATCGGCAAGAACCTGGTCGGCATGATGCTGGAGGGCGCCGGGTTCGAGGTGGTCGACCTCGGCATCAACACCGACGCCGACGAGTTCCTCGCCGCCCTCGACGAGCACAAGCCCGACATCCTCGGCATGTCGGCGCTGCTCACCACCACCATGCCCTACATGAAGGTGGTCATCGACACGCTCGTCGAGAAGGGCATCCGCGACGACTACATCGTGCTCGTCGGCGGCGCGCCGCTCAACGAGGAGTTCGGGAAGGCGGTCGGGGCCGACGCCTACTGCCGCGATGCCGCGGTGGCGGCGGAGACCGCCAAGTCGCTGGTGACCGCCCGCCGTGCCCGGCGCTGAGCCGCGGGGCGTCCTCGTCATCGGGTGCGGGGCCATCGCCCGCGAGCTGCTCGACCTCACTTGCAGCCTCCCCCACGTCACGGTGGAGTGCCTGCCGGCCTGGCTGCACAACCGTCCGTCGGGGATCCCCGACGCAGTTGCCGATCGCATCGCCCGTGCCCGGGGGCGTTACCGCACGATCTTCGTCGGCTACGCCGACTGCGGCACCGGCGGGCGTCTCGACGCGCTCCTCGCAACGGAGGGTGTGGAGCGGCTGCCCGGCGCCCACTGCTACGAGTTCTTCGCCGGGACGGAGCACTTCGCAACGCTCCACAACGCCGACCCGGCGACCTTCTACCTCACCGACTACCTGGCCCGCCATTTCGATCGGCTGGTGATCGCCGGGCTGGGGATCGACCGGCACCCTGAGCTGCTGGGCGACTACTTCGGCAACTACCGGCGGCTCGTCTACCTGGCGCAGCGCGACGATCCCGACCTGGTGCAGCGGGCGCGGGCTGCGGCCGCCAGGCTGGGCCTCGCGTTCGAGCACGTGCCGACCGGGTACGGCGAGCTGGCCCCGGCCCTGGCGGCGCTCTGATGGCGACGCTCACCACGATCTACTGGCGCGACATCCCCGCCTCGATACAGGGCCGCAACGGGCGAGACCGCCAGTCGGTGGGCCTCCCGGACCGGTTCCAGCAGGCGATCGATCGCGCCGCGATGCGGGCGGGCGCGATCGGCACCGACGCGTACCTAGAGGAGTGGCGGCGGGAAGCCCGCGACTGCGGCGACGACCTGGCGGCCGAGACCGCCGCCGAAGCCGCCCGGCTGGAGGCCGCCTTCCCCCCCGAGCGGCTGGCCCGCCTCGTCGAGACGCTCGGCCGGGAGGACCAGCCGTGACCGACACTGTCGTCTCGTCCGCGACCCGCGAAGTAGTGATCGGGTTCGAACGTCCGTTCGTGATCATCGGCGAGCGGATCAACCCCACCGGCCGCAAGCGGCTCGCCGCCGAGATGAAGGCCGGCGACTTCAGCCGGGTGGAGGCCGACGCAATGGCGCAGGTGGCGGCCGGCGCCGACATGCTCGACGTCAACGCCGGCATTCCGCTGGCCGATGAGCCGGCGCTGCTGGCCCGGGCCGTGCAGCTCGTGCAGTCGGTGACGGACGTGCCGCTGTCGATCGACTCGTCCATCGTCGAGGCGCTCGAGGCGGGTCTGGCGGCGTACCAGGGCAAGCCACTGGTCAACTCGGTGACCGGCGAGGACGAGGTCCTGGAGCGCGTCCTGCCGCTGGTCGCCAGGCACGGGGCGGCCGTCGTGGCGATCTCCAACGACGAGACGGGCATCTCCGAGGACCCCGACGTCCGCTTCGAGGTCGCCCGCAAGATCGTCAACCGTGCGCAGGACCACGGCGTCCCGCGGGAGGACGTCGTCGTCGACCCGCTCGTGATGCCGGTGGGGGCGATGCGCCTCGCCGGTCGCCAGGTCTTCCACCTGGTCCGTCGGCTCAGGGACGAGCTGGGCGTCAACACCACCTGCGGAGCGTCCAACGTCAGCTTCGGGCTGCCCGACCGCGACGGAATCAACTCGGCGTTCCTGGCCATGGCCATCGCGAGCGGCCTCACGTCGGCGATCACCAACCCGCTCCACGCCGAGATCAAGCGGGCGGTGATGGCGGCGGACGTCCTCACCGGCAACGACCGCGACGCCGCCCGTTGGATCGGGGCCCATCGCGGCGCAGCCACCCCCGGCGGCGAGCCGCGCCGCCGCGGCGGCCGGCGACGGCGGGAAGCCCCCGTCAGGCAGTGAGCGGCGAGGCCACCGTCGTCTTCACGCCGTCCGGGCGGCGCGGCCGGGTAGCCGTCGGCACCACCGTGCTCGACGCCGGCCGGGCGCTGGGCGTCGACATCGACTCGATCTGCGGCGGCCGCGGCATCTGCGGGCGCTGCCAGGTGGAGCCGGCCGCCGGCGCATTCGCCGGGCTCGACACGGAGCCCGGCCACCTCAGCCCGCTCGACGCGACGGAGGAGGACTACGACCGGCGCCGCGGGTTGCCGGTGGGGCGCCGGCTCTCGTGCGCGGCCCGCGTGCTCGGCGACGTCGCGGTGGAGGTTCCCGCCACCAGCCGGGTCCACCGCCAGGTGGTCCGCAAGCGCGCCGAAGTGCGGGCGCTGGCGGTCGACCCGGTGGTGCGGTTGCACTACGCCGAGGTCGAGGAGCCCGACATGGCGCGCCCCTCCGGCGACCTCGAGCGGTTGCGGGCGGCGCTGGCCGAGCAGTGGGATCTGGAGGGACTGGAGGTCGACGGCCACGTGCTCGCCGCGCTGCAGGGAGCGCTGCGAGCAGGGCGGTGGGCGGTCACGGTGGCGGTCCACGACCGGGCGGCGATCACCGGGGTCTGGCCCGGGTTCCACGACGCCATGTACGGCATGGCCTTCGACGTGGGCTCCACCACCCTGGCCGGCCACCTGGCCGACCTCGCCACGGGGGAGATCCTGGCGTCGGCCGGGACCATGAACCCGCAGATCCGCTTCGGCGAGGACCTGATGAGCCGCGTGTCGTACGTGATGCTCAACCCCGGCGGCGCCGCCGAGCTGACGAGCCGGGTGCGGGAAGCCCTCGACGGCCTCGCCGGCGAGCTGGTGGAGGCCGCCGGCGTCGACCGCGGCGACGTGCTGGAGGTCGCCGTCGTCGGCAACCCGATCATGCACCACCTGCTATTGGGCCTCGACCCCACGCCCCTCGGCACCGCCCCGTTCGCCCTCGCCACCGATGCGGCCGTGCGCTGCGCCGCCGCCGACCTGGGTGTGGCCGTGCACCCGGGAGCCCGCGCCTACGTGCTGCCCTGCATCGCCGGCCACGTCGGCGCCGACGCCGCAGGATGCATCCTCAGCGAGGGACCGCATCGCGGCCCCGCGGTGCAGCTTCTCGTCGACGTCGGCACCAACGCCGAGATCGTCCTCGGCAACCAGGACCGGCTGCTGGCCGCCTCCAGCCCCACCGGGCCGGCGTTCGAGGGCGCCCAGATCTCTGCCGGGCAGCGCGCCGCGCCGGGCGCGATCGAACGAGTCCGGGTCGACCCGGCGACGCTCGAGCCCCGGTACAAGGTCATCGGCGACGACCGCTGGTCGGATGAGCCGGGCTTCGACGCCATCGCCACCGGCATCTGCGGCTCGGGGATCATCGAGGTGATCGCCGAGCTGTTCCTCGCCGGCGTCATCTCCGCCGACGGCGTGATCCAGCCCTCCGGCTCGGCGCGGGTCGTGCCCGAGGAGCGCACCCACAGCTACCTGCTGGTCGACGGCGAGCCGCGGATCACGATCACGCAGACCGACGTGCGAGCGATCCAGCTCGCCAAGGCCGCACTCCAGGCCGGCGCTCGGCTGCTCATGGACCACTTCGGCGTCGACCGGGTCGACCAGGTGCGGCTGGCGGGCGCATTCGGCAGCCACATCGACCCGAAGCACGCGCTGGTCCTGGGCCTCGTGCCCGACTGCGACCTCGACGCCGTCTCAGCGGCCGGCAACGCTGCCGGCACCGGGGCGCTCATGGCGCTGCTCAGCGGCGCCGACCGCGCGGAGATCGAGGATGTCGTGCGGCGCGTGCACAAGATCGAGACGGCGGTCGAGCCTCGCTTCCAGGAGCACTTCGTGGCGGCCATGGGCATCCCGCGGGGCGGCGCCGCGGCGCCCAGGCGGAGAGCCCGGGCGCGGAGGGGCGGATGACCGGCCCGCCGCGCCGCCGCGGCGGGGGCCGCGCCGCCCGCCAAGCTGCCCGGGCGGCGGCGGCGGTCGAGTCCCGGCCCTACCTCACCACCACGATGAGCCCGCACGAGGTGCTCGACGAGGAGGGGTTGGCGCTGCTGGAGCGCAACGCCGATACGATCCTGGCCGAGATCGGCGTCGAGGTGCAGTACGAGCACGCCCGTCAGGCCTTCGCCGCGGCGGGCGCCGACGTCGACGGCACGCGGGTCCGGTTCCCGCCGGGGATGTGCCGGGAGCTGGTGCAGCGCAGCGCACCCGCCGAGTTCACCCAGCACGCCCGCAACCCGGAGCGCAGTGTCCGCATCGGTGGCCGCAACATGGTGCTGGTTCCCGCCTACGGGTCGCCGTTCGTGCGCGACCTCGAGGGCGGGCGCCGCTACGCCACGATCGAGGACTTCCGCAACTTCGTGAAGCTCGCCTACGCCAGCCCCCACCTCCACCACTCGGGCGGCACCGTGTGCGAGCCGGTGGACCTGCCGGTGAACAAGCGCCACCTCGACATGGTGCACGCCCACCTGACGCTCTCCGACAAGCCGTTCATGGGCTCGGTCACCGCTCCCGAGCGGGCGGAGGACACCGTGGCCATGGCCCGCATCGCGTTCGGCGAGGGCCACCTCGAGGATCATGCGGTGATCACGAGCCTCATCAACGTCAACTCCCCGCTGACCTTCGACGAGACGATGCTGGGCGCGCTGCGCGTGTACGCGGAGGCCAACCAGGCCGTGCTCGTGACGCCGTTCATCCTGGCCGGGGCCATGGCGCCGGTGACGGTGGCGGGGGCCGCGGCGCAGACGCTCGCCGAGGCGCTGGTGGGCATGGCATACGCCCAGCTCGTGCGGCCCGGCGCGCCGGTGGTCTTCGGTTCGTTCGCCAGCTCGATCTCGATGCAGTCGGGAGCGCCGACGTTCGGGACCCCGGAGCCGTCGCTGGTGCTCTACGTCATGGCGTCGCTGGCCCGCCGGCTCGGGGTGCCGTTCCGCTCCGGCGGCCACCTGTGCGCCTCGAAGATCCCCGACGCCCAGGCCGCTTACGAGAGCGCCGCGACCATGCAGGCCACCGTGCTGGCCGGCGTCAACTTCGTGCTGCACGCCGCCGGCTGGCTGGAGGGCGGCCTGGCGGTGGGGTACGAGAAGTTCGTGATGGACGCCGACCAGTGCGGGATGGTCGCCAAGTTCGTGCAGGGCGTGGACCTCAGCCCGAACGGCCAAGCGCTGGACGCGATCCGGGCCGGCGCCCCCGGCCTGCACTTCCTCGGCAACCCGCACACGCTCGCGAACTTCGAGTCGGCGTTCTACGTGTCCGAGTTGGCCGACAACAACAGCTTCGAGCAATGGCTGGAAGAAGGCGGCCAGGACGCCGAGCAGCGCGCCAGCCGCGTCTGGCGGCGCATGCTCGACGAGTACGAGCCGCCGCCGCTCGATGACTCCGTGGCGGAGGAGCTCGCGGAGTACGTGGCGCGGCGCAAGGCGGCGTTCCCGGATTCGAACGTGTAGGAGGCGACGTGGCAGCCAAGGTACAGGTGACCCGGGCCGAGGCGCAGGCTCTCGCCGGAGTGCTCGCCTCCCCCGTGTACGAGGTGATGCCGGTGGGAAGCAGCGACGAGGCCGTCGCGGCGCTGCCCGCCGGGGCGCGGGTCTCAGTGACCGCCTCGCCGAGCCGCGGCCTCGAGCCCACCGTGGCCATGGCGGAGGCGCTCGCAGCTGCCGGATTCGCGGTGGCGCCGCACCTGTCGGCCCGCCTCGTCCGAGACGAAAACCACCTCGGCGAGGTGCTGGAGCGGGCGGCCGCGGCGGGCATCACGCGCGCCGTCGTCATCGGTGGCGACGCCAACGTGCCTGGCGACTTCCCCGACGCTGTCATGCTGCTCGAGGCGATGGCCGCCATCGGCCACCCCTTCACGTCGATCGGCGTGGCGGGCTACCCGGAAGGGCATGCCTTCATCCCCGACGACGCGCTCGCCGCCGCGCTCGAGGCGAAGCAGCTCCACGCGACCCACGTCATCACCCAGCTCGGGTTCGACCCCGGTGCCATCGCGGCGTGGATCGTGCGGGCGCGCGCCGCCGGCATCACGCTGCCCGTCCACGTCGGCACCGCCGGGGTTGCACCGCTGCTGAAGCTCGCCCGCATCGCGACCCGCATCGGCATCGGCGACTCGATCCG
>JBFJZV010000062.1:0-15576 GCA_041621915.1 Acidimicrobiia bacterium | reverse complement strand
GCAGCCTCCCACGGCCGGGCGGAGAGCACGGTGGCGACCCGCGGGGTCACGGCCCCACCCGCACGACGTCCAGCTCCGCGGTGTGCCGCGCCGCGGCCACGCGGGCGGCCAGGTCGCCGTCGACCGCGAGCAGCAGCTCGACCTCGGGGGCGCCGCTGAGCGAGCCGCCGTCGCTGCGGCTGTCTACCACGTACACCCCGGCCGCCAGCAGCTCGGTGGCGGCCGGCTCCAACCCGGTGCCGCGGGTCGTTGCATAGATGTCGACGACGTCGCCGGCTGCCAGCCTTCCGAGCACCGCCTGGGTCTCCGGCACCGCCAACGCGATCACGTCGGGATGATCCAGGCGGGCGGGCGCCCGCAGCAGCGATGGCAGCAGTGGCTCGCCGGCGGCGAGGGGAGCGGCGAGCGACCACCCTTCCAGGTCGCCGATCGCGTCGCCCTCGACGAGGCCGGCCGCCGAGGGGACCTCACGCACGGTGACGTCGGCGCCGGTCAGCGGCACGCCAGCCGGCAGGTCGCCGGCCGCGGCGAGCGTCGGCACCATCGGGGCCGGGCGGGTGAGCACGAGCACGGCGACCGCGGCTGCGGCTGCCAGCACAATGCCGGCCATGGTGCGCCGGTCGACCCGGGGCAAAGCCAAGCCGCGGCGGCGCATGCCCACGAGCGCCATCTAGGCGACCTCGACCGTCACGATGTGGGTGAGCGCAACGAGGCGCCGCCCGCCGTCGTCCGAAGCGAGCACGACGTGGTCGGTGCCGACCGCCGCCACGGTGCCCCGGTAGAGCTGCCCGTCGGTGCACGACACGCGGGCGCCGGCTTCGCGGTCCTCAGCCTCCAGCAGGACGTCGCGGATGCTGCGGCGCCGCCGGGCGGCGGCGCGGGCGGCGTGCTGCTCGGCGTCGAGCGTGTCGTCGAGCTGATCCCGCAGCACCCGGCCGAGGCGGGCCAGGTCGGGATGGCGCAGAGGGTCGGCGGTGTGCACGCGCTCCTTCCAGCTCGTCGCCGCCAGGGGAAGTGCACGGGCCGACCGTGACTGGCGGAGATCCTCGTCCCCTTGGGAACTCCGTTTGTCGTTGGGCGTTCTAGCAAGCCACCCAGGTCCTTACAAGGGAGCTGTTGGGAATTGTTTTCGCGTTCGGCGATCCACGCGCCGGGGCCCCGGTCGTCCGGGGCCCCGGGTGGTCGTGGTCGGTGTGGTCAGATCGTCGAGTCGAAGAGCGCCCCGTCCGGGATCGGCGTGTCCTTCACGTCGTGGGGCACGCCCACCTGGATGACGCCTTCGCAGACGCCGCCGAGCCCGTCCTCGGCCATGAAGCCGATGTAGTAGACCCGGCCGTTGCCCGGCACGCTCTTGGTGCCGCTCCGCTCTGCCCGCACCGCCGCGGTGTCGGTGCCGACCCCCATCCCGTCCGGGGTGAACGCCCCGTCACCGAACGTGTCGGTGGGCTCGTCCTGGAAGATGGACGTGATCGTGAGCATCACCGGGTCCCCGTCGGGGTCGGTGACGCCGAGCACCGAGACGTCGTGGAACTTGTGGTTCGGCGGCCACAGCGTGTCCACGCTCGGGAAGGCCCCGGAGCAGTCCGGGTCCTGGTTGTGCAGCAGCGTCAGGTCGTACAGCACCGGCGTCGGGTCGAAGCCGTCGGCACGGGTGAAGGTGACGATCACCTTCAGATACTGGCCGGGCGGCGTCGAGGTCAGGTCGACCCCGTTGGTCACCGTCTCCGGCGCGCTGTACGGCCCGCCGGAGGTGGCGCTGGAGGCCACCGTCACCGTGATCGAGCTGCCCGGAGGCGGCTCGAGCGAGCTCCAGCTCACATTGCGCCACGGCGCTCCGGCCAGCCCGCTGTCGTGCTCGAACTCCCACGTGCCCATGGTGGGGGGCGCGATCAGCGTGCTGCCGGTCATGTCGCTGTAGTTGTACAGCAGGCCGCCGAGGTCGACGGTGGTGAAGTTCACCGCTCCCACCGGAGTCACGCCGTCGGTGCCGAGCGGCCCACCCGCCGGGTCGATGCGGGACACCGTCTGGCTGTTGTAGTTCGTCGCCCACACCTTCCCCGCACCGTCGACGGCGACGCCCGTAGGTCCGGAGCCCACCGTCACGTTGCCGAGCCACGTGCCGTTGGGCAGCAGGTGGCCGACCGTCGTGCTGGGGCCGATCAGCGAGTGCGCCACCCACACGTGGTCGTTGCCGTCCACCACGCAGCCCTGGGCGGTGTCGGCGCCGTGGCTGAACGTTCCCATCAGCACCCCGTTCGGGGCGAATTTGCGGATCGTGTTGCCGAACAGCGCGGTGTTCCACACGTTGCCCAGGCTGTCGATGCAAAGCCCGTAGCTGTCGTGGAAGTAGGTCGTCGAGTTGCCCGCGATGGGCGAAAGCGCGGTGTCCCAGTACAGGAGCGGTCGCGCCGACCAGATCACGCCGTTGCCGTCGATGAGACCGCCGTAGCCGCCGAAGCCCACTCCGGGCTCGTGACGGACGATGGCGCCGGTCACGCCGTCGATGAGGTCGAAGTTCTGGATCCCGGTGCCGCTCGCCCACACGTCGTTGCCGGCGTCCACCGACAGGTGGCGCGAGCCGGTGGACGTGATGCGGGTGTAGTGGACGATGCACTCGTCGTCGGCTGTGGTCACGCCGCCGAGCGTGTCGGCGCCGCCTCCGTTCGACCAGGCGAGGACATCGCCGAGGCCGGTCGAGGTGTCGATCACCCCGTTGGTGTTGCGGTCGACGCACTGGCCGTTCTCCTCGAGGCCGATATGGACCACCGAACCCATGGGCTGGCTCACCGGCGGCATGCCGGGAGCGATGGCGTCCTGGTTGACGAAGCCGGACTCGGCCCGGTTGGCCACCCAGACGCTGCCGTTGTTGTCGACGGTCGTGCGTGACGGGTTGGTGCCCATACCCATGGGGGCGGTCCGATACTCGCCCAGCACGGCGCCCGTGGTGGTGTCGATCTTGACCGCCGTTCCCTGTGAGGAGACCGCCACCCAGATGAAGTTGAACGGTGTGGGCACCGAGTTCATCTGGAGCCGGTCTGCCACGTCGGTGAAGTTGACGTTGATCAAGCTCCCTTCGCTGAAGTGGGTGTCGAGCGTGTAGACGGCCGGGTTGCCGGCCGGCGGTGTCGCTCCGGCGCCGGTGATGCCCGGCAGCATCGCCAGCGCCAGGGCTACCGCGAACGCGACCGCGCTCAGACGTCCCTTTCCGGTGGCTACGGATCTCATGACCCCTCCCCACGCGCCTCCACCGGCCCGCTGCCCGTGCTTGCGGGGCGTGCCCGGAGGTGGCAGGGCCGAAGGACCCCGATCCGGGCACGCGGTAGCGTCGGCCCCCATGACCGCCGAGTTGCGCACGTTCCGCATCCGTCACTACGAGTGCGACGCATACGGCCACCTCAACAACACCGCCTACCTGCGGTATCTCGAGGAGGTCGAGCTCGCCGGCGGGCGGGCAGGCGCCGACCTGCGCGTCGTAGACCTCACCTACGTGCAGCCGCTGCGCTTCGGCGACAGCGTCGACGTGGAAGCGGGCGACGGAGACGACCCGGGTGAGCGGCGGTATCGCTACGTCCATGACGGCAGCGAGGTGGCGCGCGCCGCCGCGTGGTGGGGCGGCGCAGGCCCGGCGTTCCAGCCGCCCCCGCCTCCGCCGCCGCGGGTGTACCGCCAGGAGCGACGGGTTGGCTGGCGGGACGTCGACGACTCCGGGGCCGCCAGCCCGGCCACGGTCGCCTCGTTCGCCGAGGACTGCGGCGTGGACCTGTGCGGAGCGTTCGGGTGGCCGCTGGAGCGCTGCTCGGCAGAGGGATTCGCGGTGGTGCTGCGCCGCCACCAGATCGCGTACGGCCGGCCACTGCGGCTCGGCGACCCGTACACGATCACCACCTACGCGTCCGACAGGACCCGGTTGAGCGCGGTCCGCCACTACCTCGTCGACCACGCCGACGGCGCTCCTGCCTCCCGTTTCCGCAGCCACTACGTGTGGGTCGACCCCAGCACGATGCGGCCCGTCCGCATCCCGCCGCCGTTCCTGGCCGACTTCGCCGAGAACTTCAGCGAATGAGCCCCGGCACCGCGATCGCCGCCCACACGAGACCGGCGGCCACCAGGACGTAGAGGCCCAGCACGCTCCAGAACCACACCTTGAAGTTGGCCGCCTCGGCCTCGGCCTCCTTGCCGAGCACCCGCTCGACGGCGCTGGGGTCGAGGCGCTCCTCGAAGCCCTTGGTGCGCTGTTGGTACATCGACCGGGTGCTGGTGAACTGCCGCCACAGCGAGCCCAGCCCGATCGCCATCGGCACCACCACGAGGTACGAGGCGTACAGCAGCACACCGAGCCTGAAGATCCGGGCATCGAACTTGGCGGGGTCCTGGAACAGCGCGGCGATGAACGTCCCCACCACCACGGCCACCCCTTTGGTGGCGGTGTCGGCGACCTGGGAGCGGAGCGTCACCAGCTGGTCCCGGTACTGCGCTTTGGCCTCCTCCACCAGTGCGGTGACGTCGCGCACCCGGGCGAAGTAGGTGTCCAGCTTGCCCTCGATGTACGACTTCCACGCCCAGTCCTTGTGGTCGTCGACCTCGGCGGCGCGGCGCACGACCTCGGCGTAGTTGTCGGCGGCGGCGTTGTGCTGGAGGAACTGGGCGATGACGCCCTGGACGGCGTGGACGCGGGCGGGCTCGCGCCGCTCGGCGAGGTAGCACCACTCGACGAGCTGCCCGACCCGCGCCACGTCGCGCCACGGCAGCGAGCCGTCGGGCAGGCGCAGGTCGTTGCGGCGACCCAACTCCATGTTGGCGACGTAGCGCTCGGCGCCGCACTTCGCCACCAGGCGTCCGTCGGCGAAGCGGCGCGTCTCGTCGGCGAGGTACACGACGGCGAGGTCGAGCCACGAGCCCAGCACTGCCTCGGCGACGCCGCCGGCGCTCCCCGCCCCGAGCGGCTCGACCGCCAGGTGCAGCGGGGTGAGCCAGTCGAAGCTGAGGCGCACCCAATGCAGCGTGTCGACGGCCTGCTCGTGCACCGCCTGCGGGTCGGCCGCGCCGGCTGGCGGCGTGTCGAAGGAGTCCAGGCTGCGGCGGCAGTCGCCGCCGAGCAGTGTCAGGTGCGGCCCGTGCAGGGCCAGCCGCGGGCCTCCGACCAGGCAGACGAGCCGCCGCCCTTCGGCGAGCGGCGCCAGCGCCGGTGACGCCTCGAGGTCCTGCACCGGGGCGCCGAAAAGCGCCTCCACCGCTTCAGGGAAGAGGAAGTAGGCGATCGCGGCGGAGACCCCCGGCGCGTTGGCGGCGACCATCCCCGCCTTGTCGAGCGTGATGGTCAGATCGAGATCGGCTGCCTTGGCGACGGCGGCTTGGGCGCGCTCCACCGACGCCAGGTCCAGGGGGTCGCCCAGGTCGAGCACCGTGGCGCCGGCCTGGCGCTGGAAGCGGATCGTCAGCGCATCGCCCCCCGCCGCAGCCAGGCCGGCGAGGGCGCTGTGGAGGTCGGTCGGGGAGGGGGCGGTGAGCGCCGTGGCCGGCACCTGCGCCGTGAACGAGAAGCGGGCCGGGTCGGGCTGGCCGGCCTCCGCCTGTGCCAGGGCGCCCCTGTCGATCCCGGCATCGCCGGCGAACCCCTCCAGCAGGTCGGGCAGCGCGAGCCAGTCGGCTTGCGGGCTCAGCGCTTCACCCACCGCAGGTTCGGCACGCGCATCGTGAGCGTCGTCACCGAGTTGCCTTCCGGGCCCTCGGTCGACTTCTCGACGATGACGTTGGCCTCCTGGTCGGCGTCGAATTCGACGCGCACGCCGAGGTCGCCCACGAACTTCATCTTCTTGACGAGCCGGCGCTGTGCCAGCTCCCTGTCGATGTCGTACTCGGTGGGCACGTCCGCTTCGCGGAAGTAGTCGCGGGCGTGCTCCTTCGCCGGCTCTGGGATCGGCACCTGTCCGAGCCACGCCTCGAGGTCGACGTGGTCGTCGGTGAACGCGTCGGGGATGCGCTGTCGCAGCGCGTCCGCCTGCTCCGGGTCGAGGAGCGGCGCTTCCCTTCCGGCGTCCCGCTCCTCGTCGGTGGGCTCGCGCGTCAGCTCGTCGTAGACGCTGGACACGGTGTCCAGCAGGGCGAAGGCCTGCGTGTGCGGATCGGCCATCTCGGCGGCGCCGAGGAAGCCCACTCGGAAGAACTCGGCCGCCGCGGCCGCCACCTGCTTGTCCAGCAGCAGCATCTCGTACTCGTCATCGCCGGCGACGCGGATCAACGCTGCCTTCTGGAGCTTCTCCCTGAGGGTCGCCAGCGCGTCGTCGCGCACCGCCAGGCGCACGTTGTGGTGGTCACCGTCCAGTTCCTCGATCTGCTCGACCAGCACTTCGATGAGGTCGATTTTCAGCAGGGCGAGGAACACCTGGTCCTCGGCACCGTCGCCG
This sequence comes from Acidimicrobiia bacterium, assembly GCA_041621915.1. GTDB lineage: Bacteria > Actinomycetota > Acidimicrobiia > Spongiisociales > JAOTWH01 > JBFJZV01. The sequence continues at coordinate 9,172 of JBFJZV010000062.1, read as the reverse complement.
GCCCGGAACCGGCACACGGCCAGGTGGCCCGGCTTGATCCGCTGGTCGTCGCCGATCGCCTTGGCGAGGCGGTCGGCGATCTGCTGCGACGAAGCGACGAGCTCGACGGCATCGCCGATGATGACTCGGCTGAGGCGCCGCACCTCGTTGGTCTCGCCGTCCTCGAATCGAGCCCCGACCGCGGCCCCGTCGCGCAGGGCGCCCTGCACTTGGCGGGCGAGGTAGCGGGTGATCTTCTGGGCGGGTGTCTCGTCGGCCGACTCCTCGGCAGCCGGCTCGGCGAGGTCCAGCGGCAGGTCCGAGAGGGCGGTGGCTGGGCTCCCCTTCCCCGGCAGGCGATGCACGATCGCGTGGTCGACGCGAATGTCCCGGAGCGTGCGCATCCCGGGCATACGGTCCCCCTTCGTCCTCGGTTGGTACCGAGCGTATCAACGCCCGGGGCGCGGCGCGAGGGGGACTTCTGCCCTCAGCGCTACGCCGGACGACGCAGCGCCAGTGCCCAGATCGCGCCGGCGGCGGCGGCGATGCCCACCAGCGGCAGGCCGAACGGCATTGCGGGGGCGTGCATGCCCACGAAGGCGAATCGGGCGATCGCCAGCGCCGCCAGCCCCACGCCCAACGCCGCCCGCCACGTAGGCAGGGCGACGGGGGCGGCCGGGGCCGGACGGTCGAAGCGGCGGAACAGCGCGATCGCCGGCACCAGCGCGGCCAGCAGCAGCGCCAGCCACAGCGGCCGGGTGGCCATCCACAGCGGCGTGAGCGGTTCGATGTGCAGCAGCCCGGCGTCGAGCAGCCACAGGCCGCCGATGGTCAGCAGCAGCACCGTCATATGCCACAGGTACACGGTCATCGACACGGATGCCGCCGCCACCACCGCCGCCCACACCCGAGGACGGTGCAGCCAGCGCTGCACGGCCGGCTCGGCCCGCAGCACCACGGCGAGCTGCGCCAGCCCCAGCAGGATCATCAGGATCGTCGGCGGGCTGTTGTTGGACCCGTCGGTGTTGCCGACGCCCACCATGGCGATCGGGTACGGCCCGTAGAAGGTCAGCGCCACCATCACCGCGACGATCGCAGCGGCGATGCGGCCGGCGTAGGGCCGGAATCGCTCGAGCGCCCCGTCCTTCCAGAAGAAGCCCACCTGGTGGACGGCCAGCCACACCGGCAGGTAGTTGGCGGCGCCCGTGAAGCGGAGGTGGAGGCCCCGGTGGGCGACGTCGAGGCCGAGGGCGGCGCCGGCCAGCGCCAGCGGCACCGCCAGCCCGTAGCGCTCGTGCAGTGCCAGCATCGCCGGGGCGGCGGCGACGATCACCAGGTACACGGCCAGGAACCACATCGGCACCGCCAGCACCTGCGTCATGTCCCGCAGGGTGAGCCGGTCGAAGCCGAGGCCGCCGGCGACCGCCGCGATCGGCACCCACACCGCCGCCACGACCAGCGCCGGTGAGACGAGGCGCCGGGCCCGCTCCCGCACCCAGGCGCCGTAGCCGACGCCCCTGCGTGCTGCGGAGCGCCAGGACGCCGCGTTGGCGAAGCCGCCCACCACGAAGAACACGGGCATCACCTGGAACACCCAGGTCGCCAGCTTGGCCCACATCGGGCTGGACGGCGGGCCGACCACCAGCTCGCCGTCGCGGATCACGACGGCGGCCATGAGGAAGTGGCCGAACACGACGACGAGCAGCGCTGCGACCCGCAGGAAGTCGACGTAGCGGTTGCGAGTGGCCGGCGTGCGGGCGTCGATCTCGGCTGCCGTGAGCCGGCGGGCGGTGGTGGTCATGGCGGATGGTCCTTTGCTCTCCGTGACCACATGGTCGGCCATGACCGCCCGGGGCGGTATCGGGGACGTCCCTGGATCGACCTCAGGGACGGTCGGTGACCTCTGGGTCAGCAGTCGGAGAGCGCCGCCAATGCCCGGCAGATCTGCTCGCGTGCCTCGTCCAAGCGGCCGATGCGCGAGCGGAGGTGCCGCGGCCGGGCCCGCCGCAGGTCGTCGAATACGGCGGCCGAGACGTCGCGCAGGCCCTGCGCGGGACCCAGCGGGATCTCGGTCGGGACCCCCCGCACGCTGGTGGTGACCGGTGCCACGAGTATCCGCGACAAGATCGGGATCGCCTCGGAGCGGGTGACGACGAGCACCGGACGACGCTTCTCCTCGAGCTGCGCCCACCAGATGTCCCCCTGCGCCGGGGTCACCACGGCTCCTCTTCGATCATCTCGCGCACCTCGTCATCGATCCCCGCGAGCTCCTCCTCAGTCGGTGGGTGGCGGCGGTAGCCCTCCACGATCGCCGCTCCGATACGACGTCGGCGCTCCCGGTCGATCACCTCCTCGAGCCCCTGTCGCACCGCATCGGACCGCGACGTGAAGACGCCGTCCGCGACCAGCTCGTCGAGCTGGTCGGCCAGCTCTCTGGGCACCCGCGTCACGATCTGTGGCATGGCAATCAGCATAGCGAATCGCGATGCACCTACCGGCGTCGTCGCCACTAGCCAGGTGGCGTACCCCAGCACCAGCGCCACGGTGGCGGCCAACAGCCCCCGGGCCCGGCGCCGCCATGCGACGACAGCCACCGCGGCCGCCGCCGGGACGCCCACGAGGGGCGATGCCAGGAGCGCGGCGGCCGCGGCGGCAAACAGGGCTAGCTGGGTCAGCCGCCCCACGACGACGACTTGCCGTGGTAGTAGCCGCGGATGGTGATGCGGGGGTGGGCAGCCCCCACGCAGCCGATCTTGAACGCGCAGTGGGTGAACCTGCCCTGGCGGAACGAGTCGTGGGCGCCGCGGGAGTTGCCTCCGTAGCGCACGTAATGGTCGCTGCTGGAGACGACTCCCTTGTACTCCCACCCGCCGGCGGCACCGAGCCGGGTGATGCTGCCCCAGGCGCGGGCGGGCGGCGCCGCCCGGACCCGGTGCATGTCGTACTCCCAGTACTTCCAGACAGTGAACGACAGGATGCGCGCTCGCCAGAAGTTGCGGTACGTCATCGTCCTGACGCGCGACGTCGCGCGCACCACGCTGTGCCCGGCGAGGCCCGGCTGGACCGGCATCGCCAGCGGCTGCAGCTCGGTCTCCTCGACTTCGACGTGCACCGGGGTGGCCGCCAGCTGGGCCGGATCGGCCAGCACTGCGTCGATCTCGGCACCGGACAGTCCGACTGCTGTTGCCGCCTCCCGGAACTCCTCCTGCTGGGCGTCGGTGAGCGCCACGTCACCCGGTTCGGCGGCCGCCGCCGGCGGGACGGCCAGCAGGCCGGCGGCCAGGATTGCGATCAGGATCGACGATCGCATCTTCCCTCCTCGGGTAGCGAGATGGGGAAGCCCCGGCAACGTACCGGATGGGACGGCCCTGGTGAAGGGGGTCGTCGGGACGGGATTTCGCGGACATGGCGACTTGCGGTCGTTACCTCCCTCCGTAGCCTGCCCGGCAGCCAACCTCAGGGGAATGGCTCGTGATCCTCGCCACGTCCGTCGTTCACTATCTGCCCATCGTGTCCACCGTGATCGCGGTGGCGTTCACGGTGGTGCTCTACCGCCACTGGCAGCGCAGCCAGGCCCGCTACCTGTTCTGGTGGATGCTCGGTGCCGCCCTGTTCGGTGTCGGCACGCTTACCGAGGCGCTCACCACCCTGCTGGGCTGGCACGAGCCGATCTTCCGCGCCTGGTACGTCAGCGGGGCGCTGCTGGGCGGGGCGCCGCTCGCCCAGGGGTCCGTGTACCTGCTGATGAGCCGCCGGGTCGCGGATCGGCTGACCGTGGCGCTGGCCGCCTACGTCACCATCGCCGCCGGGTTCGTGCTCAGCTCCCCGGTGGTCGAGTCGGCGGTGGAGGACGACCGCCTCACCGGTGAGGTGTTCGGCTGGGCGTGGGTCCGGGTGTTCTCGCCCCTCGTCAACCTCTACGCCCTCGTGTTCCTCGCCGGCGGCGCCGCCTGGTCGGCGTGGAAGTACTGGCGGCAGGCCGACCGGCCCCGCTCCCGCGTCGTCGGCAACGCCCTCATCGCCGTCGGGGCGATCCTCCCCGGCATCGGCGGCACCTTTACTCGCCTCGGCCACGTGGAGGTGCTGTACGTGACCGAGCTGATCGGACTGACGCTCATCTGGGCCGGGTATCGCACGATCGTGGCCGACCGCGTGCCGTCGATCCACGCCGCCCAACGGCGCGTCCCGGCCGTCCCCCAAACGGAGGTACCTGCGTGAAGACCCGCGTCCCCTTCCTGTTGCTGCTGCTCGCCCTGGTTGCCGCCGCGTGCGGCGACTCCGGCGCCACGACGACCACCGAGCCGCCCGCTACGACGGCTGCGCCCGGCACCACCGCCGCACCGCAAACGACGACGACTGCGGCGCCGTCGACCACCGCAGCGCCCACGACGACCGCCCCGCCGGAGACCACGGCGCCGCCGGTGACCGAGGTCGGCGGCGTGGTGTACGAGGGCGTCGACGGCGTGCAGGTCGAGATCATCGACACCTCCCGCATCGTGTCGCTGGCAGGTGACATCACCGAGACGCTGTTCGAGTTGGGGGTCGGCGAGAACGTCGTCGCCGTCGACGTGACTACCACCCACCCACCGGAGGCCGCCGACATCCCGGTGATCGGGTTCGCGCAGCAGCTCGCTCCCGAGCCGGTGATCGGGCTGCAGCCCACCCTGGTGCTCGCCGACGAGTTCACCGCACCACCGGAGGCCATCGAGCAGATCCGGGGGGCGGGCATCCCGGTGGTCGTGCTGCCCACCCCGACGACGTTCGACGGCGCCCTCGCCAAGATGACCGACATCGCAACCATCATGGGCCAGGCCGATGCCGGCCAGGCGCTCGTCGACCGGGTGGGCGCGGATCTGCAGGCAGCCTTCGAGATGGCGGAAGGGCTGAGCGGCGAGGAAGACCGCCGGGTCGCCTACGTGTACGCCCGCGGGCCGCAGACGCTCCTATTGTTCGGAGCCGGCATGGCGACCCAGGCGATGATCGAAGGCGCGGGCGCCGTCGACGCCGGCGTGGACAGCGGCGTTCGCGGCCCGGCGCCGCTGACCCCCGAGGCGCTGGTGGCCGCGGCGCCCGACGTGATCGTGCTTCCGGAGGCCGGCGTGCAGGCCCTCGGCGGTGTGGAGGCCTTCGCAGCGACGCCAGGCGTCGCCGAGACGCCGGCCGGCCAGGACGGCGCGTTCCTCGTCTACGACGAGGGCTACTTCTTCAACCTCGGCCCCCGGGTGGGGCAGGCGCTCCAGGAGTTCGTGCAAGACCTGTACGGGTCGTGACCGACCGGGCGGCGCGGGATCCCTTCGCCGCCCGGCGCCGGTACGTGACCCCGTTGCTGGCGCTCGCCGCCATCGGCGCAGCGGTCGTCAGCCTCGGCATGGGCGCGGTGACGATCCCGTTCGGCGACGTGCTCGCCGTGCTCGGCGACCATGCCGGCCTGGCCGTGACGGAGCCCGAGTTCACCGCCGATGCCGTCGTGTGGAACATCCGCGTGCCCCGCGTGCTCATGGGCGCGGTGGTGGGGGCGGGGCTGGCCGTGACCGGGGCGGTGCTGCAGGGCATGTATCGCAACCCGCTGGCCGACCCGCAGCTGCTGGCGATCGGGCCCGGCGCAGCCCTGGGCGGCGTCCTCGGCTCGCTGGCCGGCCAGACCCAGGGCGCCATCGGCGGCGGCATCGCGGCCGGGGTGTTGGCCGGCCTGTTGATGCGCCGCCTGGGGCGTACGGCGTCGCTGGAGCCGTCGCGGTTCATCCTGGTGGGCGTGGCGCTGGGCGCGGCGGTCAGCGCCTGGGTGGGCTTCGTGGTGTTCTCCGGTGACGCCACCCGGGTGCCGCCCATCGAGTTCTGGCTGCTCGGCAGCCTGTCCGGATCGACATGGCGGGCGCTGGGGACGGCCGCAGTGGTGATCGCCATCGGCGTGGCGTGGCTGCTCGCCGCCGCCAGGCCGCTCGACCTCATGGCGCTGGGTGAGGCCGAGGCTCGCCATCTCGGCGTCGACGTCGAGCTGCTCACGGCCGCGCTGATGATGGCGGTAGGGGCAGTGGTGGGCGCCTCCGTGGGCGCGGTGGGGGTGATCGGGTTCGTGGGGTTGCTGGTGCCGCACGTGGTGCGCCGCCTCTCCGGGCCGGCTCACCGGCCGCTGCTGACGGCGAGCGCCTTCGGTGGCGCGTTGCTGGTGGTCGCCGCCGACCTCCTGGCGCGCACGGTGGTGTCGCCCATCGAGATCCCGGTGGGGCTGGTGACCGCCGCCGTCGGGGGGCCGTTCTTCATCTGGCTGATCCGGCGGGCGGGCTACGCATGACCGTTGCCGCGGCCGAGCAGGTGCGATACGAGGTGGACGGCGCCGTCCTCGTCGACGACGTCGACTTCGCGGTGACCGCCGGGGAACTGGTGGCGGTGATCGGCCCCAACGGCGCCGGCAAGACGACGCTGGTGCGGCTGCTGGCCGGAGACCAGGAGCCCACCGCCGGCCGGGTGACCATCGACGGTCGGCCGGCGGGCGGCTACCCGCCGGAGGCGCTCGCCCGGCGCCGGGCGGTGCTCTCCCAGCAGCTGCTCCGGGACGTGCCGTTCACCTGCCGGGCGGTGGTGGCGATGGGCCGGTTCCCGCACCGCCTCGACCCGGCCAACTCTGCTGCCCAGGACGCCGCCGAGGTGGCGGCCGCGCTCGCCCGCACCGACATGGCCGAGTTCGCTGACCGCACGTTCGCCACCCTGTCGGGCGGCGAGCAGACGCTGGTGGCGCTGGCCCGGGTCCTCGCGCAGGACGCGCCGCTGCTGCTCCTCGACGAGCCCACCACCGCCCTCGACGTCCATCACGAGGAGCTGGTGATGCGGGTCGTGAAGGAGCTGGCCGCCGCCGGCCGGGCGGTGGTGGCGGTGCTCCACGACCTCAACACCGCCGCCGCGTACGCCGACCGCCTGGTCCTGATGGCGGGTGGACGGGTGCGAGCCGCCGGGACGCCGCGGGAGGTCCTCGAGGAGGCGCTGCTCAGCGAGGTCTACGGCCAGGCGGTGCGGGTGGTCGACCACCCGTTCCGCGACTGCCCGCTGGTGCTGGTGGTGGACTGACCGGCGGTCACTCCAGGCCGCGGAACTCGCGTGCCGCCAGGGCCACGCCCCGGGTGGTGGTGGCGAAGCGGAGTTCCTTGAGCGACGCGTACGCCTCTGAGTCGTACCAATCGCAGAGCGCCGCTTCCGATGGGAACCGCAACACGACCGCCTGCTGCCCGGCCTCGCCCTCGAGCACCTTGGCGCTCCCGGTGGCCACGACGATCTCGGCGCCCAGCTCGGAGAGCTGCCCGACGATGCCCGGCACGTACTCCTGCTCGTAGCGGCCGGGGTCGGTGATGGTGTAGTGGGCGATGAAATACGCCGGCCTGGTCATGCGCGGCTCCTCTCGACGGTTTGCGGCGGGACCCTACCGGCGGTGGCGCTCCGCCTAAGATCGCCGCGCCGGAGCGAAGGAGGGTCGTGCAGCGGAGGATCAGGGCGAGCGGGGTCCTGCTGGCGCTCGCCGTCATAATCCCCGCCTCGGTCATCCTCGCCTGGTACGCCGCCGGGCTCACTGGTGAGCAGCGCTTCACGATCGGGCGCAAGACGTTCGGGAACATCCCGTCGGGGCTGAAGGCGATCTTCTACCTCGGCATGGCCGGCTTCCTCGGCCTCACCGCCTACCTGTTCGCGGTGAGGGCGAAGAACTGGCAGCGGGGTGCTGCGGAGCGCCGCACCGGCCGTTGGTGGGCACGGCTGCGGGAGCTGGAGCGCGGCCTGTCGATGCGCAGCCTGCTCGAGGACCGGGCAGCCGGGCTCATGCACTCGATGATCTACTGGGGCTTCCTCGTGCTGTTCGCCGGCACGGTGACGCTGGAGATCGACAACCTGATGCCGTCGGGCTGGAAGTTCCTCGAAGGCGAGGTGTACCAGGGCTACTCGCTCACGCTGGACCTGTTCGGGCTGGTGTTCCTCGGCGGGCTGGGCTGGGCGGCGGTGCGCCGCTACGGCTTCCCGCCGTGGCGGATCCGCTCGAAGACCCGCCCCGAGGACGCTTGGATCCTGGCGGTGCTGGCGATCATCGGCGTGACCGGGCTCCTCACCGAGGCGGCCCGCATCGCGGTCGACGGGCGGCCCGACTTCGAGGTGTGGTCGTTCGTCGGCTACCCGCTCAGCTTCCTGGTGCCGGTCGGCGACGCGTCCGGCATCCACCAGGTCCTGTGGGTGGGTCACGCCGCCGCCTTCGCCGTGTTCCTGGTGATGCTGCCCACCACCAAGCTCCGCCACATGGTCACCTCGCCGGCGAACATGTTCCTGGCGCCCCGCGACCGCCCCAAGGGTGCCATGCGGCCCGTGCCCAACCTGATGGAGGCCGACGACATCGAGGCGGTCGGGGCGGGCACCGTGGCCGAGTTCACGTGGAAGCAGCTCTTCGACACCGACGCCTGCACGATCTGCGGGCGATGCACGTCGGTGTGCCCCGCCAACCAGACCGGCAAGCCGCTGGACCCCCGCGAGATCGTGATCAAGCTCGGCCACGTCGCGGCCGCCACCGCCTCCGACCCCGTGTCGCCGCCGGTGGGCGCCGACGGGGCGATCACGGTGACGTCGGAGTCGGTGTTCGAGCGGATCACGCCCGAGGAGCTGTGGGCGTGCACGTCGTGCAAGGCGTGCGACGAGATCTGCCCGGTGGACATCGAGATCCTCGACAAGATCCTCGACATGCGCCGCTACCTGGCGCTGATGGAGGCCGATTTCCCCAGCGAGCTCGGCCAGGCGTACCTGAGCATGGAGAACTCGTCGAACGTCTACGGCATGAGCCAGCAGAGCCGGGGCGACTGGCGGGACGGCCTCGACTTCCAGATCCCGATCCTCGGTGTCGACGTCGAGGAGGCCGAGTACTTGTACTGGGTGGGCTGCGCCGGGTCGTTCGACGAGCGCAACCGCAAGGTGACGATCTCCACGGCCCGGCTGCTGCACGAGGCCGGCGTGGACTTCGCGATCCTCGGCCCCGGCGAGCTGTGCACCGGCGACCCGGCCCGCCGCTCGGGCAACGAGTTCGTGTTCCAGGGCCTGGCGCTGCAGAACATCGAGAACCTCAACGACCTGGGGGTCCGCAAGATCGTCACCCAGTGCCCGCACTGCTTCAACACGCTCGGCAACGAGTACCCGCAGTTCGGCGGCGACTACGAGGTCGTGCACCACAGCG
>JBFJZV010000061.1:0-15757 GCA_041621915.1 Acidimicrobiia bacterium | reverse complement strand
GACCGCGGCGGCGGCGAGCAGCCATGCCGTGCGCCAGCTATAGGCCTCGATGGCCAGGTTGAGGAGCACCGGCGCCAAGCTCATCAGCGCGCTGATCACGGTCATCGCCACTCCGAACACGAGGCCGCGCCTGCGGTCGAACCAGTGGGTGATCGCCACGATGCTCACCAGCGACAACGAGCCCTGCCCCAGCCACCGGATCAGCGTGAAGCCCGCCGCCAGCGTGATGAACCCCTGGACGCCGGCCATGGCCACCAGCCCGCCGCCGAATGCCAGGCCGACGATGGTCATGGCCCACCGCGCGCCGATGCGGTCGACGCCTCGCCCCACCGCCGGGAGCGCCAGCGCGCCGAGCAGCGTGCCGATCAGGTAGGCGGACGACACCTCGGACCGGGAGAGCCCCAGTTCGCCGATGATCGGGTCGATGAACACCGAGACGCCGATCGTCTGCCCGGGCGCGGTCATGGCGGCGGTGATCGTGGCGAGGACCGCGATCCGCCACCCGACGAAGCGCCGGGTGGTGGTCAGGCGCCGTCGAGGACGGCGCCGAGTCGGCGGCGCACCTCGTCCTCACCCAGCGCGTTGGCGACCAGGTGCATGGCGGGGCTGCGGGTGGAGCCGGTGAGCAGCACGCGGACGACCTGGGAGGCCTCGCGTATCGAGCCGACGTAGGCGTCGGGGTCCTGCTTGTAGTCCTTGGCCCGCGCCGCAAACCGGTTGCGCTCGGCGGCGGTGCGGACCTGCTGGAACCAGGCGTCGCCGTCGGTCAGGTCCTGGTAGCCGTCCAGCACGTCCCGGCTGAGCCGCTGCACCACCTCGGGGGCCAGCCCGCCGAACCGCTCGTCGGCAGGGTCGCGCACCGGCTCGAACAGCGCGTCGAGGAAGAACCCATAGATGGGCCGGAAGTCGGACCACTTGGCCAGATCCTTGCGAGGGTTGTCGACGCCGACCCGCTCGACGTCGAGGGCGCGCACCGCGAGGTCCTCCTGAGCGCGCACCGCCTCGGCCAGCTCGGCGTCGTGGGCGTCCGCCCAGTCGAGCACCTCGTCGAGGACCAGCCGGCTCGGCAGCGTCGCCACGTAGTCGGCGGCGATGCCCTCCAGCTTCACCAGGTCCACCAGCGCCCCGGAGACGCCGAGCTCCTCCAGCCGGATCGGAGCTGCGAGGGCCTCGTCCAGCGGCATCTCCGCCAGGCGGGCGTTGAGCAGGCCGCGCAGGTAGTAGACGACGGCTGGCGCCGGGTACCCCGCCTCGATGTAGAAGTCGACGGACGCCTCGGGGTCTTTGCGCTTCGACAGTTTGCGCTTCGCAGACCCCTCCGCCTTCAGCAGGGGGGCGACGTGCGCGTAGGGGATGCGGTCGAAGCCGGCGGCGTCGAAGAGCTGCAGGTGCACAGGGACCGACGCGAGCCACTCGTCGCCGCGGATCACGTGGGTGATGCGCATCAAATGGTCGTCGACGACGTGGGCGAAGTGGTAGGTCGGCAGCGGAAGCGGCAGCTCCGAGCTCTTCAGGATGACGACGTCGTTGCGGTTGGCGTCCGCCTCGAGGGTGCCCCGCACCAGGTCGGTGTAGGTGACGCGCCCGGCTGTTCCCGGCGACCGGAACCGCACGACGTACGGATCGCTCGCCGCCAGCCGCTCGCGGACCTGCTCGTCGCTCGCATCCCGCCAGATGGCCCAGCGGCCGTAGTAGCCCGTCGGCACCTTCTCGGCCCGCTGCTCGTCGGCGGCGGCGCTCAGCTCGTCCCGGGTGGCGAAGCACAGGTACGCATCGCCGGCGCGGAGGAACTCCCGCACGTACGTGAGGTAGATCTCCGCCCGGTCGGATTGGGTGTAGGGGCCGTACGGGCCGCCGCCGTCGGTCTCCTCCGAGGCGACGCCGAAGTATCCGAACGCCCGCTCGAACTGGGCGGTGGCCCCCTCCACGCTGCGGCTCTGGTCGGTGTCCTCGATGCGGATGACGTACTCACCGCCGGACTGCTCGGCGAGGTCCTTGTCCAGGATCGCCACGTAGACGCCGCCCAGGTGGGCCGAGCCGGTCGGGCTCGGGCTGAAGCGCGTGACCATCGCCCCGGGCGGCAGGTCGCGCGGCGGGTACCGCTCCTCCCAATGCTCGGGCTCGGGCAGGTCGGGGGGGAACAGGGCGTCGATTTCGTCGCGATCGAGCATGGGGCTCCACGGGCTCGGACGGCCGGGCTCCGGCCGAAGCTAACAGCGGCGCAGGTCAGTCCCGGGGGATCACCGGAGATCGAACCGGTCGAGGCCCATCACCTTGTCCCACGCGGCGACGAAGTCGTTGACGAACTTCCGCTCGGCGTCGTCGCTGCCGTAGACCTCGGCGTGGGCGCGCAGCTCCGAGTTCGAGCCGAAGACGAGGTCGACCCGCGTCCCCGTCCACCGCAGCTCCCCGGTCTCCCGGTCGCGGCCTTCGAAGGTGTCCTCGTACTCCGAGGTGGGCGTCCACCGCGTCCCGATGTCGAGCAGGTTCACGAAGAAGTCGTTGGTCAGCGTCCCCGACCGGTCGGTGAACACCCCGTGGGGCGACTCCCCGACGTTGGCGCCGAGCACCCGCAGTCCGCCCACCAGGGCGGTCATCTCGGGAGCGGACAGCGTCAGCATGAACGCCTTGTCCACGAGCTGGTGCTCGGGCGCCAGCCCGTTGCCCTTCTGGAGGTAGTTCCGGAACCCGTCTGCGGTCGGCTCGAGCACGGCGAACGACTCGACGTCCGTCTGCTCCTGCGATGCGTCGGTGCGACCCGGCGTGAACGGGACGTGCACGTCGTGGCCGGCCCGCTTGGCGGCCTCCTCGACGGCGGCGCCGCCGCCCAGCACGATCAGATCGGCCAGCGACACCCGCTTGCCACCGGACTGCGCGGCGTTGAACTCCTGCTGGATGCCCTCCAGGACGCCCAGCACCTGCGCCACGCCGGAGGTAACGTTGACGTCCCACCCGGCCTGCGGCGCCAGGCGGATCCGTGCCCCGTTGGCGCCGCCGCGCTTGTCCGTGTCCCGGTAGGTCGACGCCGAAGCCCAGGCGGTCGACACGAGCTGGGCGATCGACAGCCCGGAGTCGAGGATCTTCGCCTTGAGCGCGGCGGCGTCCGTGTCGTCGATCAACTCGTGGTCGACGGCTGGGACGGGGTCCTGCCACAGCAGCTCCTCGTCGGGGACCCAGGGGCCGAGGTAGCGAGTGACGGGCCCCATGTCGCGGTGCAGCAGCTTGTACCAGGCGCGGGCGAACGCGTCGGCGAACTGGTCCGGGTTCTGGTGAAAGCGCTGCGAGATCTCCAGGTAGACCGGGTCCACCTTCAGCGACAGGTCCGTCGTCGCCATCATCGGCGGGTGCTTCTTGGACGGGTCGTGAGCGTCCGGCACCAGGTCCTGTTCCTCGACGTCCTTCGGCGTCCACTGGTGGGCGCCGGCCGGGCTCTTGGTCAGCTCCCACTCGTACTTGAACAGCACGTCGAAGTAGCCGTTGTCCCACCTGATCGGGTCGGGGGTCCAGGCGCCCTCCAGGCCGCTGGTGATCGCGTCGCCGGCCTTGCCGCTGCCGAAGGAGCTCGTCCAGCCGAAGCCCTGCTCGGCCAGGCCGGCGCCCTCGGGCTCGGCGCCGACGTGCTCGTCGGGGTCGGCAGCGCCGTGGGTCTTGCCGAACGTGTGGCCGCCTGCGATGAGCGCCACCGTCTCCTCGTCGTTCATCGCCATGCGGCCGAACGTCTCGCGGATGTCCCGCGCCGCCGCTACGGGGTCCGGGTTGCCGTTCGGGCCCTCCGGGTTGACGTAGATCAGGCCCATCTGCACCGCGCCGAGCGGCTTCTCCAGCTCCCGGTCGCCGCTGTAGCGCTCGTCGCCGAGCCACACCCGCTCCGGGCCCCAGTAGACGTCCTCCTCGGGCGCCCAGATGTCCTCGCGACCGCCGCCGAAGCCGAAGGTCGCGAAGCCCATCGTCTCCAGCGCGCGGTTGCCGGCGAAGATCAGCAGGTCGGCCCAAGAGATCTTGCGGCCGTACTTCTTCTTGACCGGCCACAGCAGCCGGCGCGCCTTGTCGAGGTTGGCGTTGTCCGGCCAGCTGTTCAGCGGCGCGAAGCGTTGGGCGCCGGTGCCACCGCCGCCGCGACCGTCCTCGATGCGGTACGTGCCGGCGGCGTGCCAGGTCATCCGGATGAAGAACGGCCCGTAGTGGCCGTAGTCGGCGGGCCACCAGTCCTGGGAGTCGGTCATCAGCGCGTCGACGTCCCGGGCCAGGGCGTCGAAGTCGAGGCTCATGAACTCTGCCGCGTAGTCGAAGTCCTCGCCCATCGGGTCGGTCTGGGGGTGGTGCTGGCGCAGGACCCGCAGGTTCAACTGCTCCGGCCACCAGTGCTGGTTGGCCGTGATCCCGACCGCCTGGTGGGCGGTGCTCATCACCGGGCACGTGGCGACGACGGGCTCGTCGCTGGTGGTGACCGTGCCGTGGTCTTCGGTGCTCATTCCTCTCCTCCTCGTCGCTCACGCAATGCACGCGGAGCAGACATGCGTCCTCAGCCGGAGAGTACCGCGAGCGGGGAGCGATGCGGCCGCCGGCTCGCTAGGAGTCTGGCTGTTCCCACGCCACTCCGGGAAACCGCCCGAAGTCGTTGTCGTACGAGACCACCTCGCAGCGATGCTCGATGGCCAGTGCGCCGAGGTGGGCGTCGTTGACGAGGTTGCCGCCCACGCCGACGGCTTCCAGAAGTCTGCGCACAATCCGCCCGTGGTCGAGCGTCGGCTCGAGCACCACCGCCGAGGCCGCACCCAGCCAGGCATCCACACGGTCGAAGGCGTCTCCGATGCCGAGGGGCGCCGGGAACAGGTCGGGCTTGGTCGCCAGCCGCACGAACGCCAGCAGCGCCACCCAGGCGAACGCCACCGTGCCGGCGCCGGACAGCGAGCCATCGAGCCAGCGACGCGCCGCCTCGTGGTGGCGGGCATCCCGGTTGACGGCGTAGAGGAGCACGTTGGCGTCGACGAGCTTCACGAGCCGGCGCGCATCTTGCGGATCAGCTCGTCGTCCTCGAGGTCCGCGGCGATCTGGAGTGCCCGGTCGAGGTTGACGCGCGACTCGCCCATCGACGCTGTCGCTGTCTCGAACGGCGCCGACCGAGCCGTTGCCCCGCTGCGAATCAGCTCGTTGACCGCCTGCTTGAAGGTGAGGCCCCGCTCGCGCATCCGCTTGCGCACGAGCTGCGCGGTGTCGTCGTCGAGCGTGATGGTCGTGCGCATCGGTATCGCATCATAGCATCACTGATCCTGATGTATAGATGCGACCAAACGTCACCCCTCGTCGCGCCGGTCGAGGCGGACCGGCGTCTCGAACCCCGCCGGCTTGACGGCGAGGACGGAGCAGTCGGTCGACCGCAGGATCGTCTCGGCGGTGTTGCCCATCAGCAGGCCGCTGAGACCACTCCTCGCCACCGTCCCGATGACGATCACGGAGGTGGCGAGCCGGGCGGCCAGCTCCGGGAGGACGGTCCCCGGGTCCCCCTTCACCAGGTGCACGCGCTCGTCGTCGACGTCGATGCCGCGGCGGGCCAGCAGCGCCGCCAGGTTGGCGCGATGGGCCGCGACGACCTCGCTCCGCAGCACACCGAGCTGATCTGCGGGAAGCGCCAGGAAGGGGCTCGACGCCAGGGTGGCGTCGCCCGCCAGCTCCCAAGCGTGCGCCACGTGCAACTCGCTGCCGCGCTCGGACGCCATCGACGTCGCCAGCTCCAGCACCATGTCGTTGAGCCCGTCCCGCACCGGGTCGGTCGGGTCGGGGTCCACGAGCGCGAGGATGCGAAGGTCTGGCGACTCGGTCGGCCGCATCACCCAGACCGGCACCGGGCACTTGCGCAGGAGCTGCATGACCCCGGCGCTGAGCCCGGCCGGCCCTCCCGGGGCAGGAGCGGGCTCGCCGACGACCAGCAGGTCGACGCCGTCCCGGAGCACGTGCCTGATCGCCTCGAGGACCGGCTTACCGACCTCCACGACGATCCCGGCGTCGGTGATGCCCGCCAGCTCGGCCATGCCGCGAAGCTCCTCCGTGCGGTCGCGCAGCAGCACGGCCTCGATGTCGACGGTGCGGCCCTCGACCTGGACGAGCTTCCGCCACGCGGGCAGCGCCTCGACGACGGCGACCAGCGCCAGCTTCGCCCCGTTGGCCGCCGCGAGCTCCCCGGTGCGGCGCAGGGACGTCGGGTCGAGATGTCCAGGGGTCAGGACCGCCAGGATGTTCTTGAACCGGTCCACCGCGCACCGCCTCTCTCCGGCTCCTTCGATTAGACACCTCCCCGCCTGCCTGCGCCAGGGGATAAGGTCCAGGGCTGCGACGGCGGGGCCTCCCGGCCTGGTTCGACCAAGCTGCCTTCGGTTTTGCATGAGTTTGCTAAACTAGCGGCATGTCTGATGAACTGTACGACCCGGTCGCCAACCCGTACGCGCCGGGCGCGGGCACACCTCCTCCGGCGCTGGTCGGTCGCGATGTCGTGCTCGAAGCCGCCGACGTGGCCATGCGGCGCCTCAAGGCGGCACGCACCAGCCAGCACCTGCTGATCACCGGGCTGCGCGGCGTCGGCAAGACGGTGCTGCTCGGGAAGCTCGCGGCGCTCGGCGAGCGGTTGGGCTACCGCGTGCTGCGCGTCGAGGCCGTCGGTGCCGACGACACGATCCGCAGCCTGCTGCGGCAAGCCCGCCGGATCGCCGAGGACGTCGACGGCGGCGACAAGGTGGGGCGGGCGCTGCGCTCGATCGAGTCGGTCTCGCTCACCCTCGCCGGGACCGGCGTCGCCGTGGAGCGACGGCCCGGCCGCCCCGACCGGGAGGCGCTGGCCGACGTCGTCGTCGACCTGGCCGCAGCCATCACCGACGCCGGCCTCGGGGTGCTGCTGGCGATCGACGAGGCACAGTTGCTCGAGCGACACGACCTGCGGCGGCTGCTGGCCGGGGTCCACCGCTGCGGCCAGGACGGGCTCTCGCTCTACTGCCTCGTGGCCGGGCTCCCCAACCTGGTGGGCGAGGTCGCCAAGGCGGCGACCTACGCCGAGCGCATGTTCACCGTCGCCGATCTCGGGCCGTTGACGCCGGACGACGTGGTCCAGGCGATCGTCCAGCCCGCCGAGGAGATCGGTGTCTCGTGGTCGCCGGAGGCGGCGGAGGCCATAGTCGACCGCTCCGACGGCTTCCCGTTCTTCGTCCAGACGTGGGCGTACCACACGTGGAACTCAGCGACCGACGAGCCGATCTCCGCAGCCGACGTCGCACGGGCGGCGCCCCATGCGGAGCATGCGCTCGACTCCTCGTTCTTCGCCGCCCGCATCGCGCGCATCCCGCCGTCGGAGGTGGCGTACGTGCAGGCGCTCGCGTCGCTCGGCCCCGGCCCGCACCGGTCAGGCGACGTGGCCGCGGCGGCCGACAAGTCGACGCCCCAGGTGGCGGCGTTCCGGGACCGGCTGATCGGGGAGGGCGTCATCTACCCGCCCCGGTACGGATGGGTAGAGTTCGCCATCCCGCACTTCGATCGCTACGTGCGGAAGGCCCTGCCGGGCGAGTCGTGATGCCTCCGCCTCACCGGAGCGTCCCAGCCCGGGCGGTCAGCGCTCCAGCGTGACCGTCCCCGCATAGCCGTCGACCACCGCGAACACTCCGGCGGGGAGCTGCAAGGCGCCCGTCACCGACACGACGCACGGGATCCCATACTCCCTGGCCACGATCGAGCTGTGCGACAGGATGCCGCCCGATTCGGCGACGACCGCGCCGGCGCGGGCGAACAACGGCGTCCAGCCGACGTCGCTGAACGGGATGACCAGCACGTCGCCGGGCTCCATCGCGTCGAAGTCGTCGCGTCCCCGCACCACCCGCACCGGGCCCCTATACCTGCCCCGTGACGTGGGGATGCCCGCGAGCTGTTCCGCCGCCTCTTCGGAAGCAGGGGCAGGCACGAACTCGTCGCCGAAGATCACCTCCGGCATCGGCACGTCCCGCACCGCCTCGATCTCGGCGCGGCGCTGCATCACCAGCTCGGCTGCCGCCGGCTCGGCGCCGGCGACCAGCCGCCGCACTTCGTCGAAGGTGAGATACCAGATGTCGTCGGCCGCTCCGAGAACGCCTCGCTCGGCGAGCCGCCGGCCCAGCTCGAGGAACCGGTCCCGGAACAGGCCGTAGCCGCGTGTGTACTGGAAGCTGATCGCGTCGCGATAGCCGCGGAACGCCCGCGCCCGCCGATACCACGCGTCGAGTACCAGCCGCGTCAGGGCGGTGGCGCCGGCGGTCGCGTCGTCCCATGCGAGCTGGCGCTCGTCGCCGCCGCCGGGGGAGTGGCCGGCGATCATGCGCACCACGAAATCGCGGTCCTCCCGCCATGGCACGGCCGAGAAGTCGTTTCCGCTCTCGGAGAAGTGCCCGAACCTCGCGAGGAACGCGTCGACGCTCGCCCGCAACGCCGGCGCGATCTCCGCCAGGGCGGCGTAGCCGCCGGTCTGCACCCGGTGGCGCTCGGTGTCCGCCAGCCGCTCGAACGCGACGTGGAGCCGGCCCATCTCGGCCGCCGGGTCGAGGCTGACGTCGCCGCCCAGGTCGACGCGGGTGGCGTCGACGCCGTGCTTCTCGATACGCCTGCGCAGGCCGCCGTAGTACGCGCCCATGAGCAGCGGGACCACGATGTTGGCGTATGCAGCGCGTCGCACGTCGCCGAAGAGCCGGTCGACGTCGGCCAGCACCTCCCGGTCGGTCATCGCAGCGAGGTCGGCGTGCTCGAAGCCGGCAAACGCCCGTTCCAGGTCGGGCAGCAGTTCCTCGACCCGGCGGCCATACCGCAGCGTGCGGCCCGCCGCCGCGACCATGCGGGGAAGGTGGCGAAGCGTCGCCCGCGACGGCTTGAAGGACGGCTGCTGCGACCCCTCGAATCCGAGCAGCACCTCGAGCAGGTCTCGCGGCATGCCGAGCTGCTCGAAGATCCGGCCGATCGTGCCCATGTCGAAGTAGGCGCGGTAGCCGAAGGGACGAGCCAGGTCGTCGGGCCGGAGGTCGTTGGGGCCGATCATCTCGGTGAAGAGGTCGATCCAGGCGCTGTTGACCAGCGGAACGTTCACCGACCAGACCAGGGGCTTGATGATCCCCGGCAGCACCTCCTTGGCGATGCGGTTCGAGTAGACGGGCACCTCCTTCAGTCCCCCAATGGCCCGGAGCTGCACCCAGTGGACCGCCGCGCCGTCCCACACCCATTCCAGGTCGACGGGGTCGCCGAACTCCCGCTCGATGCGGGTGGCGGCGGTCACGATCTCCCCGACGGTCGAGGCATCGAGCAGCGCGTCGGCGGGTGCGTCGATCGGGTCGCCCCAGCGGTACACCCAGCGCTGCGGCGTGAGCCCCTCCGAGACCAGGGCGTCGCCGCGCCCGGCCACCGCCTCCACGATCGTCTCGCTGAGCCCGGTGAGCGGATTGCGCGAGAACACCACCCCGGACACGACCGGCGCGACCATCTCCTGCACGATCACCGCCATCCGCAGGCGCTTGGGGTCGATCTGCGACGCTGCCAGGTACTGGACTGCCCGCTCGTCCTCCGCCGAGGCGCGGACCCGGGCTGCGGCGGCGGGTACCTCGGCGGCGGGCACGTCCAGCTCGGTGTGGAACTGCCCGGCGAACGAGTGCTCGGCGCCGTCCTCCAGGTTGGCCGAGGACCGCACCGCGTAGCGCCGGCCGGGCACCAGCGCCGCAGCCAGGCCGGGGGCGTCGTCGCCGACGATCGCCCAGCCACGCGGCACCTGGTAGCCGCGCGCCGCCAGCCAGTGCAGCCGCCGCGCCTTGGCGCCGGCGGAGGCAGGCACGCCTTCGCCGAGGAGATCGATCACTCGGCGCAATCTAGGGTGCGGCCCCACGGGAGCGGAGGTTGGACATGAGCGACGGCGCCCGGGTCGGCGTGCTGTTGTGCGGGTACGGAGAAGTCGAGGACTACGACGAGTTCGCGGACTACAACGAGCGGTCTATCCGCCTGCTGGTCTCCAAGTCGATCAAGTTCCCTGACTTCTCCATCCCGTGGCTCGCCCGGCTCCTCGAGAAGAAGAACCGCAAGGAGTGGGCGGCAAGCAACCACTACCACTCGCCCCACAACGAGATCTTCGAGCAGCAGCGGGCCGGCATCGAGGCGGCGCTCCAGCGGCGCTACGGCGACCGGGTGGCCGTGTTCAAGGCGTTCAACTTCTGCCCACCGGATCTCCCGGAGCAGGTGCTGCCTCGCATGCGCGCAACCGGCTACGACCACCTCGTCGTGTACCCACTGCTCGTGGTCGATTCCGTGTTCACCAGCGGACTGGTGCTGGAGCAGGTCAACGACGCTCTGGGCGGCGACGGCTCGTGGGTGCAGGGCCTCCGATACCTGCCCAGCTTCTACGAGCGGCCCGACTACCACCGGCGGCTCGCCGCCCACATCGGCGCGCAGCTCGCCCCGCTGCGCTCCCGGTTCGCGGCCAGCCAGATCGGCCTGGTGCTGCTCAACCATGGCTGCCCTCTGGAGTCCAAGGGCCACGAGGTGGGGATCCGCGAGTCGGAGGCGCTGTACCACTCCGTGCGCGAGCTGCTGGTCAACCGCTACCCGCTGATCAGCATCGGCTGGATGAACCACCCGACGCCCGGCAAGTGGACCACGCCGGACATGGACCAGGCCACCGAGAACCTGCTCACCCTCGGGGCCCGGGTCATCGCTTACGCCCCCATCGGCTTCGTCACGGAGAACCACGAGACCCAGCTCGACGTGGGCTACACCATCGACAAGCTGGCCGGTCGGGCCGAGCATCTCCACCTGCCTTCGCTCAACGCCGACCCCGAGTTCCTGGATCTGGCCGCCGGCTGGATATCGCCGCTCGTCGACGACCTGCTCGTAGACGGCCACCGGGAGGGAGCGGGCTGACCGACCAACTGCTGGCCATCGACCTCGGCACCACCGGGCCCAAGGTGGCCCTCGTCGGGGTCGACGGCGCGATCGCCGCCTCCGACGCCGAGCCGGTCTCGCTCCATCTGACCGCCGATGGGGGCGCCGAGCAGGACCCGGCCGAGTGGTGGGACGCGCTCGCGGTGGCGGTCCGGCGCATGCTCGCGTCGGCGGGCGGGGCGCGTGTTGCCGGCATCTGCCCGACCGGCCAGTGGTCGGGCACCGTGGCCCTCGGCGGTGACGGGCAGCCGCTGCACCGGGCGATCATCTGGATGGACTCCCGCGGCGCCCCCGACGTCCGGCGGCTCGTCCGCGGGCCGCTTCGCGTCGCCGGGTACGACCCCCGCAAACTGCGCACCTGGGTCTCCCGCACCGGGGGCGCCCCCGGCAAGTCGGGCAAGGACCCGCTGGCCCACATCCTGTGGCTGCGACGCGCCCGGCCCGATGTCTACCGGGCTGCCGCCGTGTTCCTCGAGCCGAAGGACTGGCTCGTGCACCGCCTCACCGGTGTTCGGGTGGCCACTACCGACTCGATCGCTCTCCACTGGGTCACCGACAACCGCGATCTGGCGAACGTCTGCTACGACGACGAGCTGCTGGCCTTGGCCGGGATCGATCCCGCCAAGCTCCCCGACCTCGTCGCCCCCACCGCCGTCGCCGGAGCGCTGACCGCGTGGGCGGCATCCGACCTCGGCCTGCCCGCCGGGATCCCGGTGCTCGCCGGAAGCCCCGACCTGCACACCGCGGCAGTTGGCTCCGGCGCCGTGGACGACTTCGCCGCCCATCTCTACGTCGGCACCTCCGACTGGATCGGCTGCCACGTGCCCTTCAAGAAGACCGACGTCGTCCGCAACGTCGCCACGGTCCCGGCGGCCATCCCGGGCCGCTACCTGGTGGTCAACGAGCAGGAATCTGCCGGCGCGTGCCTCGACTACCTGGCCGACAACCTGCTCATCGACGCCCCGGCCGACCGGGCGACGACGTACCGCCGCTTCGACGAGCTGGCGGCGGCGGCGCCGCCTGGGAGCGGCGGGGCGCTGTTCCTACCGTGGCTGAACGGGGAGCGCACCCCGGTGGAGGATGCCGCGCTCCGCGCCGGCTTCTTCAACCTGTCCGTAGGTACCGACCGAAGGCACCTGGTCCGGGCGGTGTTCGAAGGCGTTGCGTACAACGTCCGCTGGCTGCTGGCGGCCGTGGAGCGCCTGACCGGGCGGCGCCACGACCCCATCACGATGGTCGGCGGGGCGGCACGGTCGGGGGTATGGGGGCAGATCTTCGCCGACGTGCTCGACCGCAACGTGCGCTGCGCGGCGCGCCCGATCGACGTCAACCTGCGCGGCGCCGGCCTGCTCGGCGCCCATGCGCTCGGCCACCTTCGCCTCGACGACCTGGCAGCGGCCGTCCCCATCGACCGGGTGCACGAGCCGGACCCGGCCACCGGCACGCTTCACGACGGCCGGTTCCGGGAGTTCCTGGCGTTCCACCGGGCGAACCGCCGCGCCCTGCGGCGCCTCAATCGGTGACCTCGTCGCTCATGTAGTCGTAGGTCAGCCATCCGCGCCTGCGCAGCTTGCCGTGGATGTAGCCGATGTGGGTCTGTTCGATGGCCTCGTGGAAATCTCGGGTGCGCAGCTCCCCGGAGCGGCGGTAGCCCCACCACTGGCGCAGCTCGGGGCCGCTGACGCTCCAGCGCAGCACGTTCACGACCACCGCGTACAGCACGAGGTCCCACTGCCCGAGGATCGCGAACCACACCGGCAGCAACAGGATCCAGCCGGCGTGGTGGGCGAGCAGCACGTCCTTGAACACGTAGAGCCCGATGGCGTAGCCGAAGAAGATCGTCACCGGTATTGCCAAAGGCCCCAGCACCAGCAGCCCGCCGATGAGCGGCGACGTGCCCCGGCCGCCCTTGAAGCGGTGGAAGACCGGGTAGTTGTGGCCGGCAATGACCGCCGCCGCGCAGATGGCGTCATAGGCGGCGTCGGGCGCGGCCAGCCGCAGCGCCAGGACGGGGGCAAACGCCTTGAGGATGTCGAAACTGCCGGTGAGGACCCCGAGCACCGGCCCCTTACGCTGCTCGATCGAGGTGGCCGAGACGTTCTCGACCTCAAACCCCTTCGCCTCCCCCCACGTGAGCCGCTCGGTGCCGGGCAGCCTGCCCAAGCCGCTGAGGCGGGCGACGATCCGTGCGAACGACACGGATCCGAGCACGTAGCCCCCGATGGAGACGGCGATGGCCGGGCCCAGCTCGGTCACGTCGGTCCGTACTGCAGCATGGCGGCAACCTACCGCGGCCCGCGCGATTGGGGCCGGATGGCATGGTCTTCCGGCCCTGGCGCCGGCGGGGCGGCGCGAAGATCATGGTTTGGCGATCTGGACCCGCCGGCTGGCGGGGGTGAACCTTGGGGGCCGCCCGGCGGGTCCTCAAACGTCGTGTCCGCCGATCCCTCCGACCGGCTCCCGTAGGCTGGGCTCGATGGACCGCGCCACCATTTTCGCCGACATCGCCACCGAAGTCGCCATTCCCGCCGACGGCACCCTGAGCCGGGTGCTCTACAAGGACGAGCGGTTGCGGCTGGTCGTGTTCGCTTTCGACGCCGGCCAGGAGCTGACCGAGCACACAGCCGCCGTGCCCGCCGTGATCCAGGTGGTGGCGGGCCGCGTCCGCCTCACGCTGGGGGCCGACGAGCTCACCGCCGGACCTGGCGCCTGGGTGCACCTGCCCGCCCGCCTGCCCCATTCCGTCGAAGCGTTGGAGCAGAGCGTCATGCTGCTGACCATGCTCCCCGCCGGCTGAGCGGGGAGCCGGATCACTCGCAGCCCGGCTCGTGAGGCAGCGACTGGAGTTCGAGGAGCACACCCGCCGCAACGGCCACGCCGACATGATCCGCGAGTCGGTCGACGGCGAGACCGGCGAGTAGCCCGGGCCCCGGTCAGTCCTGCAAGCCGCGCAGGTCGTCGGGCACGTCCACCGCAGCGGACCGGAGCGCCTCCAGCGGCAGCACGTCGAGCACGGCTTCGTTGGTAGCGGCCAGCACCACCGGGCACGCCGCACCGTCGTGGTGGGCGCGCAGCCAATTGCGAGCGGTGACGCACCAGCGGTCGCCGGGGACGAGCCCGGGGAACCTCCACTCCGGCCGGGGTGTCGACAGGTCGTTGCCGATGCGCCGCTGGTGATCGAGGAACTCGGCGGTCATCACGCCGCAGACCGTGTGGCTGCCGACGTCGGCGTCGTCGGTGCGGCAGGTCCCGTCGCGGAACCAACCGGTCACCGGGTCGTCGCCGCACCCGGCGAGGGGGCCACCCAGCACGTTGCGATCGCTCACGGCCCGGACACTACGCCCGTCCCCGGGCGCGCTGCGCCACAGTGGGGGGCCCGAACCCGTCTCGCCGAGATCGCCGTCGTGGCCGGCATCGCCGCCGTCTACGTCACGCAGCGGCGCCGCCGCTACGCCGACGCGCCGGAGTAGTGCCGCAGGTTCACGAGCCACACCACGCGGGTCACGAGCAGCAGCACCACGCAGAAGCCCAGCGCCAGCGCCACCGTCGTGCCGTCCAGCCGGTCACTCAGCGCCTGGGCCGGCACGGTGATCGCGAAGGCGAGCGGCACGAGGAAGGTGAGCGTGCCGCGCAGCCACAGCGGGTACACCGTGACCGGCCAGCGGCCCGTCTGGTAGAAGCCGTCGAACAGGTTCAGCACCTCCTCGGAGCGGACGACCCGGAACGCGGTTGAGGTGATCATGATCCACACGCAGTAGATCATCACCATCCCCGCCAGCAGGGTCACGACGAATGCCAGCGCGTCGAGCAGCGACGCCGTCCCCGACAACTCCGCGAGCCCGTACCCGAGTACGGCCGCGCCCATGACCACGTCCACGACGTGCCAGATCCGCACGTCGCGCACGCTGCTCAGGAGCTGGGCGTCCACGGGCTTCACCACGACGTAGTCGAAGGTGCCCTGCTCGACGTCGTCCATCAGCCGGCGCATGTTCGGCTCGATGAAGATGCGCAGCAGCCCGCCCACCAGCACGTGGATGCCCATGACGATCAGCAGCTCCGGCTGGCTCCAGCCCGCCAGGTCCGTCGTGTGGCGGAACACCAGCCAGATCGCCACCAGGCCGGTGACCAGCGCCAGCCCGGAGTGGACGAGCTGCACGAAGAAGTTGGCGCGATATTGCAGCTCGTTCATCGCCGAGATGCGCCAGTGCGACCACGCGATCCGCAGCGACCTCATGCCCCGACCGCCGAGTAGCGGCGCACGGCCCGCTTCCACGTCAGCGCCAGCACGATCCCGAGCCCGCTGATCCAGGCGAGCTGGTAGCCGAACACCGCCAGCGTCCCCGCCGCGTCGACCCTGCCGATGACGATGTCGATGGGGCCCTGGAACGTCCACCGGAACGGCAGCCACGTCGACAGGGTCTGCACCCAGCCGGGCATCAGCTCCATGGGCACCAGCCGTCCCGACAGCAACAGCTCGGCGGTCACGACGATCTCGAACAGCGCCGAGGCCCGGGTCGTCCAGAACGAGATGAGCCCCAGCAGGTAGAGGATCACGAAGCGCAGCACGAACGCCGTCCAGATCGCCGTGAAGAAGGCGAGGAGCTGCCAGGCGTTGGGGCGCACCTGCGGCTGGAACACCGCCACCAGGATCGCGGCCATGGGGACCCACCAGGCGATCCACATGGGCTTCCAGCCGGCGAAGAAGCTCAGGTCACGATGGAACATGTGCAGCGGCTTGGACAGGTGGTCGTTGATGCGGCCCCGCTGGATGCGCCCGTCCCACACGTACGGGGTGAGAGCGAGGTTCATCGCCCGCACCAGCGTCCACGCGATG
>JBFJZV010000060.1:0-15799 GCA_041621915.1 Acidimicrobiia bacterium | reverse complement strand
CCCACGCCGCCCAGGCGGTCGAGCGCCCCGGTGCGGCCGAGCTGGTCGGAGACCGTGATCGCATCGATGGGCTCGTTGGCGTCGAACAGCTCGGACACGGCCGTGAACACGGTTTGGTGGGCAGGCTTGTAGAAGTCCTCGGGGTGGAGGCTCTCGAGGGCGACGTTGGCGGCGTCCGACGACAGCATCACCGCGCCGAGCACCGACTCCTCGGCTTCGATGTTGTGGGGCGGCACCCTCGCACCGACCCTCGGGTTCTCGACGAGGGTCATGCCGACCGCCTGTCTGCCGGCGCGCCCCCGGACGCCCGTTGTTTCGTCCTCATCTTCCCTGCCCTCCGAACATATGTTCGCTTCGCGCCAGCTTAGGGGGAAGATGCGCCACGGTAAAGCACCCCGCCAAGCAGGGCAACACGGCGAAAAAAACCTCTAGGAACGCGAGAAAAACCGCTGTCTGCCGGGACCGCGCGGCGGGGTCCGAACATCCGCACCCCCCTCCCCCCGCCCGCAGCGCACGGACCACGCGGCACGGGGTTGGCACCAGGCCGGCGCCTCGCGCCGGCCCCCCCGTAGCTACCGTCCGGCGGCAGCCGCCGCCGAGAGGGCCCACCGGACTGGCCGCGCATGACGACGCCGGGCCCGGCGGCAATGTATCAAGCGGGGATGACGTCCAGGGTGACGCTGAACTCCACATCGGGGTGGGGTTGGACCCCGACCTCGTGGAGACCGATCTCCTTGATGGGAGCGGCAACACGGATGTCGCTGCGGTCGACTTCGACGCCGGTGAACTTGAGGATCGCAGCCGAGATGTCGCCAGGCCCGATGCTGCCGAACAGCTTGCCCTCGTCGCCCGCCCTTGCGGCCACGACCACCCGGGTGCCCACCAGCGACTGGGCGAGGGACTCGGCGGACTGCCGAGCCTTCCGCTCGGCCTCGTCGCGAGCCTGGCGCATCGCCTCGGCCTGCTGCAGCGAGCCGGGAGTCGCCTTGACGGCCAGCGACTGGGGCACGAGGTAGTTGCGGGCGTACCCGTCGGCAACGTCGACGACGTCGCCTTTGGTCCCGAGGTCGGCGACGTCCTTGGTGAGGATCACCTTCATCGCGGCTACCTCCGCGGCCCGGACTGGACGTTGGTCACGACGTACGGGAGGAGGCCCATCTCGCGCGAGTTCTTGATCGCTTGGGCGACTTTGCGCTGGTGCTGCACGCAGTTGCCGGTGACCCGCGAGGAGCGGATCTTCGCCCGGTCGGACATGTACTTGCGCAGCAACCCCACGTCCTTGTAGTCGACGTAGTCGACCTTGTTGCTGCAGAAGTAGCAGACCTTCTTCTTCACCCGTTTGGTGGTGTCCGGCTTCCGCCGGCGCCGCCGGGTGGCCTTTGCTTTCCTAGCCATCTCCGTAGTACCTCACAATGCTGTCGAAAGGGTTCTCAGAAGGGCGCCTCGTCGGGCCCGAAGTCGGTGCGGGCGACCGGCGCGGCCGGGCGGGACGAGCCGCCGCCGCCGTCGGACCAGTCGCCGCCGCCGCCACCACCTCCGCCGCGGGGCGTGCGGGTCACCTGGGCGGTCGCCCACCTCAGGGAGGGGCCCATCTCGTCGATCGCCACCTCGACGATCGACCGCTTGTCGCCCTCCTGGGTCTCCCACGTGCGCTGCTCGAGGCGGCCGGTGACGATGACCCGGTCGCCTTTGTGCAGTGATTCCGCGGCGTTCTCGGCCGCGTCGCGCCACAGCGTGCCGCCGAAGAAGCTCGTCTCCTCCTGCCACTCGTTGTTGCGCTGGTAGCGCCGGTTGACGGCGAACCGCACCTTCGCCATCGCCACGCCCGACGGGGTGAACCGCAGCTCCGGGTCGTCGACCAGGTTGCCGATCAGCGTCACACTGTTCGTTGCCATGTTGCTTCTCGCTCTCTCATCTCGCTCGACCACATCGAGCTGACCGCCAGCTTCCCGCCATGGTGCCGGCGGGGTGTGACGAAAATCGGACTCAGTGCGCCTCGGGGCGGATGATCTTGTGGCGGACCACCTCGTCCGCCAGGGACATGGTGCGGTCGAGGTCGTCGATCACCGGGGAGTCGGCGTCGAACGTCAACACCGTGTAGTAGCCCTCGGTGAGGTGGTCGATCTCGTAGGCGAAGCGGCGCTTCCCCCAGAAATCGGTCTCGGCGACCGTGGCGCCCCTGCCGGTCAACGTCTCCTCGAGCCCCTTGACCCGGGACCGCACGTCGTCCTCGGCCATGTCCGGCCGGTGGATCACCATCATCTCGTACGTACGCACGTCTCGTGCACCTCCTTCGGACATCCGCACTCGCGGAAGGCCCCTCTCGGAGCAGGTAGGGAAGGCCCGGATTGTAACCGATGCCGCCGGCGGTGCGCGATCGGCGTGGTTCAGGGACCGGGATCGAGCGTGGCGGCAGGCCCGAGGCCGACCAGCGCGCCCTCCGGCGCCTCCAGCGCGTACCGGTACGGGGCGGCCGCCGGGAAGGTCGGGCACGGGTCGGCCTCGCAAGGTGTCATGGTGAGCCTGTCGACGAAGCCGCCGGCGGCATCGAAGAACGCGATGTCGAGCGGGATCAGCGTGTCCTTCATCCAGAAGGCGGCGGTGACCGTCTCGGGGAACACGAACAGCATGCCGTCGAGCGATCCCAGATCGGTGACGTTCATCAGGCCCTGGCCGCGCCTCGTGGGAGTGTCGGCCACCGCCACCAGCCACGGGTCGCCGGACACGGTGATCGTCCGCACCGGGAATTCGGCGAGCAGGTCGGGCACGGTCAGCTCGACGACCACGGTCGCCGGCGCGGTGGGGAGCGGGACGGCGGTGGTGGGCGGCGCCGTGCCGCCGGCCCCGTTGGAGCAGGCGCCGGCGACCAGCAGCAGGGCTAGGAACCCGCGGACGGGTCCTCCCGCAGCAGCGCTCGGGCCGACTCCTCGGACATGTGGTAGGTCTCCTCGGCGGCGGGGAACGCGCCGCTCTGCACGTCGTCGAAGAAGCGCCGCATGGCCGCCACGGCGTCGGCCTCGAGGTCGGCGTACCGGCGCACGAACTTGGGCTGGTGGCCGCCGCCGAGACCGAGCACGTCGTGCATCACCAGCACTTGCCCGTCGCAGTGGGACCCGGCGCCGATGCCGATGGTCGGCGCCGACACCTCCTTGGTGATGACCTCTGCGAGCACGTCGGGCACGCCCTCCAGCACCAGGGCGAACACCCCGGCGCCGTCGAGGGCGCGGGCGTCGGCGACCAGCTCGCGGGCGGCCTCCGCGGCCTTGCCCTGCACCCGGTAGCCGCCCATCGCGTGCACCGACTGGGGTGTGAGGCCGAGGTGGCCCATCACCGGGATCTCCGCCCCGAGCACCGCCTCGATCACGGGTAGACGCTTGCGGCCACCTTCCAGCTTCACGGCCTCGGCGCCGCCCTCGCGCACCAGGCGCCCGGCGTTGCGGACGGCGTCGTCGACCGAGACGTGGTAGCTGAGCCACGGCATGTCGCCCACGATCAGCGCCTTGGGGCGGGCTCGCGCCACGGCGGCGGTGTGGTGCACCATCTGGTCGACGTCGACGGCGAGGGTGTCGTCGTGGCCGAGCACGACGTTGGCGACGCTGTCGCCGACGAGGACGATGTCGGCGCCCGCCTGGTCGGCGATGCGGGCGGTGACGGCATCGTACGCGGTGGTCATCCGCAGCTTGGGACCGCCCTTGCGCCGTCTGACGGCGGGGGCGGTGATCCGGTCAGCCATGCTGGCTCCTCTCTCCCCACCCCGTCGGGTTGGGGGATGTCCCGGCATACCGTCGTTCCAGGCCTCGGGCCTCAGCCTCCCGGGTGGGTGGGCCGTGCCGTCGGTGTCGAGCAGGGTAGCTGGCGAAGGCTCCTACTCGCCGCAGAAGAGCCCGCTGTCGATGAACTGCACCTGGCCGTCCGCGCCGGTGCCGGTGAGCGTGCCGAAGATCTCCGGGACGGTCGTGTTGGCGACGTCGCGCTCGCCGATCACGAACGCTCCCTCGCCGGTCCGCTCGTCGTCGAAGATCTCGACATCGTCGCCGTACTCCGCCTCGAGCTCGGCGACGGTGGTCCCCAGGCCGAGGCCGGTCTCGGGGAAGGTCAGCCCGAGCTCGTCCTCGAACTCGAAGGCGTCATACCGCCAGTTGTAGAACTCACGGTCCTCGGACCCGAACGCCTCGGTGTCGCCGAACAGCGTCAGCAAGGGGCCCCAGCGCACTCCCCGCACCACGGTGCCCGGGCACGTCCCGAACACCGAGAAGCTGTCGCCGTAGCCGGTGTCCTCGTCGGGCTCGCCGAGGAGGCAGGTGAGCGTCGTGATCACGTCCTCGTCGCGGTCGCCGAACTCCGTCAGCGTGCCGATGCCGTCGACGTCGAGGAACACGAAGTTGGCGATTGGCCCCTGCAGGTCGTCGAGCCCGGCGCACTCGCTGGCGGCCGTCGTGGTGGCAGCGAGGGTCGTGGTCGTCGACGTCGTCGTGGTGGCCTCGGTGGTGGTAGTGGTCTCGGCGACCGTCGTCGTGGTGGTCTCGGCCACGGTCGTCGTGGTCGTGGCCTCGGTGGTGGTCGTCGGCTCGCCGGTGGTCGTCGGCGCCAGCGTCGTCGCGGGCACGGTCGTGGGCACGGTGGTGGCGGCGACCGGCTCGTCGTCGTCCCCGCCGAAGATCAGCGCGCCGGCGATCACCGCCACCAGCACCACCAGCGCCGCCAGCAGCGCGATGAGGATGCGCATCGGCCAATTCGGCGGCTCGGGCGGCATGGGCCCGCCCGGCGTCGGCACGAGGGGCGGCGGCGTGCCTCCCGGCGGCGGCTCTCCGGGCAGCCCGGCGCCGGGCGTGACCGGCGGGACCACGGCGTCGGCGGGCGGCAGCTGCTGGGTGGGTTCGCCAGCGGCCGGGTCGGGCGGGACGGGTGTGTCTGCAGCCGGGGCGGGCGTGTCGGCCGGCGGTCCGGGGCGGTCGGGTGTGTCCGTCATGCCGGGGAGTCTACGGGATGGGGGCGGGGTAACCTCCGTCGCCATGGCCCGCAAGGACATCACGATGACCGACGCCGAGATCCTCGAGTTCCTCGGCGCCTCCCGCAACCTGCAGGTCGCGACGGTCGGCAAGGATGGGTGGCCGCATGTGGCGCCCATGTGGTACACGCTGCGGGACGGCAACGTCGTGTTCCGCTCGTTCACCAAGTCGCAGAAGATCGTCAACCTGCGGCGCGACCCGCGGCTCACCGTGCTGGCCGAGGACGGCGTCGCCTACGAGGAGCTGCGCGGCGTGATGATCAAGGGCAAGGCCGAGCTGGTCGACGACCCGGCGTACGTGCTGGAGATCTACGGCGACCTCACCGGCCGCTACCCGATGGTCCCCGGCGGGCAGCGCCTCACTGGAGAGGCGCTGGAGGCGGCGTTCGGGCGGTTCGCCACCAAGAACACCGCGGTCATCGTGCACCCCGAGCGCACGGTGACGTGGGACCACACCAAGCTGGGCGGCGCGTACTGAGCGAGTCTGCGCTGGTCGTGCCCGTCCCGGAGGTCGAGGGCCTGGTGGGGCGGTGGCGCCGGGATTGGGACCCGTCGGCGGCGGTCGGCGTGCCCGCCCACATCACCGTGCTGTACCCGTGGCTCGACGCGGGCGAGATCGACGAGGAGACACTCGCCGAGGCGGCCGAGCTCTTCGGCCGGCACGAGGCGTTCGGCTTCGAGCTGACCGAAGTGCGCCGCTTCGTCCCCGACGTGGTGTACCTGGCGCCCGAGCCGGAAGAGCCGTTCCGGTCGATGACGGCGGCCGTGGTGGCCCAATGGCCCGACCACCCCCCGTACGAGGGAGTGCACGCCGACGTGATCCCTCACCTCACCGTGGTGCAGGCCGGCGACGCCACCCGCGTCGATGCCCTCGCCGCTGAGGTCGCCGTCGGCACCGAGATGGCGCTGCCGGTCGCGGCGCGCTGCGATGCGGTGGCCCTGCTGGTGGAGCGGGACGGGTGGTGGCGGGAGGAGGCCCGGTTCCCCCTTGGCGCTAGGACGCCAGGCGGGCCTTGATCTCCTTGCAGGTGGGGCACACGGGGTAGTTGGCAGGATCGCGGTTGGGGATCCACTTCTTGCCGCACAGCGCCACCACCGGCACTCCGTCGACGTTCGCCCGCACGATGTCGGCTTTGCGCACGTAGTGGGCGTAGCGGTCGTGATCTCCGTCGTCGGTCACGGGCCGGGAGGGCTTGGTGATGATGTCGGGCGTGGTCACGACGGAGAGGCTACCGAACCCCGTCCCGCCGCAGGCACCGAACCCGACGCACAGGCGCCGCCGCGGCACGTGGTTGGCACCAGGCGGCGGCTGCGTCGCCGCCGCGACGTAGGTGCAGCACGAGCGGCAGACAACTACGCGGATTCGACCCGGTTGCGGCCCGTGCGCTTGGCGAAGTACATGGCGGCGTCGGCCCGGTCGATGAGGGCGTGGACGTCGCGCATCGCCTCCTGGAGCTCGGCCACCCCCAGGCTGATCGTGACCGGGATCGGCCCTCGCGGCGTGGAGATCGGGGCGTCGGCGACCCGGGCCCGCAGCCGCTCGGCGAGCTCGCTGGCGCCCTTCAGGCCGGTCTCCGGCAGCACCACGGCGAACTCCTCGCCGCCGTACCGGCCCCACACGTCGGCCTCGCGGATGACGGCCCGGCAGTGGTCGGCGACCCACCGCAGCACGAGGTCGCCGATCGCGTGACCGTACCGGTCGTTGATGTCCTTGAAGCGGTCGATGTCGAACATGATCGCCGCCAGCGGCCGCACGTAGCGGCTGGCCTGGCGGAATTCGTGCTCGGCCAGCTCGAACAGGTGGCGGCGGTTGTGGGCCCCGGTCAACTCGTCGGTGACGGCCAGCCGCTGCACCTCCTCGAGCAGGCGGGCGCCATCCAGCGCGGCCGCGGCGTGTGCGGCGAGCGTCATCAGCAGCTCCGTCTGGCGCGGCCCGAACTCGGCGCGTCCCGCGATCGGGGCAGCGGCCACTGCGCCGAGGAGGCGGTCGTGCACCTTGAGCGGCGCCACGACGCCGGGGGCCGCGTCGGCGACGGCCGGCGAGGTGATGACCGGCCGGCCGTCCCGCAGCCGCTCGAGCGACCCGCCCGAGAGCACCTGCGCAAAATCGAAGCCGGGCATCTTGTCGGGACCGGCAGCGGCCTCGAGCGGCGCGATGGCCGGGTCCTGGGACACCGCGTGCACGACGACCCTCCCGGCCGGCAGCACGTCGACCGCGCCGGAGGCGACCACCTCAAGCACCTGCTCGGGCGTGTCAACCTCCGTCAGCGCCTGCGACACCGAGAACAGCACCTCGGTCTCACGCAGGGTCGACCTGGTGGCCTCCACGAGGCGCACGTTCTCGATGGCGACGGCCGCCTGGCTCGACATCGCGATGACCAGATCGACCTCGGGTTCCGTGAACGCCACCTGGTCGACGCGGCGCAGGACGCTGAGCGTCCCGAGCACGTGCGTCCCGTACCGCAGCGGGGCGACCACAGCCGGCCCGATGCCCTGCGCCACCCAGCTTCCGCGGATCTCACGAGGCTCCCGCTCGTCCTCGCCGAGCGACCTGCTGAGCGCCACCCGCTCCTCGCGCAGGACCCAGCCGATGATGCCTCCGACCAGATCCGTGAACGGCACCGGCTCGGCGGCCACCCCGGCCATGCCGCCGGTGAAACGCTCGAGGACCCGGCGGGCCTCGAGGTCGACGGTGACGAGCTCCACCCGCTCCGCCTGGAGCGCGGCGGCGGCGCCCTCCACCACCGACTGCAGGACTTCGTGGAGGCCCTCCGCGGCAATGAGGGCGTTGGCCACCCAGGCGAGCGCCTCGGCCCGCTCCCGCGCTGCCCGGCTCTCGTCGAGCATCCGGGCGTTGGCAATCGCGGTGGCCGCCCGTCCCGCCAGCTTCCGCAGCAACGCCAAGTCGGAGGCGCCGTAGTGGCGCGGGGCGGTGTCGAGCGCGTACAACACCCCGAGCGACTCTCCGTCGGCGACCATCGGCATGCCCGCGTAGGCGCGGATCCCATACTCCCCGGGCATCGCATTGCCGCCCAGAGGGTCGGTCGAGATGTCGGGAACGACGTGGGCTTCGCGATGTTCGACGATCCAGCGTGTGACCCCGCCGCGGCTGCGCAGCCGGGAGGCGGCGGTGTTGCCGTCCTGGCTCGGGACGGTCGAAGCGCCGAGCGCGAACGCATCCCGGTCGCCATCCCACATGACCACGCTGGCGCCTCCGCTGCACGGCAGCAGCTCGGTGGCCACCTCCGCCACCTGCCGGAGCACCGACGAGAGGGACGTGTCGTGCGCGAACTCGACGTCGGCGAGAGCCGTCAGCCGGCGATCGGGCTCGGCGCGCGCGGCGCGGGGCGCGCCGGGACCGGCGAGATCGCCTCCCGCCGCCCTCAGCAGCTCATCTGTTACACGAGGAGTGCGCACTCGCACCCTCCCGTCATTGCGGACCGGGGCGCCTCAGCCCCGCTTGCGCTCACCATTCCAGTTCGGCAGGGCGCCTACTGCGCTTGACGATTTCGGCCTGGGTTTTGCGTTCCGTGTCGCGTTCCGCTATATATCGGGTCGATATATGTTGGAACTTGCCATCCTCGGGCTCCTCCGAGAGCAGCCACGGCACGGCTACGAGCTGCGCCGCCAGCTCGCCGACTACGGCTTCTGGAGCGTGTCTTTCGGATCCCTCTACCCGGCCCTGCGCCGGTTGGAGCGCAAGGGCTCGATCGCGGCAGCCGGGACCAGCGGCAGGCGCAAATCCTACGGCATCACCGACGAAGGACGCGCCGCGTTCAAGGAGATGATGGCCGATCCGTCGGACGACGGCGACGACGAGCGTGCCTTCAACCTGCGGCTGGCCTTCTTCCGGTACCTCGAGCCTGATGACCGGATCGGGGTGCTCGAACGGCGGCGAGCCCAGCTCGCCGAGCGGCTCGCCAGGGGCCGCTCGTCGCTCAAGCGCACTGCGTCGCGCACCAAGGATCGCATGGACCGCTACACGGTCTCGCTGATCGAGCACGGCGTCCGGTCCGCGGAAGCCGACATCGCCTGGCTGGACGAGTTGATCGAAACAGAACGCGACGAGCGCCACCGTTCGCGCCGGGGCGGCGCCCCCGGTGCGGCCGGCGCGCCCGTCATGGAATGAGAGGCTCGGCGCCGAGCGTGGAGGGTCAGATGGGAACGGTCAAGGTTGCGATCGCCGGCGTGGGCAACTGCGCGAACTCGCTCGTCCAAGGCGTCGAGCACTACCGCGAGGCCGACCCGGCGTCGGCCGTGCCCGGATTGATGCACGTCGACTTGGGCGGATACCACGTCGGCGACGTGGACTTCGTGGCC
Organism: Acidimicrobiia bacterium; assembly: GCA_041621915.1. Taxonomy (GTDB): domain Bacteria; phylum Actinomycetota; class Acidimicrobiia; order Spongiisociales; family JAOTWH01; genus JBFJZV01. Next base: position 6,471 of record JBFJZV010000060.1, on the reverse strand, counting down.
GCGTTCGACGTGGACGCTGCCAAGGTCGGCGCCGATCTCGGGAAGGCGATATGGGCCGGCCCCAACGACACGGTGCGGTTCGCCGACGTCCCCGGCCTCGGCGTAGCCGTGCAGCGGGGGCCGACGCTCGACGGGCTGGGGCGGTACTACCGGGAGACGATCGAGGAGTCGGCGGCGCCACCCGTCGACGTCGCGGCCGTGCTGCGGGAGGCCGGCGCCGACGTGCTCGTTTGCTACCTGCCGGTCGGCGCCGAGCAGGCTGCCCGCCACTACGCGCAGGCTGCCATCGACGCCGGGGTGGCGTTCGTCAACTGCCTGCCGGCATTCATCGCCTCCGACCCGGCGTGGGCCCGGCGCTTCCACGCCGCCGGCGTGCCCATCGTCGGCGACGACATCAAGTCGCAGGTGGGCGCCACGATCATCCACCGCATGCTGGCTCGCCTCTTCGAGGAGCGAGGCGTCGAGGTGGAGCGCACCTACCAGCTCAACTTCGGCGGGAACATGGACTTCATGAACATGCTGGAACGCGACCGGCTGGTATCGAAGAAGATCTCGAAGACCCAGAGCGTCACCTCGCAGATCGAGAAGGGCATCAGTTCTGACAGCGTGCACATCGGGCCTTCGGATCACGTGCCCTGGCTGACCGACCGCAAGTGGGCGCACATCCGGCTGGAAGGCCGGTCGTTTGGCGACGTGCCGGTGAACGTGGAGCTGAAGCTGGAGGTGTGGGACTCGCCCAACTCGGCGGGAGTGGTGATCGACGCGCTGCGGTGCGCGAAGCTCGCCCTGGATCGCGGTGTCGGCGGCCCGCTGCTGGCCCCGTCGAGCTGGTTCATGAAGTCGCCGCCGGTGCAGTACCACGACGACGAGGCCCGCGACCTGGTCGACGCGTTCATCCGCAACGAGGACCCGACGGGCCCCGCGCAGGCCGCGTTCCTGGGGTAACCAACTCCCACCCCACCCGGCACGCGGTACGTGGTTGGTTCCAGGCGGCGGCTGCGCCGCCGCCACCACGTAGGACCAGCAGGTGCGGCAGCCGCCGCCGAGAGGGCCCGACCACGCCGCACCGCAACCCGACGCCCGGGTCGGCGGCAATGGGCAACCTCACATCCGCTGGCGCAGCCAGCGGATGTCGGCGGCTTGACCGGCGGCGTCGTCGGGGGTCTCCACCACCACGGGGGCTCCCGCCTCCCGGACCACGCCCACCAACAGCTCTTCGGGGATCATCCCGGTGCCGAGGTTGGTGTGGCGGTCGCGCCGGCTGTCGTGCGGGTCCTTGGAGTCGTTGCAGTGGACGAGGTCGAGGCGGCCGGTGGCCGTCCGCAGCCGATCCACGACCGTCTCCAGGTCCTCCCCGGCCGCCCAGGCGTGGCAGGTGTCGAGGCACACGCCGACGTTGAGGTCGCCGATCCCCTCCCATAGCGGCCCGTAGCTGTCGATCTCCCGAGCGACCGCGTTGCCCCCGCCGGCGGTGTTCTCGATGAGGATCAGCAGGTCGTGGTCGAGCGGCTCGAGGGCCTTGCGCCACCGCTCGACGCCCACGGCGCGGTTGTCCTCGTCGTCGCCGACGTGGCCGCCGTGGACGATGAGCGCCACGGCGCCGATGGCCTCCGCCGCGGCGACCGCGTCGGCGAGGTTCTTCCGGCTCGGGATGCGGACCCGGTTGTTGTCCGAGCACACGTTGACCAGGTAGTTGGAGTGGACGTACAGCGGGAGGGCCGCTTCACGCAGTTGCGCAGTGTCGGGCCGGGGCGGCGGGGCACGCCACGACTGCGGGTTGCCGAGGAAGAATTGGGCGAGGTCGGCGTCCCGCTCGGCGGCGGCCGCCACCGGATCGGCCCCCGGCACGTGCGCCCCGATCGCCGGGCCCGTCACGCTTCGTCACCGGGCTCGGCGGCGGCGCGGAGCCGGGCGCGCTCGTGCATCGCCTGCAGGACGCCGGCCGCCTCGTGCACCGGGGTCTCCCAGTCGGTGGCGGCGACCAGCAGCCGGTGGCCGTCCCAGCGGGCGTTGCTCGGCTCGGTGGGCACCCACGTGGGCCCGGTGAGGGTCACCTCCAGCACCGGGGCCGGGCCCAGCTCACTGTCGTCGATGGTCGAGCGGATCGACTCGACCTGGTCCCAGCTCAGCAGCACGTCGGTCCCCTGCGCCGATCCCACCTGCAGCCGAAGGCCGTCGTCGTCGGCGGACAGCACCGTGCGCGACGCGGTCAGCTCGTTGAAGCTCCAGAACAGCAGCAACGCGCCGGCCACCCACATGAACCCGCCCCAGATCCAGTCGGCCCGCGACTCGCTGGAGCCCTGGTGGGTGAGCCCGTGGCCGTCCTCCCGCGCCTCGGGGCCGCGGGTGAGGTCGGCTTTCAGCTCCTCGGGCGCGTGGAGCACGTCGAGCACCCAACCGGTGATGGCGCGGTCGGTGATGGTGAGGTCCAGCGCCAGCGCCAACGTGGGCACGGCGAGCAGCATCAGCAGCCACGGCCGCCAGGCGGCCCGCTTGAGCTCGACGATCATGCCTGCTCGACTCCCAAGTTGGCGGGGGTGAGTAACGCCACGTAGGGTATCCGGGCGGCGGCCATGCGCCGTGCCGTCTCATCGCCCCCCCGGTCGACCAGCGCCACCGCCTGCACGACGTCGACGCCGGCCTCGGCCAGGACGGCCGCCACCGCGGCGAGGGTGCCACCGGTGGTGCACGTGTCCTCCACGATCGCCACCCGGTCGCCCGCCGCCACCGGGCCCACCAGCCGGCCGCCCACCCCGTGGCCCTTGGGTTCCTTGCGCACGGAGAAGGCGCGAAGGGGGCGGCCGGCCTGCGCTCCCCGGAGCGCCGTCGCCAGCGCGACGGGATCGGCACCCATCGTCATCCCTCCGACGGCATCGAGCCCCGGTGCCAGCGCCGCCAGCACCGCATCGCCGACCACGGCCGCCCCGGCGCCGTCGTAGGTCGCCTGGCGGGCGTCCAGGTACCAGGACGACACCTCGCCGGAGGCGAGCGTGAACGGTCCGTCGGTGCGGACGTGGCGGCGCAACAGGTCGGCGAGCCGGTCGGCGGGGGTCACCCGGAGAGCCTACGAGAAAAAAATCCAGAAAAGCTCTCAAGTCCGCCCGGCCAGCGCCGATACACCATGAAACAGGAGGAGCCTTCCTACCTCCCGTCTTAGCCCGACCGAGCTGGCCGCCGCAAGGCGGCCACTCGGTGTTGTGGCGCCCGCACGGTGCTGTACTCTCGCCAGGCCATGGAAGTCTTGCTCGTCCGCCACGCCGAACCGGCCTGGTCCGTCGACGGCCTGAGCCAGGTCGACCCCGGCCTCACCCCCCGCGGCCGCAAGCAGGCCGACCTCCTGGCGCAACGCCTCGCGCCACTCGGGCCCGACGAGCTGGTCGTGACATCCGCCCGCCGCACCTGGGAGACGGCCGACCCGCTGGCCGCCTCGCTGGGTCTGGAGCCGCAGGTGGCTCCCGACTTCACCGAGATGCGAATGCCGGACTGGACCGGGACGCCGACCGAGCTGGTCGAGCAGGCGTTCCGGGACGCCTACCGCCGCCCGCTGGAGGAGTGGTGGGACGGCATGCCCGGCGGCGAGACGTTCCGCGAGTTCCACGACCGCATCGCCACTGCGGTGATCGACCTGCTGTCGAGCCGAGGTGTCTCCCCCCACGGCGGCCATCCGTCCGGGCACCTGTGGGAGGGCGGCGGCGACGAGCGGACGATCGTCGTGGTGGGCCACGCCGGGAGCAACGCTTGCGCCCTGGGGTTCCTGCTCGGTTTGGAGCCGACCCCATGGGAGTGGGAGCGGTTCGTGCTGCACCACGCGTCGATCGCCCGCCTCCGGACGTTCCCTCTCGGCGGGGGTCACATCTTCAGCCTGCGAAGCAGCAACGACGTCGAGCACATCCCTCTCGACCTGCGAACCCGCTAAGGCCCTGCGCCGCAAGTCTGCACAGAATCTCGCACGAACCTACGACGCAGGACACTAGGGTCCGCCGCCATGTCTCGCCGACCCAGCCTCCGCAACGTCGTCCGCAACTGGCAGAGCCACGACGGCTCCTTCGCCGACAAGGCCCGCATGCTGGTGCGCAACAACGTGAAGAAGGTGACGACGCTGTCGCACTGCTGCGGCAACCCCGGCGAGCCGGGGTGTTGACGGGGACTCGGTGAGCCCGGTTCGGGCTCAGAGCACGACCATCACCACGATGGCGATCACCACCACGACGACGACGCGTAGCGCCTACTGCCCGAAGCGCCGCTCGCGGCGCGTGTAGTCACGCAGGGCTCGCAGGAAGTCCACCCGGCGGAACGCCGGCCAGTACACGTCGACGAAGCTGTACTCGGCGTACGCCGCCTGCCACAGCAGGAACCCGGAGAGCCGCGACTCGCCGCTGGTGCGCAGGACCAGGTCGGGGTCAGGCAGGTCGGCGGTGTAGAGGTGACGGGCGATGGCGTCGGCGTCGATGTGCTCCGCGATGTGGTCGGCGGGAACCCCCTCGGCGGCGATGTGGCTCACGAGGTCGCGGGTGGCGTCCACGATCTCCTGACGGCCACCGTACGCCAGCGCCATGGTCAGCCGGTGCCGCCCCGCCGGGCAGGCCTCCTCCAGGTCCTTGGCCGCCCGGACGAGCGGGTCGGGCAGCAGGTCGAGGTGGCCGATGAAGCGCACCTCGATGCCGTGGTCGTCAGCGGCGCCGGGCAGGCGACGGAACAGGTCGGTGTAGACGTCGAACAGCGGCTCCAGCTCGGCGGCCGGCCTACGGAGGTTCTCGGTGGAGAGCAACCAGCAGGTGACCGCTTCGATCTCCAGCTCGGCGCACCAGCCGATGAACTCCACGAACTTGTCCATCCCGGCCTGGTAGCCGGTGCGGTAGTCGGGGAGACCCGCCTCGCGAGCGAAGCGCCGGTGGCCATCGTGGATGACGCCGATGTGGCGGGGTAGCCGGTCGCGGTCGAGGCCGCGCAGCACGCGCTCCTCGTAGAGGCGGTACAGCGGACGGGAAAGCCAGTCGGCGCGTCGCATCGGCGATCCTCATGCTAACGACGGGCGGCTCATGGCTCGATGGTGTAGTACACCCAGCGGCGCTCCGCGTGGAACCCCACCCGCTCGTACACGCCCACCGCGCCGGTGGGGTTCTCGGCGTCGACGCCGAGCATCACGCGCTCGAGGCCGGCGGCAGCCGCCGCCTCCATCGTCATGGCCAGCAACGCGGCGGCCACCCCGCGGCGGCGCCACGGTCGCCGCGTGCCGAGCTGACCGACCCACGCCTCGGTGCGTCCGCGCACCGCGACGTCGTCCGGGTAGACGTAGCCGAGGGAGTAGCCGGCGATCTCCTCGCCCGCCCACGCGACGAAGCTGAGATCGGGCCGGAACCAGCGGCTGCCGGTGATCCACGCATGCCACCGGTCCTCGGCGATCGGGTTCGACCCCCAATGGTCGGTGAATGCCTCGTTGTGCGCCGAACGAACCGCGTCGTCGTCGGCGGCGTCCCACTCCCGGATCACGACGCCGGCCACGGGATCGACGCTCGGGGGCGGGGTGGCGAGGTCGCGAGCCATCTCCAGGTACCAGCGGGTGATCGTGAAGCCGTGGCGCTCCAAGCGCTCGCGCCAATGCGTCACGTGCTCGTGCACGCTGTCGCCGACGTGGCGGGGGAGGCCATCGTCCAGGCCGGCGAGCAGCTGTCGCCCGCGGGTCGCCATCCAGGCGATCACGAAGTCGGCGATGTCGTCCCTGCGGTGCTCCGGGTGGACGCGGCCCCACATGGTCACACGGTGCATCCGCGTTGCCCCCGGCCACCTTGCGACGGTGCCGAAGGCCACCACGGTGCCGGCGGGGTCGACGCCGAGGATGCTGTCGGTGGGCAGCGTCACGTCTTCGAGCTCGTCGCGGGTGAGGTCCTCGTTCGTGACCTCGGGAACGGCGTCGGCGATCTCGGAGGCCCGCACGCAGGCCGCGACGCCGGACACGTCGTCCAGCGCGACCGGACGCCATGTGACGCCGGGCACGGGCGGCGGGACGGGGAGCATGCGGGCGATGCTACGCCGGCACCGGGCATCATGGCCGCAGTGGCCGACCAGATCCGCTTCCGCGCCTTCTCGGACGACGAGGCACTCGCCTTCCTGGCTCGCCAGCGCGACTCGAGGTTCTCGTATCCCTACGTGGGGCACACCCGGCGCCAGCCGCCGGACGGCTATCGGGTGGGGCGACGGAGGGTCGAGCTGGGCGTCGGCCGACCCGTGTACCGGCGGGCGGTGGAGGAGCTGCGGGCGTGGCGGATGTTCGACCTGCGGTGGGTGCAGCTCTACCCGGCCGGGGCCCGGCCCACCGCCGGCACCACGGTCGTGCTGGTGGCGACGTGGGCCGGCCTGTGGTCGATGAATGCGCTACGGGTCGTCTACGCGATCGAGGAGGACGACCGGGCGGGCTTCGCGACCGGCACCCTCCCGGGCCACCTGCTCGCCGGCGAGGAGCGCTTCGTCGTG
>JBFJZV010000059.1:0-15871 GCA_041621915.1 Acidimicrobiia bacterium | reverse complement strand
TCGATGTTCGCCTTGAGCGCCGCCGGGTTCATCGCCACCAGCACCCCGGGCTCGTCGCCGGGGGTGAGGATGTCCCGGTCGGCGATGTGCACCTGGAAGCTCGAGACGCCGGGCAGCGTTCCCGCCGGCGCCCGGATCTCCGCCGGGAAGTTGGGGAGCGTCGACAGGTCGTTGCCGAACAGCGCCGACGCGGTCGTGAACCGCGTGCCGGCGAGCTGCATGCCGTCACCGGAGTCGCCCGCGAACCGGATGACGACCTGGTCGATCTGCTCGACCTCCGGGCGCGGCGTTTGTGTGTCTGTAGACATGGTGATGCCTGAATTCTCTAGTGGAAGTTGCCTCCACCGGCCGCCCGGCCGGCGTTCATCAACAGCTCCGGCGATCCCCCCTGGGCACCGGGTTCCGCCTTCGAGTGTCCTCCTCGGCTGACGCGTCCATCATATGCAACCTACGGCTGTTTTCGGTAGTTCCTGAGGGGTTCGACCCGCTACGCGGGCGAAGGTTCCCGGTACCCGGCTACGCCTGCGCTCTCGAGGGCCAGGCCGAGCTCCAGCAGGCGGTGCTCCGCGCCGTGCGGGCCGACGAGCTGCAGCGACGGCGGCGGCCCCGCTTCGCCCCGCCCGCGGAGCAGGGGTACCACCAGCGCCGGGTGGCCGCCCTGGTTGACGAGGGCCGAGAAGCGGGAGAGCTCCGGCCGGTAGGGCGCCTCCCGGCCGGCCAGTTGCACGGTCTCGACGCCGATCGCTTTGCGCCGCACCGCCGTTGCCGGCGTCACGAGCACGTCGCATGCCGCCAGCGCCCCGTCGAGCGCCGCCCGCACGCCCGCCCGCCACGCTTGGGCCTCGGCGTGCTGCTCCGGCGTCACGGCGAACGCCCCTTCGAGCCGGGCGCCGACGTCGGGCCCGTACTCGTCCCGCCGGGCGGGGAACCAGCGGCGATGCACCTGTGCGACCTCCGGCCCGAAAGACTCGGTGAGCATCCCGGGGTAGTCCACTGCCACGTCGGCGGTTTCGACGTGGCAGCCCAGGTCGGCGAGCCGGTCGAGCGCCGATCGGAATGCCGCGTCGATGACGGGGTCGAGCGGCACCCGCGTCCACGGGAAGGGGACGGCGAGCCGCAGCCCTGGCAGCTCGGCCGCAGACACGGGAACCGGGTCCTCGCCGGCGAGGACCTGGAACATCAGGGCCGCATCGGCCACCGTGGTGGCGAGCGGGCCGACGGTGTCGAGTGACGGCGCCAGCGGGAACACGCCGTCGAGCGGCACGCGGCCGTGGGTGACCTTCAGGCCCGTGATGCCGCACAGCGCCGCCGGCACCCGGACCGAGCCGCCGGTGTCGGTGCCCAGCGCCAGCGGCACGATCCCCGCCGCGACCGCGGCGGCCGACCCGCCCGAGGAGCCCCCCGGGGACAGGCTCTGGTCCCACGGGTTGCGGACCGGGCCCCACCAGTGGTTCTCGGAGGAGAAGCCGAACGCGAACTCGTGGAGGCCGGTGCGGCCCAGCATCAACGCACCGGCGGCCTCCAGCCGGGCAACTGCGGGGGCGGTCCGCAGGGCAACTTCCCGGTAGAAGCTCGAGCCTGCCGTCGTCGGCAGGCCCGCCTCGTCGAGCAGGTCCTTCACCGCCACCGGGACCCCCGCCAGCGGGCCGGGGTCCTCGCCGGCCGCGACCCGGGCGTCGACCCGGCGGGCGGCGGCCATGGTGCGCTCGGCGTCGATGGCCGTGAAAGCGTTGAGGCGGGCCTGGCCCGCCTCGGCCTCGGTGAGATGCGCGGCGGCGACCTCCTGGGCGCTCACCTCGCCGCGGTGGAGCGCGGCGGCGATCGCGGCGGCGCTCACCCGGAGGTGGTGGTCGTGGTGGTGCGCTCCGGGAGCCCGGGAACGCGGAACGACCAGGTGACCTCGCGCTGGTTTGGGAAGACCGAGACCCACGGCACACCCGGCGGCACGACGAGCGGCGCCCCTTCGGCGGTGAGGAGCTCGAACATCTCTCCGGGATCGTCGCGGCGCCAGGTCCCCTCGGCCACCTTGCCCGCAGCGAAGACCAGGGCGCGGCCTTCGCCGATCGTCTCGGTGGCCGGCACCGAGCTGCCCTGGCCGGCGGGGTCCGAGGCCGTGTAGAGCGTGCCTTCCAGGACGACGAGCACGTCGGCAGCGATCTGGCCCCGGTTTCCGTCGGCGTCGATCCATTCGTGGCGCGCCCCGTCGTGCCAGCGGTGGTAGCGCCCGTCCTCCCAGCGCCACGTCACCGTGGTGCTGTCGCTCCAGTCGAACACCACCTCCCCGGCCACGTTGGGCGGGCCGTCGAGGGGGCCGCCGAGCTCGAACCACGCCGGCGGCGGCTCGTCGGCGTAGCCGCGTCCGTCGGCGGTCTGGCGGAGCGCGGTCGTGTCGGCGTACAGGTTGTGGGGGGCGCTGCGGCCCCGCACCCGGAACGTGCCGGCTACCTCGCCGATCATGTTGACGTCGCGAGCGGCGATGTAGTTGATGACCCACGGCTGGGCCCCGGAGATCACGAACGGCGCGTCGAGCGGAGCGACGACGTTGCCGTCGGTCGGCCTGCCCGAGCGCACCGGGCCGAGGTACGTGCTGTCGTTGTCGTGGAACACGGCGATGAAGCGAGTGAGACCGCCCTCGACGCGGATCTCGAAGACGGCGTCCGCGTCCTGGATGCCCGACTGCGGGCGGGCGTTGGCATGGTTGTCGATCTTCACCGCGATCGCCCGGCGGTTGAGGTCGGCTGGGTCGTCGGCGGGGAGGCCGTTGAGGAGGGACACCACGTCGAAGTCGAGCGGCTCGGTCGTCGATGTCACCCGCCGCAGGCTCGGTGCGGCGTCCGTCCCCGGTGGGGCCGACGTGGGCGCAGCCGAAGACGACGCCGGGGGAGCGGTCGTCGTCGTAGTCGAGTCGCTCGATCCGCCGCATGCGGCGGCGACGAGCATCAGCACCAGGAAGAGGGGGACGTGGCGAGGCACCGGCGGCAGTCTATCGGCGGCCGGGGTAGATCGAGCTCACTCGCCGCAGCCGCGTCCGCCGGCCAGGCCGATCACAACCCCGCCCGGGCCGCTCTCCGACAGGGCGCCCGACAGGTAGATGAAGTCGTCGGCGTCCGGCTCGAAGTCGACCCGGAAGCTGGGCCCGAACAGGTCGTCCTCGATGACGATCAGCCGGTCGCCGTACGCCGCCTCCAGCTCGGCGCGGGTGGAGCCGAGGCCGATGCCGGTCCCGGTGCGCAGCCCCTGGTCGCCGGGCGTGGCCGGGCCCGTGTACAGCCACGCCGTGAAGTGGCGGGCGCCCGGCACCGCGAACGGGGAGACCTCGTCGCTGAACAGCACCGACAGCTCGCCCCAGCTCACCAGCCGCACGAACTCGCCCGGACACGGGCCCAGGTCCTGCGCCGGTGTCCAGCCGGTGTCCTGGGTCGGCTCCCCGAACGCCAGCGCAACCCGAGCGATCGCCACGTCGGGCTCGACGCCGAAGGGGACGGTCTGGAAGCCGCCCGGTATCAGCACCAGCGGCGTGCCTGCCGCCACCGTCGTGGTGGAAGCAGCGGTGGTCGTGGTGGGCGGGAGCGTGGTGGTCGGTGGCGCCGTGGTGGCAGGGGGCGGTGTGGTCGGTGGCGCCGTGGTGGCAGGGGACGGTGTGGTCGGCGGAGCCGTGGTCGCCGGCGCCGTCGTGGGCGGCAACGGGATGCTCGTGACCTGCGCCGCTCTCTCGGGCGGCTCCTCGCCGCCGGTGGCGAGCACGACCACCACGCCGAACACGACGGCGACCACGGCTCCGAGGATCGCGATCACCACCCATTGCCCCCTCGACATCGCGGCGCCCCTCAGCGGGAGCGCGCGTCGGCCGTGGGCGCCGGGCAGGTGGCGGCGGTCTCCCCGTCGCAGCACTCCGCCTGGTTGAGACCGAACATCGGGCACTCCCCGGCGACGCAGGCCGCGTGGCCGTGGACGTAGGCCATCGGCCGCCTGCACCACGCACAGTTCATGACCCGGAATCTAGTTGGCTGGTGCCGGCTTCCCCTGACAGCTCCAGGGTATGGATCGTTGCCGCCGCCACCTCCGGCTCGTCCCAGGGGATCGGCACCCCGGTGCCGGCCCGCCAGAAGGCCAGCAGGTCGTCGTAATGGGGGGAGGCGGGGTTGCCAGACTGGCCGCCGGGCAGCGAGAAGCGGCAGTGCTCCCAGGCTCCCACGTCGACGACCATCCGCAACGACGCGATGGCGATGGTGGTGCCCCGCATGGGGTCGATCGGGTCGGGCGACGTCTGCGCCACGGTGTTGGCGTCGCCGCCCCACGGGAATGGGCCGAGGTCGAACACCCGCCCGAGCGGCGGACGGGCGCCGAGTGGGTGCCGCAGCGTCAGCGGCCGGACGGCGCCCCAGGCCCACCCCGCAGGATGGGGCCCGTGGCGGGCGCGCAGCCGGGCTTCCACCATCGCCAGGGCATCGGCGATCTCCGCATCCCACCCGCGGTCGAACCAGCCGTCGGGTCGGCTGCGCAGCAGCCGGCAGACACGCGCCGCCCGCAGCGCGAAGAGGGTGTGTGGGACCAGTGGGGTGAACCCCTTCCCCATCGCCCATCGGAAGGAGCGGGGCGCCTTGGCCGCGACGATCCGTCCCGCCATCTCCGCCATGAACAGCGCGAACACGGCGCCCGCCGCCGACGCGGCGCCCAGGACGCCGTCCCACTCGGACAGCAGCGTGCGCAGCGAGGTCAAGCCGGGCCGGCCGTCGACGGCGGCCAGGACGTCCCGCCGCACTTCCCGCCACGGCAGCGACAGCTCGTCGCGTTGCAGCGCCATCGTGGCGGCCACGTCCCAGTCGTCTCGGGCGGCCAGCGCCTCGCCGATGCGGGCGACGCGGTACCCGTCGAGGAAGTCCCCACCCAGGAAGGGGCCTTCGCCTTCGGGCAGCGGACGGTTGTTGGCCGTGGCGATCCAGCCCGCCGCCGGGTCGGCGGCGTGGGGCATGGCGTCGAAGGGCACGAGGTCGTCCTCCCAACCGGCCGCCGGTTCCCAGCCGGCGCGGGGCAGGAGGCCGTGCCCGCGCCGGCGCACCGGGGCGGCACCCGCGAGCTGCCAGCCGACGCTGCCCGACTCGTCGGCGTACGCCACGTTCAGCGGCAGCGACGGCCAGTGCCGGAAGGCCGCCCGGAACTCTGCGAAGCTGCGCACCCTGTGCAGCGCCAGGACGCCGCGGGACCGGGCGGGCCGGAGCCAGGTCCCCTGGAGCGACACTGCCCCCACCTCGCCGTCGAGGGCCGGCCCCACGATCGGGCCGCGGGGCGTGACCAGCACCTCCTCGACCACGGGTGGCCGTCCCCGCACCTCGATCTCCTCGACGAGCACGTCGCACGGGACGAACCCGTCGCCGTGGCGCACGCTGCGGCCGTCGGGCCCGATCTCCTCGAGGTAGAGGTCGGTGTTGTCGACCAGCCCGGCGGTCACCCCCCACGCTGCGAAGCCGTTGTGGCCGGCGGCGACGCCAGGCGTCCCGGCCAGGGCCGCTCCGGCGACGCTCCACGCCGGGGTGGACAGGTGGCACAGGTACCAATGGGGCGGCAGCAGCGGCGCGAGGTGGGGGTCGTTGGCCAGCAGGGGCCGGCCCGTGGCGGTCCGTCCGGGCGCCACCGCCCAGTTGTTCGATGCGCCGCCGCTGCCCGTCCACGTTCGGAAGGCCGCCAGGTCGTCGCCGAGCCGGTCGGCTGCTGCGCCGGCGGGCGCGCCCGGGGGCGCCGTGACCGGCAGGTCGGCTGCGGCGCCCGGGTCGATCGCTTCCAGTGCCGCCGGCCCGTCGTGGCGGAGCACCTGCAGCCGGGCCAGCTCCTGATCCCAGTTCGACGCCAGCGCGAACGACTGGAGGACCGCGACCCCCGCCACGTCGGCGGCGCTCCACTCCGTGCGGCCGCTCCGCAGCAGCGCCAGCTCCGGCGGGCGCCGCCGCCTGCCTGCCGTGGCGCCGCCGTTTACCCCGGCGGCGAACCGCTCCAGCGCCAGAGCGATGTCGCGGTCGAGGAGGGGCAGCGACGCCGCCCCGGTCCGCTGGAAGCCCACGCGGCGGGAGAGCCGGTCGACGGGCAGGCCTTCGGGGCCGATCAACGCGCTGAGCGTCCCCCGCACCACCCGCAGCAGGCTCTCGAGTTGGAACGTGCGGTCCTGGCCCTGGCAGAAGCCGAGGCCGAACCAGGCATCGCCGTCGGTGGCGGCGTCCACGTGGGGGATGCCGTTGCCGTCCCGGCGTATGGTGACCGGCCGGTCGAGGCCGGCGATGTCCAGCCGCCCCGTCACGACGGGTAGCCGGCGACCGAAGGCCGCGGCGAGTGCGCGCCGTGCGGAAGGCATCGCCGCATCGTAGGGAGGGCGCTCCGTAGCATGCCGGTCGATCATGGAGTCGAGCCTGCCGCTGCTGCCCTCGATCATCCGCTACCTCGCCGACCTGGCCGGCCAGGGCAGCTCCGGCCGGCCCCAGTACGGCGTGGTGGCGCGGGACCGCGACTACGCCCACCTCGGCTGGTCGTCGGCGTTCTTCGCCCTCGCCGCGGGCACCGGGCGGGTGCTGGACGTCCGGCACGAGGCGCGCGACGCCGTCGTGCGCCTGCGCCATCTCGACGGCCTGCACGAGGGTGAGCAACTGTTGCGCCTCGGGTGGCTGTGGCTGGTGGGGACCCACGAGGTCGATGGAGAGCCGAGGCGCTACTGCGCGCCGTTGCTGTCGATGCCCGTGCGGGTGCGGCTCGGGATGGTCGGCCGCCTCGTCATCGAGACCGACAGCGAGCTCGAGCTGCCGGCGTTCCTGCCCGACTCGGCGCGCGAGGCGCTGGCCGATCGGCTTGCCGACCTGCTGGGGGACGAGCCGACCGGCCGGTCGTCGGCCGAGCTGCTCGAGAGCCATCCGGCGTTGCGCTCCTGGGTCACCGCCGCCGCCGCAGCGGCCGGGCTGCCCCATTTGCCGCTCCTCGCTCCCACGGTCTCCCCGACGTCGACACGGGTCGCCGAAGCCGCACCGGCGGTGGCGGCCGGAATGGGGATCTACCTCGCCCGGGATGTCACCACCCCGAACATGGAGGGGGCGCTGCTCACCTGGGCCGCGGTCGACACCGCCGGGACCGCGCTCGAGGCCGTGTACCTGGGTGGCGGCGAGCCGGCTGCCGAGGCGGCGCCGGGCGAGATGGTGGTGTCGTCGCTCCCGCTGAACCGGGAGCAGCGTGAGGCGCTGCTGCGAGCCCGCGTCGAGGCGGTCACGGTGGTGTCGGGACCCCCGGGCACCGGCAAGAGCCACCTGGTCGCCGCGCTGGCGATCGACGAGGTCGCCCGCGGCAACTCCGTGCTCGTGGCGACCCAGTCCGACGAGGCGGCCGGGGTGGTCGCCGAGCTGATGGATCGGGTGCCGGGCCCCCGCTACGTGCGGTTCGGCAGCACCCGTCACCGGGAATCGGTCGCCGCCGACCTGTCCCGTGGCGTCGCCCGGCCGATGCCGAGAGACGAGGTCGCCGCCGTCGAAGCCGAGCACGCGGCCGCCCGCGACGAGGTGGCGACTGCTTGCGGGCGCCTGGCCCGGCTGTTGGGCAGGGAGGTGGCCATGAGGGACGGCCTCACCCGCCGTCCGGCGCTGGCGCCCTTCGCGAATCTGGCGCCGCAGGTGCTGGAGCCCGGCTTCGACTCGGCTCGCGCCCGTGCGCTGGTCGAGCGCCGCGAGCGGGTGAAGGGGCTGCTGGCCGGCTGGCGCCGCGACCGCCTGGAGCGGAAGGTCCGCGGGCTCGCCGGAGCCGGCCCGGGCATTGCGTGGCCGGACGTCCTGGCGGCGGTCGAGGCGGGGGAGGCGGAAGCTGCGGTACGGGCGGGGCTCGCCGGCGGCGGACTGGCATTGGGAGCGCTCTGGGACGAGTTGGAACAGGCGGAGGCGCGGTGGCGCGTCGCGTACGGCCGCGCGGTGGAGATGGTTCGCAGGCAGCGCTGGAACTCAGCAGGCTTGTCGGTGCAAGCGGTGGCCTCGCTCGCCGCGGCGCTGCGGGCGGGCCGCGCGATGCGGCGGCGGGCGCTGCTCAACCTGCGCGGCGGGGACTTCCTCGACGTGCTGCCGCTATGGCTCGGCACGCTCCGGGAGATCGACGACACCCTGCCGGTGGAGGCCGGCATCTTCGACGTGGTGATCTTCGACGAGGCGTCGCAGATCGACCAGCTCCGGTCGGCGCCGGCGCTCGCCCGGGCGCGCCGCGCAGTGGTCGTCGGCGATCCCCGCCAGCTCCGGCACGTGTCGTTCCTCGGCGACGACGCGATGGAGGCTGCCCGGGAGCGCCACGGGGTCCCTGCGCGGCTTGCCAGCGTGCTCGACGTGCGGCGGAGCAGCCTGTTCGATGCCGCGACCGGAGCGTCCCCGGTCACGCAACTCGCCGAGCACTTCCGCTCGGTGCCGCACATCATCCTCTTCTCCGACCGCCGCTTCTACGGCGGCGCCCTGCGCTTGATGACCCAGCACCCGGCGACCGAGACCCGCGACGCCATCCAGGTGGTGGCAGTGGAGGGCAGGCGCGACGCCGAAGGCGTCAACCGTCCGGAGGTGGACGAAGCGGTCGGCCAGGTGGACCGCGCGATCGGCGCCGGCGTTCCCTCCATCGGCGTGATCACACCGTTCCGGGCGCAGGCCGAAGCCCTCGAGGAGGCCTTGCTGGACCGCATCGACGGGGAGCTGCTGCTGCGCCACCGGGTGCGGGTCGGCACCGTCCACGGGTTCCAGGGGGGCGAGCGGGACACGGTGATCGCCTCGCTGGCGATCGGCCCCGACGACGTCGGGAACACGCTGCGGTTCGTGGAGGACCCGAACCTGTTCAACGTCCTGGTGACCCGGGCCCGGCGCGAGCTCGTCGTGGTGGCCTCGGTGGACCGCGGCGACCTGCCGGCGGGGCTGCTGCGCGACTACCTGAAGCACGCCGTCGAGCCACCGCTGCCTTCCGAGGCGGCGCCCGACCCGGGCGGCTGGGTGGGGGAGCTGGCAGCCGGGCTGCGAGCACGCGGCGTGCAGGTGGTGGCGGACTACCCGGTGGCCGGATGGCGGGTCGACCTCGCCGTGGGGAGGGGCGCGGCGGCAATCGGGGTGGAGTGCGTGGTGCACGACGCCGACCCGGATGCGCACATCGAGCGCCACCAGGCGCTGCGCCGGGCCGGCTGGGAGATGACGGACGCGTTCCACAGCCGGTGGCTGCTCCGCGACGAGGAGGCCGTCGATGCGCTCGCGCTGGAGGTGCTGCGGCGCGAGCGGCGGCCGGCGGCCGGGGCGGGTCAGCCGTCCGACGTGATGTAGTCGATCAGCTCCTGGCGGACGATGTCCGCTTTCTCGTTGTCGACCTGGCAGGTTCCGGCGTTGGCGTGGCCGCCGCCGCCGTAGCTGAGCATCAGCTCGCCGACGTTGGTCTGGGAGCTTCGATCGAAGATCGACTTGCCCACTGCGAACACCGTGTTCTGCGCCTGCTTGCCCCAGATGACGTACATCGAGATGTTGGTGTTCGGGAACATCGCATAGATCATGAACCGGTTGCCCGGCCAGATGACCTCCTCCGCCCGCAGGTCGAGCTCGACGAGGTTCCCGTGCACCCTGCCCCGGCGCTCGATCTGCGCCTTGAAGCTGGCCTCGTGCTTGAAGTAGAGCGAGACGCGCTCCCGGACGTCGGGCAGGGCGAGGATCTCCTCGATCGAGTGGTTCCGGCAGTAGTCGATCAGCTCCATCATGAGCTGGTAGTTCGAGATGCGAAAGTGGTGGAAGCGCCCCAGGCCGGTGCGAGCGTCCATGATGAAGCTCAGCAACTCCCAGCCCTTCGGGTCGAGCACGTCCTCGACGGTGTAGGCGGCCGAGTCGGCTTTGTCGACGGCAGCCATCATCTCGTTCCAGCGGCTGGGGAACCTCACCTTGCCGCCGTAGTAGTCGTAGACCACGCGGGCGGCGCTGGGGGCGTCGGCATCTATGACGTGGTTGGGGCGGCTGTGGACGTTGCGGACGGTCTCCGAGTGATGGTGGTCGAACGCCAGGTGGACGCCTTCCACGTAGGGGAGGTTCGTGGTGATGTCACGGTTGGTGACCTCGACGAGCCCGTCCTGCATGTCCTTGGGGTGCACGAACTTGATGTCGTCGATGAGGTCGAGTTCTTTCAGCAGCACTGCGCAGACGAGCCCGTCCATGTCGCTGCGGGTCACCAGGCGGTACTTCCTGCCGGACATCACTCAATCCCTTCGACGCAGTTCCCCAGATGAGATTGTCGGACGGTTCCCGGACGGGCTTAACGCTTACGCGGAGAAACAGAGCCACGGCCGCCGCGGCACGTGGTTGGCTCCAGGCGGCGGCTGCGCCGCCGCCCCCACGTAGGACCAGCCCCGGCGGCAGCCGCAGCCGAGAGGGCCCCGGCACGGCAAGCCGATGCCCGGGTCGGCTGCATCGTCACGGCCGATAGCCACGCGTCTTCGGGCCCGGTTCCAGCGTCCGGTAGGCGAGCGCCGCCCACTCGCAGAGGAGGGGGCGGGTGTCGCGGGGGTCGACGATCTCCTCGATGTCGAACGCTTCGGCGGTGCGCAGCGGGCTGCGGATCGCCTCGAAGCCGGCCAGGAACTCCTCCCGGAGCGCGTCGGGGTCGTCGGCCTCGGCCAGCGCCCGGCGGTAGGCCGCCTCGATGCCGCCCTCCAGCGGCAGCGACCCCCAGTCGCCGCTCGGCCACGCCACCCGCAGGTCGGGCTCGCCGCGATCGACGTATGCGGCACCGGCGACCCCGAATGCCCGCCGGACGATCACCGAGAAGAATGGCACCGTGAGCTGGTACAGGGCGGCGATGGCGGCGACGCCGCGCCGGATGGTCGACGCCTTCTCGGCGGCGGTGCCCACCGCGAAGCCGGGCTGGTCGACGAAGCTGACGATCGGCAGGTGGAACGTGTCGCAGAGGTCGACGAAGCGGCGCATCTTGTCGGCGCCGTCAGCGGTGAGCGCCCCGCCCCAGTGTCGTGGGTCCGACGCCAGCACCCCCACCGGGCGGCCAGCGAGCCGAGCCAGCCCGGCGACCACCGATCGGCCCCAGCCCGGGCCGATCTCGAAGAAGGACTCCTGGTCGACCACGAGCCCGACCAGCCGGCGGACGTCGTAGCCGCGGCGGCGCTCCCGGGGGATGATCGACGCCAGCTCCTCTTCTCGGCGGTCTGCCGGGTCGGCGCTCTCGAGCACCGGCGGTGCCTTCCACACGCTCGACGGCAGGTACCCGAGGAAGCGGCGGATAGCGGCGAACGCCTCATTCTCCGACGCCACCACGTTGTCGACGGTGCCGTTGCCGCCGTGGATCGCCGCGCCGCCCAGCTCCTCCTTGCCGACGTCCTCGTGGCTCGCGTACGCCACCACCGGGGGGCCGGCCACGAAGATCTGCGACGTGCCCTCGACCATCAGCGCGAAGTGGGCCGCGGCCACCCGGGCGGCGCCCAGTCCGGCAACCGACCCCAGCGCGGCAGCGACCACCGGCACCTCGGAGAGGATCGCCATCTGGTCGGCCCAGCCGGGCAGCGGCGGCACGTACGTCCGGCCGATCTCGTGGTAGCTGGCCACGCTCCCTCCGCCGCCCGACCCGTCGACCAGGCGGACCACCGGGATCCGCAGCTCGCGAGCGAGTTGCTCGGAGTAGACCATCTTGCGGTGGATCGACGCGTCGGCGGCGCCGCCCCGGACGGTGAAGTCGTCGCCGGCCACGACCACCGGCCGTCGGTCGACCGTGCCGCGACCGAACACGAAGTTGGCGGGGGTGAACGACGCCAGCTCGCCCGCCTCGTCGTACTCGGCGAACCCGGCGGTGCTGCCCACCTCCCGGAAGCTGCCGGCATCGAGCAGCGCGTCGATCCGTTCCCGCACCGTCAACTTGCCTGCCGCTCGGTGGCGAGCCACCCGATCCTCGCCGCCCAGCGCGGCGGCGAGCCTGCGCCGTTCGGCCAGCTCCCGCAGCTCCCGATCCCAGGTCATCGGGCCACGCGCCCGAAGCGGGTGGGCGGCCAGTAGACCCAGGCCACCCGCGCCTCGACCTGTGTGAGCGCGATCGGGCCCACGTCGCTCGACGCGGCGCGGTTGTCCCCGCGCACGGAGATGGCAGCGCCGCTCGCTGCTGCGACCCGTTTCACCAGCGTGAAGCCCTTCCGCTCCGGGTGGTCGAAGATAACCACGTCACCTGGGCGGACGCGGCGGGGGCGGCGCACCGCCACCACGTAGTCGCCCGGCTCGAGGGCGGGGGACATGCTTCCCTCGGCGATCTCGTAGCGGCGGAGGCGCGACGCGGCGAGCCCGGTCAATGCGACGGCGAGGGCTGCGGCGGCGCGGGAAACGGCCACGGGGCTCCTGCGTGGGGGGCGGGCCGCGGAGTGTATCGTGGCCGACCTGTCCAGCCACCGGAGGTACACCGCCATGGGTCTCTTCAAGCCGGCGAAGGTCGCCCACGCCCACTGCCACATCCCGTGTGGCATCTACGACCCGATGTACGCCGTCCGCGCCGCCGAGACGGTGAAGAAGATGGTCGACCAGCTCCTCGACGAGGCGCCCGACCCCGGCGACGACGCCTCCGACGCCGACAAGCTCGCGGCCGCGCAGTACGTCAGTAGGCGCATCGCGAACAAGGAGGAGCACGCCAAGGAGTGCAAGTACCAGCTCCTGGACGTGCTGTGGACCCAGTACTTCAAGCCCGAGCACGTCCAGCGCTGGCCCGACCTGCACGACAAGTTCTTCCGCGCCGGCCACCTGTGCACGCAGAACATGCAGAACGTCGACCGGGACAAGGCGAACGAGCTCTACGAGCTGACGCAGGAGATCGCCGACATCTTCAAGCAGTCGAAGAGCTAGGACCTGCGCCGGGCAGGCGCAGGTCCGGTGGCCTGGGGCTGGGGCCCCCGGGCCACATGGCGATGAGTCGTCAGGCGAAGAGCGTCAAGAACTAGACCTGCGCCGGGCAGGCGCAGGTCGGTAGAGCTAGCTCTGCGGCAGCCGCGCAGGCAGCCGCTCGCTGAGGTCCACGACCAGCCGCGGTGCGAACGGAGCGGTTCGCGTGTACTTGTCGCGGTAGAGCAGCGCGTCGGCCTCTGCCATCGCCTCGTGCATAGGCCGGCCGACGATCTCCACCGATCCGTACGACACCTTGGGGAACCGGCGCCGCACCGTCGACGCCAAGGCCGCTGAGTCGAGGCGCGGGTGCACACCCGCGAACTCGTCGCCCCCGAGGCGGTACAGCCGGCACGATGGCCCGCAGGCGGCCTCGAACGCGGCGACGAACTCCAGCAGGAAGCGGTCGCCCGCGGCGTGGCCGAGCCGGTCGTTGACCTCCTTGAGGCCGTCGACGTCCCACACGGTCAGCACCTCGCCGCCGAGCCGCGCATAGTCGGCGGCGAACGCCCGGCGGTTGCCGAGACCGGTGAGCGGGTCCAGGTAGGCGGCCTGGGCCAGCGCCTGCTGCGTCTCCTCCAGCGCCACGATGAGGCGGTGGAAGAACACCCCTCCGATCAGGCCCGACACCGCCACCAGGAAGACCCCCGTGGCGAGCTCCTCGGGGGTGGGCGCCAGCGTCAGCACCCCGAACACGCCTACCGCAGTGCTGAGCAGCGCCGCCCGCAACCCGTAGAGGCTCACCAGGATGATGTTCGGCAGCATGAGGATCGCTGCGAAGATCACCACGTGGGCGCCGAGCTGGTCGGGGATGCTGCCGGGCGCCCCCGAGTACCACAGGATCAACGGGAACAGCGCAAACATGTGAAGCACCACGAGATGGTGGCTCCGCAACCGCCGCAGCGCCTCCCCGCCGAGGTTGATCAGCAGGAAGAACACGTCGACCCGGAACTCGACCGGCCCCCCGAAGCCGACGTGGATCAGCGCCGTGGTGGCGAGGGACAGCCATGCCAGCGGCATGTAGCGCTGGCTCATCCATTCGCGCGGTGTCAGCCCGGTGGCACCAATGCCGTGCCGCGCGGCCCGGTCCTGCCCTAGGGAGCGGAACATATCCGACCCAACCTCCCTTCTCGACCGCGCATCGGCACGGCGGGTGGGCGGCTTGAGGAATTTCGTGGTCAGCCGGAGCGGTCGCCGCGCAGCTCCCACAGTGAGCCGCCCGCCAGCACGATCACCGCGAAGAACGCAAGGGCGCCCGCCGGCAGCGCCGCCAGTGCCCCGAGCAGCGAGCCTTCGCCGAGCAGGTTCCGCACCACTTCGCCGGTACCCCACGCCGCACCGCCGCCGAGCACGGCCAGCGGCAGCGCCCGCCGCGCTGAGGCGAGCACCGGGGCCAGGTGCTCCCACCCGGTCCGGGCGTACCAGATCGCGGCCATCACGGCGGTGTACAGGGTGATCGCGGCGGTGGAGGCCAGCGCCAGCCCACGAATGCCCAGCGCCTCGTACAGCACCCAATAGACGGGCAGCGCCGCGATGGTCGCCGCGGTGCCGACGACCACCGGCGTCCACATGTCGCGGCGGGCGTAGAAGCCGCGGACCAGCACCTGCTGCGCACCCCACGCAGGCACGCCGACACCGAAGAAGATCAGCGCCGCCGCCGTGCCGGTGGTGTCGGCGGAGTCGAACAGGCCCCGCTCGTACAGGACCCGCACGATTGGCAGTGACAGCGCCGCCAGCCCCGCCGCCGCCCCGAGCGACAGCACCACCACGTACCGCAACGCCCGCCCCAGGTTGTCGTTGAGCTCGCGGAGGCGCCCCTCCGTTGCCAGCCGGGCCAGGAATGGGTAGGCGGCGACGCCGGCCGCCTGGGCGATGATGCCGACCGGCACCTGCATCGTGCGGCGGGCGTACTGCAGCCAGGTGACGCCGCCATCGTCGGCCAGCGTCCCGAACGACCGGCCGAGCTGTTCGTCGAGCAGCACCAGCGACTGTCCGATCATCAGCGGTAACGCCAGCGCCAGGTACTCCCGCACGGCGGGGTTGCGCCACTCGGCGCCCCAGCGGATGCGCAGTCCCGCCTGGCGGGCGCCGTACCACTGGACCGCGAAGTTGCCGACGACCGAGCCCGCCAGCACGCCCCACGCGAACCCGTCGGGGGTGGGTGGGTCGGCGCCGACGTTCAGCAGCACGCCACCGGCGATGATGCCGAGGTTGTAGATGATCGGTGCCAGCGTCGGGACGAAGAACCGCTCTTTGGCGTACTGCACCGCCATGAACAGTGAGCCCGTCACGAAGAACACCTGGGCTGGCAGCACGATGCGGGTGAGGCGGACGGTGCGGTCGACCTGCTCGGGCGTGAAGTCAGGGGCGATGAGGTCGATCACCGGTCGGGCCGCGACCATGCCGATCACGACCAGCACGGTCATGGCGATCGCCACCGGTCGGAAGATCGCGCTGAAGGCCCGCCAGCCGGATTCCTCGTCGTCCTCGGCCAGGTGGCGGCTGAGGATGGGGATGAAGGTCACCGCCATGTAGCCGCCGGCCAGCAGGTAGTTGATCCAGTCGGGAATGGCGAACGCCAGCACGTACTCGTCGGTGAAGCGGTCGGCGCCGAGCACTGCGGCGAACACGATGTCGCGTAGCAGTCCCAGCACCCGCGAGATGAGCACCCCACCCGCCACGATCAGCGCCGCCCGCCCCATCCGCTTGCGGATCGGACGTCTCGGCTTGGTCGCGGCGTCGGTCACGCCACGCATTGTGGTGCACGACTGCGGTCAGGCGTGGTAGTGGTGGTGCCGGGCTGCTGCTGCGCCGCCGCCCCCGCCCAGGCCTCGCGAGGGCGGCAACCGCCGTCGAGAGGGCCGCTGACTGACGCGTGGCCCGACGCCAGGGTCGGCGGCATCAGGCAAGGTCGCGGCGCCGCAACACCGCCGCCGTGGCTGCGACGCCGAGCAGTGCAATCACGACGGTCTTGGCGACGGCACCCCCGG
>JBFJZV010000058.1:0-15979 GCA_041621915.1 Acidimicrobiia bacterium | reverse complement strand
CGGCGGCCCGACGGCGCCGTGGTGGCGGAGTTCGAGGCGACCTGCCGCTGCGACACCGACATCGAGGTCGAGTACCTCCGCAACGGCGGCATCTTGCACATGGTCCTGCGCCGTATGGCGCAGGACCAGTGAGTGCGGCGCTGCGCCGTATGGCGCAGGACCAGTGAGTGCGGCGCTGCGCCGTATGGCGGAGGACCAGTGAGTGCGGCGCTGCGCCGTATGGCCTGGCCCCACTGTCGATCGGCGCGCCATTGCGCTCTCGTTCCATCTCAACGAAGTCTATTGATGTCAATTGGGTTTGTGCAGGCGCTTGTCACGCCTGATTAGTCATATGTCAGCCGCGTGATGACCACCACATCGGCAAACGACAAAGCCCAAGAGCGCGCCGGTGCGATGACGAAGCGATTCAGCGTCAACTTGCGTCGCAAGGACGTCGACCGCCTGCGCGAGGTGAGCGAGCTCCACGACGTCACGCCCTCGGAGGTGGTGAGGCGCGCCAACAGCACCGAGCACAAGCTCGCTGTGGCGGCCGAGCAGGGGGCGCGCATTTACGTCGAGTGGCCCAAGGGCCGGGTGCTCGAGCTCGACCTGAACTATCAGCGCTCGACGGCCGCCAGTACCCGCCGCCAGTTGTCGCCCAGCACCTTGCGGACGTCGCCCTCGGGCCAACCTCGCGCCAGCAGCTCGGCGGTGATCGCCGAGTAGCACGACACGTCCTCGAGGCCGTCGGGCAGGGCCTCCACGCCGTCGAAGTCGCTGCCGATGCCGACGTGGTCGACGCCGGCGACCCGGGCCATGTGCTCGATGTGATCGGCCACGTCAGTCACCGAGCCGCGGTCGATGTCGAGCTCGGCCAGCTTCTCCTTACGAGCCGCGAGGAACTCAGCCTCCTGGTCGGGCCCGAACTCCGCCCGGAGCCGCCGGTCCTGCTCGAACATGTCCAGCGCCAGCGCGGCGGTCGCCGGCACCAGGAACGCCGGCACGAACGTGGCGCACGCCACCCCGCCGGAGGCGGCGATACCGTCCAGCACGTCGTCGGGCAGGTTGCGGGGGTGGGCGGTCAGTGCCAGCGCGTTCGAGTGGGTCGCCACCACCGGCGCGTCGCTGGCCTCCAGCGCCTGGCGCATCGTCGAGGGCGCCACGTGGGAGATGTCGACCAGCATCCCCAGCTCGTTCATCTCCGCCACCACGCCGCGGCCGAAGCCGGACAGCCCGCCGTGGCGCGGCTCGTCGGTCGCCGAGTCCGCCCAGTCGATCGTCGAGCCGTGGGTGAGCGTCATGTACCGGACGCCGCGGTCGGCCAGCGCCCGGAGGTTGGCGAGCGAGCCTTCGATGCAGTGTCCGCCCTCTGCGCCGAGCATCCCGGCCACCCGCCCGGAGCGGCGGATCGCCTCGGCCTCGGCAGCCGAACCAGCCAACGCCGTCATCGTGGGGGAGCGGGCCGTCATGTCCTCGACGAGGTCGATCTGCGCCAGGGTCGTGGCGAACGGCGTCTTGTCCCAAGCAGGCACGAACACCGACCAGAACTGCAGCCCGACCCCGCCCGCCAGCAGCCGCGGGAAGTCGGTGTGGGGGTCCTCGGTGGGCTCGTAGCGGGTGCGGTACGGGAGGTCGTTGTGCCCGTCGACGACGGGCAGGTCGGCGTGGATGCGAGCGGCGTCGGCCATCGGCCGGGCATGGTACGCCCGTATGCTGACCCGCATGGACGCCGCCGCCCCGCTGGATCCGGTCACCAGGGCGATGAGCCAGGCGGTGCTCGCCATCTCGTCGGAGCAGAGGTTCGAAAGTGTCCTCAAGCGCATTGTCGACACGAGCCGGGAGCTGGTGGGCGCCCGGTACGCAGCGCTCGGCGTCCCGGATGGCGAGGACGGCTTTGCCCATTTCGCCACCTCGGGGATGACCGAGGCCGAGATCGAGGCGATCGGCCCTCTGCCGCGCCAGCACGGGATGCTGGGCGCCATCCTTCGCGACCGGCGCAGCTACCGAGTGCGCGACATCCGCCGCGATCCTCGGTTCGAAGGCTGGCCGAAGGCGCACCCCACCATGCGGGATTTCCTCGGGGTGCCGATCTGGTGGCAGGGCGAGGCGGTCGGTGCGTTCTATCTCACCGAGAAGGAGACGGCCGGCGAGTTCGACGAGCGCGACCAGCAACTCGTCGAGCTCCTGGCGCCCCACGCGGCGGTGGCGATCCGCAACGCCGACCTGCTGTCGCGGCTCCAGGAGCTCACCGTGGTGGAGGAGCGCAACCGGCTGGCCCGCGAGCTGCACGACTCGGTGAGCCAGACGCTGTTCAGCATGTCGTTCACCGCCGAGGCAGCCGCAGACCTGGTCGAGCGCGACCCCGCCCGGGCGGCCGAGACCGTGCGGCTGCTCGGCGAGCAGACCCGGGCCGCGCTCGGCGAGCTCCGGGAGCTGATCTTCGAGCTGCGGCCGCCGGACGTCGCCGCCGAGGGGCTGGCCCCCGCCCTCGAGAAGCACGTGGCGACGGTCTGTCGCGCCTACCGCTGCGACGTCGAGGTGGTGGCCTGCGACGTCGACGGCCTTCCCGACCCGCATCGTCCGAGCTGTTCCGTGTCGCCCAGGAAGCGGTGTCGAACGCGGTGCGGCACGCCCAAGCCGAGACGATAAGGGTGGGGATCGAGCAGCGGGCCGGCCGGGTGATCCTGGAGGTGCGCGACGACGGCACCGGCTTCGACCCGCACGCCCCGGCGTTGCGGGCCCGCCACCTCGGCCTCACCTCCATGGAGGAGCGATGCCGTTCGCTGGGTGGCGAGCTCGTCATCGAGTCCACGCCGGGCGCCGGCACCGTGGTCCGGGCGGAGGTGCCGCTTGGCTGACGAGCCGATCCGGGTGCTCCTCGCCGACGACCACCCCGTCGTCCGCCAGGATCTCCGCTCCTTCCTCGACCTGCAGGACGACGTGACCGTGGTCGGTGAGGCCGGCGACGGCGAAGCGGCGCTGCGCCTGGTCGCCGAGCTCGAGCCCGACGTGGTGCTGCTCGACCTCGAGATGCCTGGGAAGGGCGGCCTCGACGTGCTGCGAGAGCTGGCCGCCGCCGGCGCCGCCGCCCGGGTGATCGTGCTCACGTCGTTCCGGGGGGAGGACCAGGTGCTTCCCGCCATCGAGGCGGGGGCCGCGGCTTACCTGCTGAAGGACGTCCACCCCTTCGACCTGCGCGACGCGATACGCAAGGTCTACGCCGGCGAGTCGGTGCTAGCGCCTTCCGTGGCGGGGCAGGTGATGCGCGGGTACCGGCGCAGCCGCGAAGCCGGCGCGCTCGACCGGCTCACCTCGCGCGAGCTCGACGTGCTGCGCCTGATCGCCGGCGGGCGGGGCAACCGCCAGATCGGGAAGGAGCTGGGCATCGCCGAGAAGACGGTGAAGACGCACGTCAGCAATCTCCTGGCGAAGCTCGGCGTCGGAGACCGCACCCAGGCAGCGGTGCTCGCGGTGCAGGAGGGCATCGTCCCGCCGGCCGACGGCTGACAGCAGGCGCCTCGCCGCGGGACGCGTACGGCGGGGCACCGGTCGCAGCCGTGCCCCGCCGTAGCCTCGAGGCCGATGAGGCCCCGGGTGTCCCCTACCAGCTCGTGTTGTTGCAGCAGGCGGTCGACACGGTGGGCCCCACCCCGTTCTCGACCACCGAGACTGCGTTGAAGTACCCGGAGGGCTGCGGTCCGCAGCACGGGCCACCCACGACGATCCCCACGATGCGGGCGTTGCTGCCGCTCAGCCGCTGATACACCGGCTCCCCGGAGTCGCCGGGCTGGCCGATGTTCCCGGAGGAGCGGGTGGCGCGGATGGCGTTGGCGCACGGGCCGTTGGCGCACCAGTTGATCGTGAGGTCGTCCACGACGCCGCCGCACACAGCGCAGGTCATGAACCCGCTGAAGCACATGCTCTGGCCGATGCAGTTGCCGCCTTTCGAGGTGACCGAGCCTCATTGCCCGGTATGGCGGCCCTGTTCCCGACTTCTCCGGAAAGGGCAGCGCGTCAGGGCTGGACCCAGGGCGAGGCGGCCGTCGACCGGTCGAACGTCACCAGGTCGCCGTGCTGCTCCGCAAGGGCGGCCCTCTCGGCCTCGGTGAGGTCGGCCGCGGCGACCACGACGCGGCAGGTGCGGGCGTCGATGCCGAAGACCAGCGGCAGGTCGTCCCGCGTCGTCCAGGTGCGCGCGGCGACGGCTGCGGATAAGGCATCCAACTCGGCCCGGTAACGTCACACGCGGCGAAGCTCACCTCGGTCGGCGCTCCGTCGAGCCGGACGGCCGCGTCGACCCGGCTGCGCCAGTCTTCAGGTTGGGCACCGCACCGTGGTGCTCCCGGTACCAGCCCTCGAAGCCTGCGAGCACCTGTCGGTCGTGTCCGTGCGTCATCTCGCCTTTCAGAGTCACGAGGGTCCCGTCGTGATTAGTGGGGCCCGTGGTCAGATTGCCCGGGAGGGCGCTCGGGTTCCCTCCTCGAGCCTGGATCCACGGGCTCCGGCGGGACGGCGAGGGCCGGACGCGGTACACTGGCGGCGAAGCTCGGCGTGGGAGGCCGCACCCCGGCTGCCGCTCTCGCCGTGCAGGAGGGATCGGTCGAATCGCCGGCCTCAGCCAGCTCGAGAGGACCCACCGGGCGATGCTGGCGACCCGCGCCATGACTGACCATCGGGCGCGGGAGCACCGCCGGGAGACGCGGATGCGTCGCCACCAGGTGGTGGGAGTGGCCGCGATGCTCGCCTTCCTGGCACTCCTCCCGCTGGTGGAGGATCTCGGCACCTACATTGCGATGGTGGCGGCGATGGGCCTGGCGCTGGGATCGTTCGCCCGGGCCATCGACCTGCGGCTCGGCTACACCTGGGGCCGGCTCTACCGGGACCCGCGCCGCGTCAACTGGTTCGACCGCTCCGTGCTCGGCCTCGCGGCCCTGGTGCGTCCCGGGCCGGCCCCCGCCGAGGAGCAGAGGGTGCGGGTGCTGCCGCCCGGCGACGAGCCTCGCTAGCCGGCGTCCTGGCTCCGCCGGCCCCGTCGCGTCATTCGGTGGCGACGTCGTCGGCCCGGCTGAGGGCCAGCACCGCGTCGAGCAGGTCGTAGGTCGCCGCCACTCGGTCCGGATCGGCCGGGTCCCTGGGCGCGGCTCGCCCGGCGAGGGCGTTCTCGATCAACGGCCGCCACCGTTCGCCGAGCCGCGGCGGTGCAGCCGCCGCAGCCTCGCCTTTGCTGGCGACCTGGCCGGTAGCCAGGGTGTGGGCGACCCGGCAAAGGGTGAGCACGGTGTACGACTGCTGGCCGCCGTGGGACATCGGTGGCCGTCGGGCGGCGATCCGGGACCACCAACCGTCGAGCAATGCCCGCATGGCGGCACGCAGCGCCTGGTCCGACACCGGATCGACCAGCGTCGCCGCCGGAGGGCCGGTCACGGTGATTGCGGCCGTGGCCAGCACCCGCCGCTGCACCAGCCAGTCTTCGTCGTGGCGGGCCCACTCGAGCCGCTGGCCGCCGTCGCCACGGTCGATGCGCGGGTGCACGTGCCACACCGGGTCGAACCGTCGTAATGCACCGGCCGGGACGTACGACGTCTCGAGCTGGCTCGCCCAGTACCCGCCGGTGGCAAGAAGCCGATCGTGTAGTGAGGCGAGTGCCGCAAACTCCGCCGGGGAGACGTCGGCTGCGGTGACCATGATCAGGTCGATGTCGCTGTGCTCGTCGAAGCTGCCGCCGGCCAGCGATCCAGCCAGGTACGCGCCGACCAGCCCGTCGCCGAGCACTTCGGCAGCCCCTGCGACGGCCTCCTCCACGACCTTGGCGACCTCGTGAGGCACGGTGGGCATGGGCAGCATTGTGCCCGGTGGGCAGCATCGTGCCAGGAGCGGCCCCGGGCCTCGGCCGTGAGACCTAGGCCACCCGCCCGAGCTGCTCCGGTCGAATCGGTGGTCTCCTGTCCACGAAGCACGAAGAGACAGGAGCCGACCATGTACCTCACCTTCTACGACCTGGACCGGCTGGCCCACGCTGCGCTCGACGCCGCTGGGTCCGGGACCCAGCCATATGCCCCGTGGCTGTACCGGGCCCGCGGCGCCGGGTCCTCGAATCGCCGGTGGCGGCGCCGCCGGGCCCGGGCCCTCCACGCCCGCCCCGCGCTGGCCGCCCGTCCCGCCGCCGACGGGTGCCGGTAGGTCAGGCGGCGCCGTCGAGCACCGCCAGGTAGCTGCCGTCGTCGGTGATCGGCTCTGTGTGAGTGACCCGCCACCTCGCGGGCTCGGCCACCGCAGCCAGCTCTTCGGGATCCATGAACCAGTAGTCGAACCACGGCGACGCCTGCCGGAGGTAGCGCACCCGCATCGTGACCTGCCCCGGCGGCCGGCCAACCGCGCGGTTGCGATCGTGGTAGACGAGATGGTCTGGGTCGTCGGTGCCGGTGGCGCGGCGGGCGGTGCCGACGATCCGGGCCCCCGGGCGGGCGAGCTCGGCGAGCCTGCCCAGGAACACGGGAGCCGCCGCCGGGCTGCCCAGCAGCGCCAGGTTGTGGCCCGCCAGCAGCAGCGTGTCGAAGCCCCCGGCGTCGTCGAGCTCGTAGACCGATCCGGCGAACACGTGCGCCACACCGCGGCGCCGGCACGCCTCGGCCGCCCCCGGCGACGTGTCGAGCGCCACCACGTCGTGGCCGCGCGACGCGAGCTCCAGCGCGTGGCGCCCCGCTCCGGCCCCCACGTCGAGGACCCTGCCCCGCACGTGGTCCAGGATGCGGGCCTCGGCGCCCGGCCACTCGCCGGGCGGCGCGAAGTACACGGACGCGTCGCCCGCCCGGATGTACCCGTCGTCTCGTTCGACGACGTACGCGTGGCGGCCGCCGTCGAGGAACGCGAGCAGTGCCGCTCCGAAGGCATCAGCGGCCCGGGCCAACGACTCCACCGGTGACGTGCGCAACGTGGCGAGGGCGGCGTACCTCGGGTCGCGGCGGATGCGCTGCTCGGCGAGGGCGCCCAGCGGATCCGGCCCCAGGCGCCGCCGGTGCGGTTCCGTCGCCAGCCGGCCGGCGAGCACGGGGTCGGGAGCGTCGACCCAGATCACGAAGCGGCCGGCCAACGCCGCCATGCAGTCGTCCGAGTCGACGACGCTTGCGGCGGCGGCGATGACCGCGGGCGCCGGATCGGACAGCGCTCGCCGCAAGACGTCGCATTCGAGCTCGTGGAGGGCCGCTACGCCATCCTGTGCAGCGATCTCCGCGCCACTCCGCTGCGCCCGGCGCTCGATCTGCTCGTCGCTGTCGACGAACGGGCGACCGAGCCAAGCGGCGAGCAGTCGCCCGACGCTGCTCTTGCCGGCGCCCATCAGCCCCACCAGCACGACGTGGTCGGTCACAGGTCCAGCGCCAGCAGCGGCAACGAGCGGCCCGGGATCGAGCCGCTCGCCACCTCGCCGATGCGGCGGGCGCCCATCGCCGCGTAGAAGCCTGCGGCGTGCGGGTCGGCCTCCACCCGCAGTTGCCGTTGCCCCGCCCGGCGCGCCGCCGCCACCGCGTCCTCCCAGAGCGCGCGCCCCACGCCGGCACCCATGCACGGGGGGTCCACCCACAGATCGACGACCTCGGCATACGGGCCGCTGGTGTCGAGGACCGCAAACCCCGCCACCCGGCCGTGGAGGTCGGCCACCCTCAGCCGGCGTTCCGTGAAGTCGTTCCCGGTAACGGTCAGCTCCTCTCGGCAGGCCTCCAGGAACTCGCCGTCGTACCCCCAGTGGGCTTTGGCCCGGAAGGCGACGGCGGTGAGGTCGGCGGCCTCCTCAGCCCGGCCCGGACGGAGGATGGCGCTCACATCTCCGTGACGCAGTCCTCGTCGGGCGCGCCGTGAGGGGTGACCACCACGGTCCGGCTTGCCGGGTGCATGGCCTCCATAAGGCCCCGGACGATGCCCTGGTCGAGCTTGCAGACAACCTCGGGGTGGTCTGCGGCGGTCTTGCCGAACGGGCAGTGCCGGGTGAGCAGCTGGCTGCCGTCGGGGTCGACGGCCATGTCGAAACCCACGCCAGTCATCGCCTGGGCCACCGCCCGCACCGCGGCGTCGAACCCCTCCTCCTCGGGCAGTCCGATCTCGGCCGCCACTTCCCGCCCGTACTCCCGGCCGATCTGCTCGGCCACCGTTGGGCCGCGCTCGGGGGCGAGCCGCTCGACGACCCGCACCAGCAGCTCCGACAGCAGCTCGTGCCGGCGCGGCGGAAACTGGAGCGCGATCTCCTTGTCGGTCGCCTCGTAGCACTTCGCGGGCCGGCCGGCGCCGGGACCCGACTTGCCGGTTGGGCGGCGGCGGGCCACCTGCAGGTACCCGTCGGCGGCGAGCCGGTCGAGGTGATGGCGCGCGACGTTGGGATGGATGGAGAACAGCTCGGCCACCTGGCTGGCGGTCATGCCCTGCGCCGCCTCGCGGACGGCCACGTAGATCCCGCGCCGGGTGGGGTCGCCGAGCGAAGCGGTGAGGTCGCCCAGGCTGCGGTCGAAGTGCTTCGTGTCCATGCCGGCGCCCGGATCGGGGGAAAGGCACCGTCACTATAGTTTCCATCCCCTATCCGGATAGGAGAAGCCCCCATGGACCCGCAGGCCGTTCGGCGCGCCGTCGACCAGGTGATCGAGCCGGCGCTCGGCCGCCCGCTCGGCGACCTGGGCATCGTGCGCGACGTGGAGGTCCGGTCCGACGGCTCCGTGTTCGTGCTCGTCGGCACCACGATCCCGGACGCCGAAGCCGAGCTGCGGCGCAGGATCGGCGCCGCGATCGACGGCCCCGTGTCGGTCGAGTTCGCGCCGATGAGCGATGACGAGCGAGCGGCAGTCGGCGGGCTGGTGCGGCCGGAGCGGGGTATCGCCGTGGGAGCATCCGGCTCGCAGACCCGGGTCATCACGATCTCCTCGGGGAAGGGCGGCGTGGGCAAGTCGTCGGTCACCGCCAACGTGGCCGTGGCGCTGGCGGCGGCAGGGCACACCGTCGGCGTGATCGACGCCGACGTCTGGGGCTACTCGATCCCCAAGATGCTCGGCATCGAGCGCAAGCCGCAGGTCTTCGACCAGATGCTGATCCCGCCGCGCCGTCACGGGGTGGCCGTCATGTCGATGGACTACTTCGTCGAGGCCGATCAGGCAGTGATCTGGCGGGGCCCGATGCTGCACAAGGCGCTGGAGCAGTTCCTCGCCGACGTCCATTGGGACGACCCCGACTTCCTGCTGCTCGACATGCCGCCCGGCACCGGAGACGTGGCCATCTCGATCTCGCAGTTCCTGCCCCGCTCCCAGGCGGTGATCGTCACCACGCCCCAGATCACCGCCCAGCGGGTGGCCAAGCGGGCCGCCCGCATGGCCGAGAAGGTGAACCAGGAGGTGCTGGGGGTCGTGGAGAACATGTCGTGGTTCACCGGCGACGACGGCAAGCGGTACCCGATCTTCGGCGAGGGCGGGGGGGCGGCGTTGGCAGAGGAGTTGGGGGTGCCGCTGTTGGGGCGGATCCCGCTGCTGCCGGCCATGCGGGAGGGCGCCGACGGTGGCCAGCCGGTCACCGTCGCTGCTCCGGGGTCGGAAGCGGTTGAGGCCTTCGACCAGGTTGCCGGCGAGATCGCCGCGCGGCGGCCACGAGTGCGGACCCACCCGGAGCTAGTCATCCGCTGAACGCGCGGGTTGACCGGCGGATGGGCATGTGACGGTGCGGACCCACCCGGAGCTGGTCATCCGCTGAACGCGCGGGTTGACCGGCGGATGGGCATGTGACGGTGCGGACCCACCCGGAGCTGGTCATCCGCTGAACGCGCGGGTTGACTGCCGGATGGGCATGTGACGGTGCGGACCGGCGGATGGGCATGTGACGGTGCGGACCCACCCGGAGCAGGTCATCCGCTAGCTACGATGCCCGCCCCCAGGCCAGCGAAGGAGTCGTGAACGTGCGGGTGCGCATCGGCGTCGCCAACGCCACCAAGGAACTCGACCTCGAGGTCGACGACGCCGAGCACGTCGTCGCCGAGTACGAGAAGGCCGAGAACGACGGCGACCGGATGTTCACCGTCACCGAGAGCGACGGCAAGCGGCACATGGTGCTGGTCGCCGCCGTCCTCTACATCGAGTTCGAGCCCGACAAACCCCTCTCGGTCGGCTTCAGCCCGGAGTAGGGGGAGAGGTTCTTCCCCCGCCTGCTGGGGAAAGTACCCCGAGGCGGCGCCTCGGGGGGATGGGGTGCGAGTGTTCGGAACGAGCAGGCGCGGCGACCTTGTCCAACCACGTGCCGCGTGATCAGGTGATCCGTTCTTCGCCCGTGTAGACGTTGAAGCCGTCTTCGCGGAGGAAGCCGATCACGGTGAGGCCCAACTCGTCGCCCAATTCCACTGCGAGCGACGAGGCCGCCGACACGCCGGCGACCACAGGGACGCCGGCCACCGCGGCCTTCTGCACCATCTCGAACGACACGCGGCCCGACACCAGCAGCACTCGGGCGCCGGGTGGCCAACTCGTTCGGGCAATCGCTCCCACCACCTTGTCGACCGCGTTGTGGCGGCCCACGTCCTCCCGCAGCACGAGGAGCTCGCCGGTGGGCTCGAACAGGGCTGCGGCGTGCAGCCCACCGGTCTCAGCGAACGTCTCCTGGCCGACTCGCATGCGGCCGGGCAGCGCCCCGAGCACAGCCGGGTCGAGCCGAGGCCCGGCGGACGCCGGTGGCGCTGAGATGCGGACGGCGTCGATCGAGGCCTTGCCGCACACCCCGCACGACGACGTGGTGTACAGGTTGCGGCGGAACTGCTCCGGGTCGACCGTCACCCCTTCGGCCAGCACGAGCTCCCAGCGGTTGCCCTCCGGGTCCGGCAGCGCCCGCACCTCGGCGACCTCGTCCGGGTGGAGCACGATGGCTTCGGTGAGCGCGAACCCCAGGGCCAGGTCGGCGTCGTCGCCCGGTGTGCGCATAAGCACGGCAATCGGGGTGTCCACGAGCCGCAGCTCCAGCGGCGCTTCGGTGACGACCACGTCGCCCGCCGCAACGCGGCGCCCATCCCGCACCCTGGTCAGCGCCACCGTCGTGCTCTTCGTCACCTGGCCAGGGTAGGGCCTAGCCCCCGGCGAGCACCGCCTCGGCGCGGGCGACGTCGGCAGGCGAATCGACGGAAAGCCAGCTGCGGCCATCCTCGCCCCAGCTCCGCCACTCCTCCTCGGGCACGGGGTCGAACGGCAGGCGGTCGAGCAGCGACTGGACGGACCCGGTGGCCGCCTCCTCGGCCGCCTCGGCGGCCCAGGAGGCTGGATAGGCGGCGCACGTGACCTGGCGGGCGCCGCCGGCAATCGGGACCACTGCCCGATCGGTCCCGACCAGCGACGCGAGCCGCTGCAGCGTCGCAGGACGGACCAGCGGCTGGTCGACCGCTACCAGGAGCACCGGCCGGTCGCCTGCGAGCGCGAGCGCCGTGGCCAGGCCCGCCAGCGGTCCCCGGCCCACCACCCGGTCGAGAACGCAGGGGATGCCGGCCAGCGTGCCCTCCCGGCCGACGAGCACGATGTCGCCTGCAGCCTGGCGGAGCGCAGCGGCGACCCGTGCCGCCATCATCTCGCCGCCCACCTGCACGAGGGCCTTGTCGCGCCCCATGCGGGTGGAGCCACCGCCGGCGAGGATCGCCCCGAGGCACCCGGTTCTCACTGCCGCAGCGTATCTCCGCCCTAACCTGCGCGCAGCAACTCGAGAAGAGGACCGGCAGAATGAATCTCAGACGTTGGAGCTACGTTGCCTTGGCGGGCGGCCTGGCGTTGGTCGTGGTCGGCCTGGTGGTGCGTTTCGCCATCGTGCCGGGACAGAAGCAGTTCCCCGACGACGTCGACACCACCAGGGTGTACACCGGCACGCTGGACATCGTCAACGCCCAGGCGCTGGCGAGCGGCGACCTGGCCGGCGCCTTCCTCACCGACGTCCCGGTCGACGTCGAGCGGCGGGTCACCACGGAGCAGGTCGAGGGCGACCTGGCGCTCGTCCGCAGCAAAGCGGACATCATCGGCCCGAACGGCCAGGTGATCATCGGCTCCGACGACTGGTACACGATCGATCGCAAGACGATGGAGCACGTGGCCAACTTCACATCCGAGCAGCGCGTGTTCGAGGGGCGGGAGGGTCTGGTCGTGGGCTTCCCGATCGGCACCGAGCCGCAGGACTACCCCGGGTGGAACGGCGATCCCCGCACCCCGATGACCCTGGCCTACACCGGGGAGGAGCAGCGCGGTGGCATCGACACCTACGTGTTCGAGTTCACCACCGAGCCCGAGATCATCCAGGACCCGGCCACGCTCGCCAACTTCCCCACCGCGGTGCCCAAGGACCTCATCGTCGGCCTGTCGCAGGTCGTCGAGCTGCCGCCCGAGGTTGCCGAGGCGCTGCCTGCGGTACTGCCGGGCCTGCCCGACCCGCTGCCACTCGCCTACACGTACGAGACCGACGCCAAGCTGTGGGTCGACCCGGTCACCGGCATCCTCGTCGACATCGAACGGAACGACGTCCGGCGTGCCGTCCTCGACCTCGACCTGCTGCCCAACCCCGTGCCGCTGGCGTCGGTGTACGACCTGACGTACACGTCGCCGCCCGAGACGCTGGCCGAGGCGGTGGCGGACGCCGAGGACGACGGCGGGCGGATCCAGCTCTTCGAGAGCACCATCCCGCTGGTGCTCCTAGGGCTCGGCGTCCTGCTGCTGGTCACAGCCGGGGCGGTCCTCTACTTCACGCGTCCCAAGCCGGACGGCGTGGGCGACCCGAAGGCCGACGACCCGGCGGCGCCGCTCGAGGGGAGTGATCGGGTCTGAGAACGCTCGATGCCCGCGCCGCCCGGCTGGTAGCGGTCACCAACCCGTTCTTTCACGACGGGTGGGGGGACGAGGCGCAGATCGAGCGCTTCACCGATCGGGCCAGCCGCCCGCCCCCCGACGAGCCGATCGACATCCGCTGGCGGCTCCAGGCCGGCGGCTCGTTGCGGGTCGCCGACGGGGATTTCGTGAGCCCGGGCCCGGAGCTGCCACGCGAGTGCCGGATGGCGCACGTGCGGCTCATCGCGCCGGCCGAGCGGGCGGAGCGGGTGGTCGTGCTCATGGCCGCCTGGAACGACCATGGCTACCGGGTTCGGTCCCGGCTTGCCCGCCGGCTCGCCCGGCATGGCGTCGCATCGGCGATCCTGGAGAACCCCTACTTCGGCGTGCGCCGGCCCGGCCGCGACGGCCATCCGGTGGCGACGGTGTCGGACTTCTTCGTCATGGGTTACGCCGCAGCGCGTGAGGGTGTTGCGCTGGCGGCCCACCTCGCGCGCAACGGCGGCCCCGGGCTCGCGGGTGCCCCGGTGGTGGGGGTGTCGGGGTACTCCATGGGCGGCAACATCTCCGCGTTCGTCGCGAGCCTCTCGCCGGTGCCGGTGGCAGCCGCTCCGTTCGCGGCGTCCCACTCGCCGGCGCCGGTTTTCGTCGAGGGCGCCATGCGGGCGGCGATCGATTGGGAGGCGCTGGGAGCCGGCCACGAGGATCCCCAGCGCAGGCTGGCCGAGGTGCTCGGCGAGCTCACCGTGCTGCGGTTCCCGCCGGCGCCGCACGTGCGGCATGCGGTGTTGGTAGCCGGCCGCAACGACGGCTACGTGCCGGAGGAAGCGGTCCGGCTCCTGCACCAGCACTGGCCGGGATCAGAGCTGCGGTGGACCAGGGAGGGTCACGCATCGCTCCGGTTCCTGCGCCTGCCGACACTCGTGCAGGCGATCCTCGACTCATTCGACCGCTTGGAGGGCTTTTCGGGGTAGCGCAGCACGACGACGGCGATGTCGTCGCGAGGTGCGCCGCGCTGGAACTCGACGACTTCGTCGGCGAGGCTCGAGGCCAGCGCGGCGGCGTCGGCCCATCCGTGCTCGCGGACGAAGCGACGCACGCGGTCGGCTCCGTAGAACGCGCCGTCGCGACGAGCTTCGGTGACTCCATCGGTGAGCAGCACCATCGCCTCTCCCGGCGCCGGCTGCACCGTGGCCTCCGGGAACACGGGGTCCGGGAACGCCCCGATGAGCGTGCCGGGTGAACCCACGACGGCCACCGTGCCCGCCGCGGAGCAGTACAACGGCAGCGGGTGCCCACCGGCTGCCACGACCGTGTAGGGGGCGCCCGCCGCCAGGCTGATGCGCACCGCGAGCACCGTGCACGTCGCCCCCGGGTGGTCGAGCAGGAACGCGGCGTTGTGGTCGGCGGTGACGGGGGAGTTGGGCGAGGAAGGCTGGGAGCGCCTGGTCGACGATTGGCGAAGGCGCTGAACGCGACGGCGCCGGGCCCGCCGGTCGAGACACTGGGCGATCAGGGGAGGCGCTGCTTGCGCTTCTCGGACCAGTACCCCACCGCTCCTCCCAGCGCGGCCCCGGCGAAGATCAACCAGGCCAGTGACACGCCGACCACTGCGGTGACGAGGCCCCCGCAGAGCGCGCCGGCCATGCTGCCGACTCGGAAGCCGTTGATCGTATCGTGCGGTGCCCTGCCGGCGGGAAGGCGACGCTCGGCCATCAGCGGGCCCAATTCACGGCGACGGCGGGCATCGTCCCCGCCACGATGCTCGGAGTCCGCTGATCAGCGATGCGCAGCACGCCTTCACGCTACAACCGGTCCATGGTCGTGAGCAGGGCCGAAGGCCCTTGACATGCTCGGGGGTCGGACTCGCCGATGGCGTCGGGGGCTAGGTTGACGGTTCACCGGGGAGAAGGTTGTGACAGATCACGATCGTGGCCAGATCGACACGGGTGCTGCAGAGGTCTATGACCGGTTCTTCGTGCCCGCACTGTTCGGCAGGTTCGTCGAGCCCATCGCGGACGCAACCAACGTCGGACCGGGCGACTCCGTGGTGGACCTTGCGTGCGGTACCGGCGCACTCACCAGAGCCCTACGGAACCGGACCACAGGGCGGGTGGTCGGCGTTGATGTGAACCCCGCGATGGTGGCGGTGGCGCGTCGCCAAGGCGGGAACATCGAGTACCGCGAGGGTGATGCGTTGGACCTGGGGTTTCCGGACCGCGCCTTCGATGTGGCGACGTGCCAGTTCGGCCTGATGTTCTACCCGGAGCCGAGTCGGGGGATCGCCGAGATGGCGCGAGTCGCCGGCCGGGGGACCGTGGCGGTGTGGGACTCGATCGACCGTTCCGAGGGCTACGCCGCGATGCAGGAGCTGTTCCGAGACCAGCTCGGCGACGATGCCGCTGCGTCGCTCGATGCCCCGTTTGCCATGGGTCGAGAGGGCGTCCTGGAAGCGCTGTTCGCCAAGGCCGGCGTATCGAGCGTGTCGTACTCGCGCATCGAAGGTTCCGGCCGCTTCGCCTCCGTCGAGGAATGGGTCACCACCGAGGTCAGGGGCTGGACACTCGGCGATTCGGTCTCCGACGAGCAACTCGCCGATCTCGTAGCAGCGGCGCGGGAGCGCCTCGGCCGCTTCGCCACCGCCAACGAGTGCGTGTTCGGCATGGCGGCCAGGGTCGCCACGTGGACCACCTAGCCAAAGTGGCCGATGAGCTGTCGAGTCGGCGCTGGCTAGGCGGGGATGTCGAGGATGAGGCCGATGGTGTCCCGGATCTGGATGAGCACTTGGCACGGCTGGTTCGGTCAGTGAGGGCGTTCGGGCTCGAGTTGCCGGGCGGCTCTCAGGTCTCCGGCTCAGGGTGGTGGCTAGCCTGGCCCGCCGTGAGCGCGAAGACCGGCAAGCTAGGCGTTACCCCGCTCAGCGAAGATGTTTCCGCTTGGTACAACGAACTGGTCCTCAAAGCCGAACTGGCCGATCGGGGACCGGCCAAAGGCACCATGGTGATCCGACCCTACGGATACACCATTTGGGAGCTCTTGCAGGGCCAGCTCGACCAGCGCTTCAAAGACACCGGCCACGTCAACGCCTACTTCCCGCTGCTCATCCCCGAGAGCTACCTGCATCGCGAGGCCGAGCACGTCGAAGGGTTCTCTCCGGAGCTGGCCGTAGTCACTTACGCCGGCGGCAAAGAACT
>JBFJZV010000057.1:0-16224 GCA_041621915.1 Acidimicrobiia bacterium | reverse complement strand
GGTGCCGCGGGTGAACACGATCTCCCGATCCGACCCGGCGTTGACGAACGCTGCCACTTTGGCCCTGGCGCCCTCGTAGCGCTCGGTGGCCTCGGCTGCGATCGAGTAGGCGCCGCGGTGGACGTTGGCGTTGCATGTGCGGTAGTAGTCGTCCATGGCGTCGAGCACCTGGACGGGCTTCTGGGTCGTCGCCGCCGAGTCGAGGTACACGATCGGGCGCCCGTTGACCTCACGCTGCAGCAGCGGGAAGTCGGCGCGCAGGGCGGCGAGGTCGACCATCAGGCCGCCGCCCCCGCCCGGAACGCGTCGTACCCGTCCTCCTCGATGCGGCGGGCCAGGTCGGCGCCGCCGCTCTCGACGATGCGCCCGTCGACGAACACGTGCACGACGTCCGGGGTGATGTAGTCCAGCATGCGCTGGTAGTGGGTGATGATGAGGAAGCCGCGCTCCGGCCCGGCCACCTGCTGGACGCCCTCGGCGACGATCTTCAGCGCGTCGATGTCGAGACCCGAGTCGGTCTCGTCGAGCACCGCCAACTCCGGCTCGAGCACGGCCATCTGCAGCACCTCGTTGCGCTTGCGCTCCCCGCCCGAGAAGCCCTCGTTGAGGTAGCGGTCGGCGAACGTCGCCTCCATGCCCAGCTCTTTCATGGCGTCCATCACCCGCAGCCGCAGCTCGAGCACCGTGTAGTCGGTGCCGGTGCGGTTCGACAGCGCGGCGCGCAGGAAGTTGACCACCGACACCCCGGGGATCTCCTCCGGGTACTGGAACGCCAGGAACATGCCGGCCCGTCCCCGCTCGTCCGGGGTCCACCCGGTGACGTCCTCGCCCTTGTACAGCACGCGGCCCGCGGTGATCTCGTACTGGGGGTGGCCGAAGAGGACGTTGGCCAGCGTCGACTTGCCCGAGCCGTTGGGGCCCATCAGCGCCTGGATCTGGCCGCGCTCGACCGTCAGGGTCACGCCCTTGAGGATCTCGGTGCCCTCGGCGGACGCGTGCAGGTCGTCGACAACGAGCAGGGGTGCCTCCGTCATGGCCCCCAGGGTATCCCGATCCGGCGCGCGCTCAACCCCTCACGAGCTCGATCATGCGACCGAGCTCGTTGTTCTCGATCTCGTCCAGAGACTTGAAGTACTGCACGTAGATGCGGCCGACGCCCTGGTCCTCCAGGTCGGCGATCGTCTCCTGGATCTTCTCCGGCGTGCCGTGGAGCATGCGCCGGGAAGCCAGCCGCTGCTCGAATTCCTCGGGCGTGACGTCCCGGCTGGCTGCCGCTGCGCTCAGTACCTCCCGGTACTCGGCGTCGTCGTAGCCGACGTAGGACTGGGTGACGACGCTCACCAGGATGTCGTCGGGGTCGCGGCCGGCGGCCCCTGCGGCTGCCCGGAACACGTCGAGCCGCTCGTCGAGGGCGGCGCGGCTGTTGCTGAACTGGTTGTACTCGTCGGCGTACCGGCCGGCGAGGGTCGGCGTCTTGCGGGGCCCGCCGCCGCCCACGACGATCGGCAGGTTGGCGGGGCGAGGCAGCACCTCGACGTCGGCCAGCGAGTAGTGCTCGCCGGTCGTGCCCCCGCCGGCCCGGCCGAAGGCGGCGCGCAGGTATCGCAGTGCCTCCTCGAACCGATCGAAGCGCTCGCCGAGCGGCGGCAGATCGAGGCCGAAGGCGTCGTGCTCCTCCTCCATCCAGCCCGTGCCGACACCCAGCTCGAACCGGCCGTCGCTGAGCTCGTCGAGCGTTGCCGCCGACTTGGCGATGACCGCGGGGTGGCGGAAGGTGATGGGGCTGACCAGGACGCTCAGGCGCACGTCGTCGGTCTCCCTCGCCAGCCCGGCGAGGGCCGTGAAGGCGTCGGTGGCGTGCGCCGACGTCGCCCCGTTGAGGTAGTGGTCGGAGCGGGCGAACACGGCCACGTCATTCGCCTCGCACCAGCGGGCCAGGCGCACGTGCGCGGCGAACGTCCCGCCCACTTGCGGCTCGGTCATCAAGCCGAACTCCATGCCTCTCCTCTCAGTAGCCGCGGGTGACCCAGCCGTCGAGCTGTGGGCGCTCCGCGCCGATCGTGGTGTCCAGCCCGTGCCCGGGGTGCACGAGCGTGGCGTCGTCGAGCGTGAACAGGCGCATCCGCAGGCTGTCGACGATGCGGCTGAACGCTGCCGGGTTCCCGGTCGCTCCCGGCCCGCCTGGGAACAGGGTGTCCCCGCTGAACAGGTGGTTCCCAACCAGGAAGCACGTCGACCCGGGGGTGTGCCCCGGGGTGTGCAGCGCCTGGAGCACGAGGTCGCCGACCGCGATCTCCTCCTCCTCGACCGCCAGGTCGGGGGCGATGCCGGCCAGCGCGGCGTCGGCGTGGTGGATCCGGAACGGGACGCCCAACTCACGGCAGACCGCGGTGGCGGCGCCGACGTGGTCGGGGTGGCCATGGGTGGTGAGCACGGCCAGCGGCTGCGTGCCGGCCGTGGCGCCGACGATCCGCTCCGGCTCCGCCGCAGCGTCGATCACGACCGACTTCCCGGTGCGAGCGCAGGCCACGACGTACACGTTGTTCTCGAGTGGCCCGACGCAAAGCTTGTGGACTCGCAGCGTGCCGTCGTCGACGTGCCAGGGGATCACGGCGGGGGAGGGTACACCCGCCGCCGGGCGGTAAGCTCCGCCTGCCAGCCCCACCCCAGGAGACCAACTCATGAACTTCGCGTTCAGCGAAGAGCAGGAGATGCTGCGGGACACGGTCCGCAGCTTCCTCGATGCCAAGGCCCCGTCCGAGAAGGTCCGCGAGCTTATGGAGACCGACGCGGGCTACGACCCGGACCTGTGGTCGCAGATCGCCGAGCAGGGGTGGCAGGCGATGCACGTCCCCGAGGAGTACGGCGGAGCCGGGTTCGGCTATCTCGAGCTCGTCATCCTGATGGAGGAGATGGGCAGGTCGCTGTTCCCCTCGCCGTTCTTCGGATCCGTGGTGCTCGGCGCCAACGCGCTGCTCGTGGCCGGCTCCGAGGAGCAGAAGCAGGAGTACCTGCCGGGCATCGCCGCCGGGGAGCGCATCGTCGCGCTCGCCCAGGTCGAGGAGTCGGGCCGGTGGGACGCCGAGGGCATCCAGCTCCCGGCCAAGGCCGACGGCGACGACTACATCCTCAGCGGCAGCAAGCTGTACGTCGTCGACGGGCACGTCGCCGACACGCTGATCGTGGCGGCCCGCACCGAGGAAGGCGTGAGCCTCTTCATCGTCGACGGCACCGCCGCCGGGGTCGCCCGCACCCGGCTGGAGACGATGGACATGACCCGCAAGCAGGCCCGGGTCGACTTCGAGGACGTGCGGGTGCCCGCCACGGCCATGCTCGGAGCGCCCGGGTCGGGTTGGGCGGCGCTGGAGAAGGTGCTCGACCTGGCCGCGGTGGCGCTCGCGGCCGAGCAGGCCGGCGGGGCGCAGCAGTGCCTCGAGATGGCAGTGGAGTATGCGAAGCAGCGCGTGCAGTTCGGGCGGCCGATCGGCTCGTTCCA
This sequence comes from Acidimicrobiia bacterium, assembly GCA_041621915.1. Lineage (GTDB taxonomy): Bacteria > Actinomycetota > Acidimicrobiia > Spongiisociales > JAOTWH01 > JBFJZV01. The sequence continues at coordinate 12,728 of JBFJZV010000057.1, read as the reverse complement.
GGCGATCAAGCACAAGTGCGCCGACATGCTGGTGCAGGTGGAGTCGGCCAAGTCGGCTGCCTACTACGCCGGCTGGGCGGCGTCGGAGGACAACGACGAGCTGCCCGTAACCGCCCCACTCGCCAAGTCCTATTGCTCGGAGGCCTACTTCCACTGCGCGGCGGAGAACATCCAGATCCACGGAGGCATCGGCTTCACGTGGGAGCACGACGCCCACCTGTACTTCAAGCGAGCGAAGAGCTCCGAGCTGCTGCTCGGCGACCCCGCCTACCAGCGGGCCCTGCTCGCTGACAGGCTCGGTATCTGATGGGCCTGGTGCTGCTTATCCTGCTGATCGCCGTCGCTTGGGCGGCGATCGTGATCGTCGCCAAACTCGTGAAGTGGCTGCTGATCATCGCCGCGGTGCTGTTCCTGTGGGGCCTCGTCAAGGGGTGGATGGAGCGCCAGGGAAGCGGCTCCGGGTAGCCCGTTAGAACGCCTCGACCGGTAGCTCCATCAGCGCGCCGTCCTCGCCCTCTGCCCGCGCCCGGCGCAGGCCGATGCCAGGCAGCACGTTGGCCGCGAACCAGCGGCCCGACGCCACCTTGCCCTCGTAGAACGCCCGATCGTCGGGGTTGGCGCCCTCGAGCGCGGCGGTGGCGATCTCGGCGTGCACCAGCAGCCGCCAACCGATCAGCAGCTCGCTGAGGCTCTCCAGCAATGGGTTGGCGTGGAGCCCGGCCTTGTACACCTCGGTCGGCTCCTGCTGGGCCGCCATCAGCGCCGCGACCATCGCCCCGACCAGCGCCTGGGTGTCCTCCAAAGCCGTGCCCAGCAGCTCGCGCTCCGCTGCGAACGGGTCACCGTCGGCGCCGCCCTTGACGAACTCGGCGACCTCGTTCCCGACCCGGGTGAGCGTGGCGCCCTGGTCCCGCACGATCTTGCGGAAGAACAGGTCGAGCGCCTGGATCCCGGTGGTGCCCTCGTACAGCGTGTCGATCTTGGCGTCGCGGATGTACTGCTCCATCGGGTAGTCCTGGGTGAACCCGGACCCGCCGAGCACCTGCAGCGACTGCGCGAGCAGCTGGTAGGCCTTCTCGGACGAGTATCCCTTCACCAGCGGCAGCAGCAGGTCGTTCAGCCGCTCCCAATGGTCGTCGTCGGGATGCACCCGGATCTGGTCCTGCACCCAGCCGGCATAGGAGTACAGCGCCCGCAGCCCCTCGGCGAAGGCCTTCTGGGTCATCAGGAGGCGGCGCACGTTCGGGTGGCTGATCACCGGCACCCGGGGAGCGGTCTTGTCGCGGGCTTGGGTGAGGTCGGGGCCCTGCAACCGCTCCTTCGCATAGTCGAGGGCGTTGAGGTAGCCGGTCGACAGCGTCGATGCCGACTTGATGCCGATCAGCATGCGGGCCTGTTCTATGACGTGGAACATCTGGCGGATGCCCTGGTGGACGCCGCCCACCAGATAGCCGATCGCGGGGCGGTCGGCGCCGAACGTGAGCTCGCAGGTGGTGGAGCCGCGGATGCCCATCTTGTGCTCGATGCGGGTGCACACGACGCCGTTGCGCTCGCCGAGCGTTCCGTCGTCGTTGACCAGGTACTTGGGGACGATGAACATCGACAGCCCCTTGGTGCCCGGCCCGGCGCCGTCGCGGCGGGCCAGCACGAGATGAACGATGTTCTCGGAGTAGTCGTGCTCGCCCGAGGTGATGAAGCGCTTCACGCCCTCCAGGTGGTAGATCTCGTCGTCGATCTGGGTCGCTCTGGTGACGCCGGCGCCGACGTCCGACCCGGCGTCGGGCTCGGTGAGCACCATCGTGCCGCCCCAGTGTCGCTCCACCATCGGCTTGGCGAACCGCTGGCTCTGCTCTGGGGTGCCGACCCCGTCGATCACCATTGCCATGAGCGTGCCGATCACGTAGAAGTACGCGGTCGGGTTGGCGCCCACCAGGAACTCCTCGGCGGCCCGGATCACCGACGGAGGAGTGCCGGCGCCGCCGAGCGACCGCGGCAGCGCGAACAGGTCCCAGTCGCCGTCGTAGTACGCGTCGATGCTGCGCCTGAGCGCGTCGGGCAGCTTCACCTCACCGTCGACCAGCTCCAGCGGCGTGCGATCCGCTTCCACGAAGCTGGCGGCGAACTCGTCCTTCGCCATGCGGTCGACCTCTGCGAGGACGGCGCGCACGGTGTCGGGGTCGAACTCCTCGAACGGCGGTGCCCCGAGGTAGTCGCCCAGCCGATTCACCTCGAACAGGTTGAACTCGACGTCACGGAGGTTGCTCCGGTAGTGACTCAACGGCGGCCGCCTTTCACTCGTCGGAAACTTGATTGTACACTTCAATTTGAGTGAACGATCAACTCGGTGGTGCACCACCGGTAGTGTCGGCACGCCGACCGTGCCGTTTGAGCCTTGCGGAGGAGGACGGATGACCCGGTACAAGGTGGGGCTGCGAACCAGGGAGAAGATCCTGGCCGCCACGCGCGCCTTGCTCTCAGAGGTCGGGCTGGAGGGCACCACTCTCAAGGCGATCTGCGACCGGGCAGGGGTGCTGCCGGGCAGCTTCTACAACCAGTTTCCGTCGAAGGACGAAGCGGTGCTCCAGGTGGTGCGCGGTGCCATACGGGCGGTCGACCCCAACCCGACCGACGGCGAGGACGAGTCGCTCGGGGAGCTGGTGGAGGCCTACGTCAAGTTCATCACCGGGGATCCGGTGGTCGCCCGCATCTACCTCCAGATCGCCGTGGGTGGAGGCCTCACCGACGACCGGATGGGCGCCCGGGTCCTGCGCCACCACCGCCGCCGGATGGAGCGGTTCACCTCCGCTCTCCTGCGGAGCGTGCCCGACCTCGACCTCGCCGAAGCCCAGCGCCGCGTGGAGGTGACGCTGGCGGCCCTCAACGGGCTCGCCTTCCAGTGGATGCTGGAGGAAGGCGGCGTCGACGTCGACGGCCACGCCCGCCGGCTCCTCGAGCACGCCCTCGCAGGCGGCGGCCCCGGGTATCCTGCGCCCGCATGAGCAACACCCCGCGCCGTAAGGGCGCGACCTCGAGCCGCAAGACCGCCCGGCCGCGGCCGCCGGCCCAGCAGCACGAGTCTGCGAAGCGATCCATCGACTGGAAGCGCGTCGGCTTCTGGGGGGTCGGCGCGCTAGCGGCCGTGGCCTTGATCCTCTTCATCATCTCCGACCAGCCGGAGACCGTCGACCTGCCGAACGATCCCAACATCCCCGAGGCGGTCGAGACGTTCGAGGTCAGCGACCGGTCGCACGTGGACGGCGCGGTGGCCTACGACCAGGACCCGCCGGTGGGCGGCGCACACAACGAGCGCTGGATGGCCTGCGGCTTCTACGACGACCCCATCCCCAATGAGAACGCTGTCCACGCTCTGGAGCACGGTGTGGTGTGGGTCACCTTCCAGCCCGACCTGCCCGGCGACCAGGTCGACACGCTGCGAGCGGTCGCCCTGGAGTCCGAGGTGATGGTCAGCCCCTACCCCGGCCTCGACTCCCCGGTGGTGGCGTCGGTATGGGGCGCCCAGCTCCGCCTCGACAGCGCCGACGACCCCCAGCTCCTGGACTTCGTGGCGTCGCTCCGCAACGTGACGGCGCCCGAAGCCGGCGCATCGTGCCTGGGCGGCCTCGGCAACCCGAGCTAGCGCTCCGGCCCCAACGTCTCTCGCAGTCAGCCAACGTCGCATGGCCGGGCCTCAGCCGGCCGCAAGGGCTCCCAGCGTCTGGCCCAGCGCGTCGAGGTTCACCATGCCGCCCACCTGGGCGACGACCGTGCCCTCGCCGTCCACCAGCACCCAGAACGGGAAGCTGCTCAACCCGAAGGCGTCGGCCACGGTGCCGGTCTCGTCGTCGACCAGGACGGGGACGCTCCATCCCTCTCGCTCGAGCCACTCGTCCGGCGGGTAGTTGTCGCGGCTGGCATTGGCCGCCGTAGACACCGAGACCAGCTCGACGCCTGCCGGCACCCCGCCACCGTCGATCCAAGGCTGCAAGGCGGAGACCTCCGCCTGGCAGGCCGGTCACCAGTGGGTCAGGAAGATGATCGCCTTCGGCGTCCCGTCGGCCTCGATGGCCACCGGCTCGCCGGAGAAGTCGGCGCCGGTCACCTCGGGGGCCACCATGCCGGAGGCGGCCGCGGGGGCGGCGGCGTCGAGCACGGGAAGCGGGTCGCCGGACACGGTCACCTCGGCGACGACGCCGTCGCCGGTGTCGCCTGCCGACAGCACCACCGCCAGGATCAGAGCAGCCACCGCAACGCCGCCGACGAGCAGCCAGAGAGCCCGCGAGCGGGAGGATCGAGGGGACGATCGGCTCGGCTTGGTCGCGGTCATGGGCCTCCTTCGTCGGTCCCGCCCACTCTGCGACGACGCAGCGCTCGACCCGTAGGGCCTTTGGGTCACGCCGTCCCGCTCACGGTCACTTTCGCGGCGCCACCAGCAGCAGGGCGGCGATCAACGTGAAGCCGCTGAGCGCCATGTAGGGGATCGTGACGAACCCGAACCGCTCCACCCAGACCGCCGCGCACGGGCTGCCGACCGCGCAGATCCCGGCGTCGAGGTCGGGGAAGCGCTGGACGGCGTAGTGGAAGGCGGCGATGGCGCCGCCGATGATCGCCAGCGGCAGCCCGTAGCGGCGCACGCCGGCGTCGCGGCGCCACGCCGCCACGCCGAGCACCACCACGAGCGGGTACATGGCGATCCGCTGGTACCAGCAGAGCCGGCAGGGCTCGAACCCGGCGACCTCCGAGTAGTAGAGGCTCCCGAGTGTGGCGGTGAGGGCCACCAGCCACGCCAGCCACAGGGCGTTGCTGCGCACGTCCGCCCACCCGGCGCCGGCGCGCCGCCCACCGGCGGCGAGCGCCACGACGCCGCCGTTGGCCGCCAGGGCCAGGATCGCGAAGAAGGTGGTCCAGGTTGCGGTGTCCAAGCGCCGGGGAGGCTACCGGTGGCGGCCGCCGACCGGGAACTCGGTGGTTGGCCACGGCGTCGTACGGGTAAGCGTCGCCTCAAGTCGAACTATGGACCGGCCGACACGAAACGTGAACCGAGCGGAGCAGCGACCATGACCACCCTCCACAACGGCCAACAGAACGAGATCACCGGCTGGTTCGTCGACGTCCACGGCCACCAGCTCTTCATGCGGCGGGGTGACCTGGCGCCGATCTGTCCCCACGCGGGCCCGGCGCCGGCGCTGTGGCGGCTCGTCCGCGAGATCGCCGACGTCCGCGAGGCCGGCTGACGACTGCCGCCCCGCCGGCCTGAGCTGCGCCGGCCGGTACCATTGGCGCCCATGAGGTTCGCCCCAAATGAGGTGTGAGCGGTGAGCGCGGTCGCGGCCGGGGCCATCTTCTTCGGTGTCCTGTTGCTGATCGTCGCCGGGATGGTGATCCAGGAGACCCGCCGCCGGCCAGCAGGCGAGATCGTCTACGTGCTCGAAGAGGTCGTCCCCTTCGTGCACCAACGCCTCCCCGATGACGCGTTCGCCCGCGTCGACCGCGACGACGTCCAGCGAATGCTGGAGTGGGAAGTGCACTACCTCCAGGGTCTCGACCGGCGCGCCGGCGGTGACGCGCCGGTGGCGGGTGGCGACGAAGCCGTGGACTACGTGATGCGGCGCACCGCCGCCTCGGGCTACACCTACCGCCGTGAGGACGTCGCCGAGGTGCTGGCCCGCGAGGCCGACTACCTGGCCGAGATCGGGGCGGTCGGGCCGCCGCTGGGGGAGTTGGCATGATCGTCCGCTGCGGCGCGTGCCGCACGCAGTTTCAGGTTCCCGGTGCCGGCCGGTTCGCTTGCCCAACCTGCGGCGCCACCAACGAGGTCCGGGGCGACAGCGGCGGTGGTGGTGTCCCTCCGGGCCCGCCCGGCATGGCCCCCGGCGGCCCAGGGCTTGGCGGGCTGGCAACGCCTCCGGCTCCGCCGCCACCAGAGCCGCCGCCGGCCAACGTCGCCCGCACCGCCTGCCCGGAATGCTCGTTCGAGTTCTTCGTCGGCGACATCGATGTCGCCGAGTGCCCCAACTGCGGCGCCGAGGTGGCCGTCGGCGGCGGGGGCGAGGAGGGCGACGGGTGACCGGTCGCGAAGCGTGGGAGGCGGCGTACGCTGCGGCCTCGAAACGCCGGGACCGCTTCACCACGCTCAGCTTCGACGACGTGCCGCCGCTCGGCGTGCCGGCCGACGGCGAGCCGGCGGAGAGCATCGGCTACCCCGGCGCCTTCCCGTACACCCGCGGCGTACACCCCACCGGCTACCGCGGCCGGCCATGGACGATCCGCCAGTTCGCCGGCTTCGGGTCGGTCGCCGACACCAACGAACGGTTCCGGCACCTGCTGGCCGAGGGGCAGCACGGGTTGTCCGTCGCGTTCGACATGCCCACGCTCATGGGCCTCGACTCCGACGAGGAGATGAGCCACGGCGAGATCGGCCACTGCGGCGTGGCCATCGACACCGTCGAGGACATGACGGCGCTGTTCGCGGAGATCCCGTTGGGCGACGTGTCGGTATCGATGACGATCAACGGGCCCGCCCAGGCGATCTTCGCCTTCTTCCTGGTCGCCGCCGAGGAGCAGGGCGTCGACTGGGCGGCACTGCGCGGGACGCTCCAGAACGACATCCTCAAGGAGTACATCGCCCAGAAGGAGTGGATCTATCCCCCGCTTCCCCACCTCCGCCTCATCAACGACATGATCGAGTTCTGCGGCCGGCGCGTGCCGCAGTGGAACACGATCTCGATCTCGGGCTACCACATCCGTGAAGCCGGGGCCACCGCCGCCGAGGAGCTTGCCTTCACGCTCGCCGACGGGTTCGCCTACGTGGAATCGGGGCAGCGGTACGGCCTCGCCGTCGACGACTTCGCACCACGGTTGTCGTTCTTCTTCGACGCCCACATCGACTTCTTCGAGGAGATCGCCAAGTTCCGGGCCGCCCGCCGCATCTGGGCGCGGTGGATGCGGGACCGCTACGGGGCAGCCGACGAGCGGTCGCTGAAGCTCCGGTTCCACAGCCAGACCGCCGGGGTGTCGCTGACGGCCCAGCAGCCCGACAACAACGTCGTGCGCACGACGGTGGAGGCACTGGCGGCGATCCTCGGCGGCACGCAGAGCCTGCACACCAACGCCCTCGACGAGGTCTACGCGCTCCCGACCGCTCACGCCGCCGAGATCGCCCTGCGGACCCAGCAGGTGCTTGCCGAGGAGACCGGCGTCGCCGATACGATCGACCCGCTCGGCGGCTCCTGGTATGTCGAGCACCTCACGGATCGCATCGAGGCGCAGGCCGAGGAGCTGTTCGGCCAGATTGAGCGGTTCGGCGACGGCTCGATGCTCGACGGGGTGCTGCGGGGCATCGAGGAGGGCTGGTTTCAGGGGGTCATCGCCGATTCGGCCTACGAGCTCGAGAAGGCGATCTCGTCGGGCGAGCGGGCCATCGTCGGCGTCAACCGCTACGCGAAGGACGACGAACCTCCCATCGACATCCTCCGAATCCCGGCCGAGTTGGAGGCCGAGCAGTGCGCCCGGCTCGCCACGGTGAGGGAGCGGCGCGACGAGGCTGCCGCTACCCGGGCCCTGGCCGCGCTGGAGGCCGGGGCGGCCGGCGACGCGAACCTCATGGAGTTGTTGGTGGAGGCCGCCCGCGCCCGAGCCTCGCTCGGCGAGATGACTGCGGCGATGAAGGCCGTGTTCGGCGGGTACCGGGAGCCTCCCCGTGTCTGACCGGCTCGCCCAGGTGCTGCTCGCGGTGTACTTCGCGCTCGCCCCGTCGTCGGTGCCGGCGTGGCGGCTGCTGCCCCGGCCACGGCCGGTCGCAGTGGAGTTCGTGGGCGAGCCCACCCCGGCGCTGGCGTCGCGTCGGCGCCGCTGAGCCTCGCTACCATCACCGGCCGCCTCTCTGAATGGTTCCCCCCGTGACGTTGCCCGACCCCACATCGACCGCCGACCCCGCCGCCGAGAACGTCCTCGCGGCCGCGGTCGAGTATCTCAACGCCAATGACCTCGACGGCCTTGCCGAACTGCTGCACCCCGACGTCGATTGCTCCTTCTTCGACACTGCCGGCCGTGAGGGGGTCGTCGACGGGTTCAACGACCTCGCGCTGCGATACCCGGCGATGGTCTTCACCCGCGCCGAGCTGGGGGAGGAGCCGGTGGTGGTGGCGTGGGGCTACGGGCGGGAGCCCGGCGCCCACGGCCGCCAGGAGGGATCGTTCCGGCGGTTGGGCGTGTTCTCGTTCACCTTCACCGACGGCGAGGAGACCCTGATCGAGCACATCGGCTACGACGACGACCCCGATCCTGGCGCTGCTCTGCTCGCCGAGGAGCCCGACCCCACGGAAGTTCCCGAGGGCGTCGACTGGCTCGAGTGGGACACGGGCGAACCCACCGATGACGACTGAGCGGCTGCTGGTGACCGCCGCGCTGGTGGTATCCGTCGCGTTCGTCGGCGCCTGCGACGGCGACGGCAACGGCGGCGGGAGCACCGAGCCGGTCGTGTCGTTCGGCGAGGGCTCGATTCCCGATCAGTTCCCCGAGGACTTCCCGCTGCCGCCCGGGGCGGTGATCGGCACCACCCTGGTGGACGGCCGCAACGCGAAGACCGAGATGGAGCTGCGGATGCGCCAGGAGATCGCCGACGTCGCCCAGTTCTTCACGGTCAACCTGGTCAGCAGCGGCTTCGTCATCGACAGCAGCAGCCAGGAGGGTACGCGTTGGACGCTGGAGTTCCGGCGCGACCGCCTCACCGGCAGCCTGGTCATCACCTCGCCGAACGCCGGCGTGTCGCAGGCCGTCGTGACCCTGAACACGGCGTAGCGGACCATGGCCCGGCTGCGCCAGTTTCCCGAGCACCGCTACGTCGGCACCCGCGACGACATGGTGGTGTACGACTGCGACGACGACGAGCAGTTCGCAGCCCTGTCAGAGCGGGCCGACGCCGGCAGGTTGCTGGACCGCAACTTGCTGCAGTCGTTCGCTCCCGACACCCTCCCCGAGGCCCGCAACCGAGGCTTCCGCCCCCTCTAGGCCCGGCCCAAGGCGGAGCCTCGGGGGGATGGTGGTGCGAGTGCTCGGACCGCGCCGACGCGTCTCCCTCGTCGACCGCGCCCGCATGCGCCCCCTCCGACCCGGCGCCTGCGGCGCCGGGCCACCTCCCCCCACCGCTATCGCGCGAGCCAACCGGTGGCAGTCGTCAGCCCGCCCCAGCCGTTGGTCTCCACCGTGCCGATTGTGAGGAACACCGCGATGGCGATCCCGAAGGCCAGCAACGCAGCCACGATCACCAGCGCCAGCCGCGGGTTCGGCGCCGCCTGCGCCTGCACCAGCGGAGCGGTGGCCGGCGCCACGCCGAGCCGGGCCAGCTCGGCCTCCAGGCCCTCGTCCCCGAGGTTGTCGAACGCGAGCGCCGGTCGAGCCGGCAGGCTGCGGAGCGCAGCAGGCAGGTCGTCCGGGCGCGGGAGGAGCGTGCCGTCGACCAGCACCGGCACGAGCGGGATCCCCCTGCGCATCGCCGCGTCCAGCTCGGCGACCAGATCCCGGTCCTCGTTCACCTGCGCCTCCCAGCCAGGCCCGATGACGGCCACCATCGCGTCGAGGCCCGAGACGCGGCCGGCCACGCCGGGCGCGCCGACGGTCGACGGGACGTCGGCGACGTCGGAGAACACCGCGTCGTCGCCGTACGCCGCGGCGAGGCGCGCATGCACGCGAGTCGCCCAGGCTGCGTCGGCGTGGGCGTGGGAGATGAGGATCTTGGTCACGCCGACGATCCTATCCCGGCTACCGTCGCCGGGCGATGAGCCTGTGGCAGTTGTGGCGGGAGTGGGCATCAGGCAACTCGACGCTCGAGTTCGAGCTGTGGGGCCTGGAGATGGTGTGGTGGGGGCGCATCGGCAAGATCCTGCAGCTCCTGGGCGCACTGACCGTGCTGGTCGAGATCGTCGGCACCGAGCGCATGCTGCGCACCGGCGAGGCCCTGCAGCAAGCGACCCCGTTCACGGGAATGGTCGATAGGGTGGGCCGGCGGTGGCAACCGGTGTGGATCTGGGTGCGGGAGCGGGCGGGTCGCGCCACCGCGGCCTCCCGGTCGACCGCCGCCGGCGGGGCCGCCCAGGTGCGCACGGCGTCGCTGGCGCACTTCTGGTGGCGCCTCGGTGTGGCCCTGCTGTTCGTCGTGATCGCGCTGCTCTTCGCCTCGTGGGCCTGGCTGATCGTGTTGGCAGCGGTCGCGGGCGGCCTGGCGCTGCTCGCCCTCGCGGCGTTGCTCAGCGGCTTGGGCTGGCTGGTGGCGGTGGGGTTGATCCGCCCTACGGCCTGGCTCATCTCCCGTCCGGCGCTCGACGCCTGGGTGAAGGTGGTCGCCATTGCGCTGGTCGTCACCGGGGTGCACTTCGACCTGCTGGCGAGCTGAGCAAGCCCTATTGCAGGGCCGCAGCGGCCAGCTCCGCGACGCGCACGTCGCGGAAGTGGAAGAAGTGGTCGCTGCCTTTCATCACCTCGAGCCGCGCCCCGATGGCCTCGGCGTAGGCCGCCAGGTCGTCGACGGTCGTGAACTGGTCGCGATCGCCGAGTATCAGCGTGCGGTTCGCTGCAGCCAGATCCTCCGGCGAGGGCAGGCGCGGCGTCAGGTCGCTGTCGACCGGCGGCGCGATGCCCACGTACGGCGAGTTGTCGCCAGCGGCGGCCTGCCAGCGGAGCGCGGTGGCCGCCCCGAACGACCAGCCGGCGAGGTGGGTCGGCAAACCCGGGTGACGCGACCTAACGGCGCGCACCGCGGCGGCCACGTCGGCCACCTCGGCTTCGCCGCCTCCCCACGTCCCGGTCGAGTCGCCCACGCCCCGGAAGTTGAAGCGAAGCACCGCCCAACCCTCCCTTGTCATGTGGCGCGCGAGCGCGGCGATCAGCGGCGCATTCATCGTCCCGCCGTGCTGGGGGTGCGGGTGGCAGAGAACCAGCGCAGCATGCGGTTCGGTGGGCAGGCTCCAGACCGCCTCGAGACGCTCTCCGTCGTCGGTGGTGAGCACCGGGCCACTCAGCGCAGTGCTCCCTCCACCGACCGCACCCGGGCCGCGAAAGCGGTGTTCGACAGCACGGGCTCGCCGTCAGGGCGGTGCACCCGCAGCACCAGCAAGTCGCCCTCCTCGGGCGCGGCGGCGAGGATATGGCGCGCCGCCCCGGCTTCGCGTTCGAGCGCCGAGGCCGGACGCACGGCGAGCACCAGTGCCGTCCATCGACCATCGGGCGCGGCCCGGCCCGCCCATTCCCGGTAGGCCGGCTTCATTTCGTCGGCCGAGCGGCGCCCGCCGGCTGCGAGGTGAACCTCATCCCCCTCGTCAGCCGCCCCGCGGCTGACGAAAGCGAGCAGTTGTTCGCCCGAGCAGAGTGCCAGCAGGTCGGGGATCGGCAACGTCAGCATGGGCGGAGGGTAGGTCAGCGGCGGCGTCGATACGCGACCGTACCGTCGCGCTCGTACTGCTCGGCCCGTCCCTCCACCCGCAGGTGCTCGAGGTGGGCGAGCGTCTCCTGGAAAGCCAGCCGGGTGTGTAGCGGGGGCAGGTTCGGACGGAACACGGCCTCCATCACCTCCCAGGCCGTCGTGCGCCCGGCGTCCAACTCGGCGAGCATGCCGTCGAGGCGGCGGCGGTGGTGGAGCCGGATCTGGTGGGCGCGGGCCGCGCCCCGCTCGATGTGCTGCAGGTGGGCGGGCAGCGTCAGCGGCGGGTCGATCTCCTCCACCCGTTGCAGCGATCGCAGGTAGGTGCCGAGGTTGTCGGGGTCGGTCGGGGAGTACGGGACGAATGGGGTGATGCCCGGCAGGACGTGATCGCCGGACATCAGGTACCCCGTCGCGGAGTCGACGAGGCAGATGTGGGCATCCTCGTGCCCCGGGGTGTGGATGACGGTCAGGGCCCGGCCCTCTGCCACGACGACCTCGTCGCCGTCGTCGACGAGGTCGGTGGGCGGGATCGACTGCGGCGCCCAATCGGGGCGTGCGTCGTCGTGTGCCAACTCGGCGGCGCGCGCCGGGGACGCACCGTGGCGGCGGGCGAGCTCGGCCGCCCAACGCCGGATCGTCGCCCAGTCGTTGTAGCGATCGAGCTGGTCGGCTGCGGCCCTGTGCATGACGTACCGGCAGCCGACCTCCTCGACCAGGCGGGTGCAGATGCCCATGTGGTCGGGGTGCATGTGGGTGGCGACGACCGTTCGTACGTCGCCGAGCTCCCGACCGAGGTCGGCGAGCCCCTCGCGCAGCGCTGCGTACCCCTCTTCGTGGCCGCCCCCCGGGTCGACGACGGTCAGCCCTGCTTCGCCGGCGAAGACGTACGCGTTGACCGACGGCAGCCGCGGGATCGGCAGCGGCAGCTGTAGCTGCCACAGCCCGGCAGCAAGCTGGGTGGGCTCCGCCATCAATGGCCGTGGTCGGCGACCGGCTCCCGCACCACGAACGTCACGTCGAGCGTCACCTGGAACTCGGAAGGCACACCCGCCGAGTCGACCGTGCCGCCCACTTCCACGATGCGGAACGACGTGATGCCCCGGGTGGTCTCGGCGGCCCGGGCCAGGCAGGTCTCAACCGCCTCTTCGATGGTCGGCGCTCCCGCCGCCAGCCGAACGGTCTTCGTGACCTGCACTGCTTCCTCCCGGGCCGACTACGGCGGCCGTGTTGTTTTCCCGGGCCGACTTCGGCGGCTTTGCCGCCGAACAGGCGCTGGTCGGCCCTCCTCCGCACGTGGGGCCCCTGCCCCACGGCG
>JBFJZV010000056.1:0-16241 GCA_041621915.1 Acidimicrobiia bacterium | reverse complement strand
GGCTGCTTGGTGTGTTCAGCGGGCCGCAGCACCCGGAGTCGGGCACCGCCGCGCCGCCGGGCGCCGCCGATTGGATGTGGGCGGGGGCGGTCACCGCCGACTCGGTGCGGGTCACCGCCCGGGTGCCCGGCGCGGCGCGGGTGGCCTTGGAGGTGGTGCCGGCGCCTGGTTTCGAGGCAGCCGCGGTGGTGCAGCGTTCCGATCCGGTGGCACTCGAAGCCGAGGTTGCGTCGCTGGCGATCTCGGGGCTGTCGCCCGGGACGGAGTACCGGTACCGGCTGGTGGTCGACGGCCGGCCCGACGAAGGGGTGGGCCGGTTCACGACCTTCCCCGACGACCGGCCGTGGAGCTTCACCGCTGCGATCGCGTCGTGCGCCCGTGACGGCTCCAACGGCAGCGTCTACGACGCAATCCGGGGCGACGGCGGGTTCGCCGGCCGGCCGGACCTGCTGGTCGTCACCGGCGACCTGCACTACGGCAACATCGAGGCCCACGCCCCCGACCGGTACCGGGCGGCGCTGGACGCCCAGCTCACGCAGCCGGCGTTGGCCACGCTGCTGCGGGAGGTCCCCGTCGCCTACACGTGGGACGACCACGACTACGGGGCCAACAACTCCGACTCGACCAACCCGGGCCGCCAGGCGGTGGCGCAGGTCTACCGCCAGTACGTGCCGCACTACCCGCTGGCGGCGGAGCCGGACCCGGTGCCCGTGTACCAGGCGTTCACCGCCGGCCGGGTGCGGTTCGTCGTCACCGACACCCGGTCGCAGCGCACGCCCCACGCCGCCGCCGACGGGCCCGCCAAGAGCGTGCTGGGCCCGGTGCAGCGGCAGTGGCTGCTCGACGAGTTGCTGGCGGCGCACGAGGCCGGCCAGCTCGTCGTGTGGGTCCAGGCCGACCCGTGGATCGACGCGGAGGAGGCGCACGAGGACGAGTGGGGCGGCTACGCCTGGGAGCGGCAGCAGATCGCCGACTTCATCGACCGCAACCGGATCGACCGCCTGGTGATGGTCAGCGGCGACGCCCACATGGTGGCCGTCGACGATGGCGCCGACCGCCAGGTCCCCGGCACCGGGTCGTTTCCGGTGCTCCACGCCGCCGCGCTCGACCGGACGGGGAGCACCAAAGGGGGGCCGTACCGCTGTGAGAGCTGTTCGACATCGGATGCCGGCCGGGTGGTCTACCCGGGTGGGGGCCAGTTCGGGACGCTGCGGGTGGACGACGACGGTGACCGGATCGTCGTCACGCTGACGGGTTGGAGCGTCGAGCGCGGCGAGCTGATATCGCTGCGGCGGGAGTTCCCTGGGTAGCTCAGCCCGTGTTGCGCAGCCCGGCCGCCAGGCCGTTGACCGTGAGCAGCAGGGCGCGGCGCAGCTTGGGGTCGGGCTCGCCCTGCTCGGCGCGGGCCCGCTCCAGCAGCGCCACCTGGAGATAGCTGAGCGGGTCGAGGTAGATGTCGCGGACCGCCAGCGTCCGCTGCAGGACGGGATGGGCGTCGAGCATCTCGGCCTCGCCGGTGATGCGGAGCACCTCGTCGACCGTTCGTTCGAACTCGGCGCGGATCATGTCGAACACGTAGTGGAGGCCGGGCTCCACGAGCTCGGTGACGTACCGGCGGGCGATCTCCATGTCGGTCTTCACCAGCGTCATCGCGACATTGGAGACGAACGATCTGAAGAACGGCCATTGGGCGTACATCGCCGCAACGACGTCGCCGTGCCCGGCCGCCCTTGCGGCGCCCAGGCCGCTGCCGACGCCATACCAGCCGGGCGCGATCTGGCGGGACTGGGTCCAGCCGAACACCCATGGGATCGCGCGCAGCCCGTCGAGCCCCCGCGCGGTGCCGGGGCGCCGGGCCGGCCGCGACCCGATGTTCAACCAGGCCAGCTCCTCAACCGGCGTCGCGGCGTGGAAGTAGTCCATCAGGCCCGGATCGTCCACCAGGCCCCGGTACGCCTGGTAGGCGGCGGCCGACACTTCGTCCATGGCGGCGTCCCAGCGGGCCAGGACGTCGGGCGCCTGGCGTGAGGTTCGATGGAGCAGCGACGCTTCCAGCGTGGCCGCCACCGTCAGCTCCAGGTTGTCGCGGGCCAAGCTGGGCAGGCCGTACTTGTCCGCCACCACCTCGCCCTGCTCGGTGATCTTGATGCGGCCGTCGACGGTGCCCCACGGCTGGGCCCAGATCGCCTCGCCCGTCGGGCCGCCGCCGCGTCCAACGGTGCCGCCGCGGCCGTGGAACAGCCGCAGGCCGACGCCGTGCTCCCGCGCCACGTCGCGCAGCGCCCGGGACGCTCGATACAGGTCCCACTGCGACGTGGTGATACCGGCATGCTTGCTCGAGTCCGAATAGCCGAGCATCACCTCCTGCACGTCGCCGCGCCGGGCCACCACGTCGCGGTAGCGGGCCACGCCGAGCAGCGCGTCGAGGATGGCGCCGGCGCCCTGGACCTCCTCGGTTGTCTCGAACAGCGGCACGAAGCCGATGCGGGCGACGCCGGCATGGAGGTCGACCAGCCCCGCCTCCCTCGCCAGCACCACGGCGGCGAGCACGTCGTCGACGCCGCGGGTCTCGCTGATGACGTAGCTCTCGATCACGTCCGGGCCGAAGCGGTCGAGCGCTTCGCGGATCGTGTCGAAGGTCGCCATCGTGCTCGCCGGCTCCCCGTCGAGCCGGGTGGTGCGTGACGCCAGCGGGCGGCGGCTCTCCAGCTCGGCCGTGAGCAGCTCGATGCGTTGCTGGCCGTCGAGCGCCGCGTACCCCGGGTCCTCGTCCAGCCGGGAGTACAGCTCGGCCAGCACGGCATGGTGCTTGGTGGCGTGCTCGCGGATGTCCATCGTCGCCAGGTGGAACCCGAAGGCGGCGACCCGGCGGATGAGCTGGCCGAGCGAGCCCCGAGCGATCAGCTCGCCGCTGTTGGCCGCCAGCGAGTCGCGCATCACCAGCAGGTCGGCGGCCAGCTCCGCGGCGCGGGCATAGTCCTCGCCGGGGACGTGGCGGCTGCCCTCCGCCAGCCGCCGCCGGGTGTTCATCAGCCGCTGGTGGACGTAGCCGAGCTTCTGGCGGTACGGCTCGCCGGGGCTGAGCCGGGCAAACCGGTCGTGGGTCTCGGGCAGCGCCTCCTGGTCGGCGGCGAGGGAGGCGGCCAGCTCCGACGAGTAGTCCACGATCCGCGCCGAGCTGCTCAGCTCGGTGGCCAGCTCCTCGACTGCGGCGATCAGCTCCCGCAGGGCGTGGTCGTGTTGCATCGCCAGCACCTCCAGCGTCACCTCCGGGGTGACGTTGGGGTTGCCGTCGCGATCCCCGCCCACCCACGTGCCGAAGTGCAGGGGGCGCGCCCCGTCGGCCAGGTCGACGCCCAGGCGGCCGAGCTGGTGGTCCAGCTCGTCGAACAGCTCCGGCACCACGTCGCGGAACAGCTCGTCGAAGTAGTAGATCATGGATCGGGCCTCGTCCACCGGGGTGGGCCGCTCGGCGCGCAGCTCGTCGGTCTGCCAGACGAGGTCGACGATCTCCGCCAGCCGCCGTTCGATGCGTGCCGCATCGGCGTCGCTGAGCCGGGGGTCGGCGCGCTCCTCCAGCAGCTCGGCGACCCGGCGCACCTTGGTCAGGATCGACCGGCGGGCCGCCTCGGTGGGGTGGGCGGTGAACACCGGCCGCACCTCCAGCCGCCCGGCGATCTCAACGGCGGCGGCGCCGTCGGCGCCACCGTCCAGCACCCGGTCGACCGCCGCCTGGAGCCGCCCCCGGGGACGACCCGCGGCGCGGCCGTGGTGCTCGTCGAGGCGGTGGGTCTGCTCGGCGACGTTCGCCAGGTAGAAGTACGCCGAGAACGCCCGGACGAGCTGGATCACGGTGTCGAGGTCGAGCCCGGCGAGCAGCTTCTCCAGCTCGGCGGCGGCTACCGGGTCGTCGCCCGGCGCCCGCAGCCGCTTGGTCAACGCCCGCACTTGCTCCACGAGGTCGAGCAGCTCCGGCCCGTCCTGGCGGACGAGCGTCTCGCCGAGCAGGTTGCCGAGCAGGCGGATGTCCGCTCGCAGCAGTGCATCACGCGGTGAGGCGAGGCCTGGCTCCATCGGGCGACTGTAGCCAGCAGCGTTCAGGGCTCCGGCTCGCCCACGGCGCGGCGGAAGGCGAGGTCGCCGGCGAGCCACAATGCCCGCGAGAACGGGTAGAACGCGATCGGGACGACCACGTTCGCGGCGACGACCACGACCAGCACGATGGTCCAGGGGACGTCGGGGGCGGTGGCGAGCACCATCGCCAGGAACAGCACGATGAAGACACCCTCGGTGACCGCGAGGTTGACCATCACCGCGCCGGTCCAGTAGCCATCCTCCCGCTCGAAATCCAGTTCGCACGTCGGGCAGGCGCTGCGCATCCGGAACCAGCGTTCGAACAGCCCGCCGCCGCCACACCGCGGGCAGCGCAGCCGGGCGCCGCGCCCGAGCATCGTCCCCGGAGCCGGCAGGGCGGTCATGCGGCCGTTGTAGCACGCAGGTTCGGCATCGCCGCGGCCGGGTATGCGTCCCGTACTCGCGATCAGGAGCACCATGGACGTCTTCACCCCCGAACAGCTCGCCCGCCTCGTCGACGCCTCCGGCGACGCGTTGGTGTCGATCTACCTGCCGACTGCCCGTGCCGGGCGGGAGACCCGCCAGGGCCCGATCCGGCTGAAGAACCTCGTCGCCGAGGCCGAGGAGCGCCTCGCCACCCGCGGCGCCGACCAGGGCGTCCTCGACCGGGTGCGCAGCCGCATCGACGACTGCGGGTTCTGGCAGCACCAGTCGGACGGTCTGGCGATCCTCACCGGCGCCGGCCGGCACGTGGAGTTGCGGCTGCCGGCGGCCTTCGAAGAGCTGGTGGTGGTCGGGGAGCGCTTCCACGTGAAGCCCCTGCTGGCGAACCTCGATCGGGGCAGGCGCTACTTCGTGCTGGCTCTCAGCGAGAACGACGTGCGACTGGTAGAGGCGACCCGTTCGACCGCGGCCGAGGTCGAACGGGACGACGTGCCGGAGAGCTTGGCGGCCGCGCTCTGGTACGAGGACCCGGAGCCGGCCCTCCAGTACCACGCCACGGCCCGGGGCGGGGCGCAGACCTCCTACCACGGCCACGGGCTGGGCGAGGACGACACCGCCGATCGGCGGCGCCGGTTCCTGCGGGCGGTCGACGATGGCGTGACGACGCTCCTCGCCGGTTCGCGGGCGCCCCTCGTGCTGGCGGGTGCGGAACGCACCCAGGCCGCGTACCGCGAGGTGAGCCGGTACGAAGGCCTCGCCGGCGAGGGGATCGACGGCAACCCGGAGCACCTGTCGGTCGACGAGCTGCACGCACGCTCGTGGCCCATCGTCGCCGCCCGGTTCGCGGCCGCCACCGCCGAGGCCGCAGCCCGGTACCAGGCGTTGGCCGGCACGGGCCGCGCCGGTGACGACCCGGCCGAAGTGGCGCTCGCCGCCCACGACGGCCGGGTGGAGACGCTGCTGGTGTCTCCCCATGTCGCGGCGTGGGGCCGGTTCGACGCGGCGGAGCGGCTCGCCGAGCAGCACGACTCCCGCCAGCCCGGCGACCGCGACCTCGCCGACGCCGCGGCCGCCGCCACCTTCCGCACGGGGGGCCGAGTGCTGGTGGTGGACGATCCGGCTGATGTACCGTCCCGAACCGCGCTGGCGGCCATCTACCGCTACTGATCCGACCGGCCCGCGCCGGGCGATACCATGCCGCTCCGCATGGCTGAACAGACCGCCGTCCGCGCCGTCCTCCACCGGGCCGAGGCCCGGGCCCGCGCGGCGCAGATCTCCGCCGTCTCGTACCGGATCGACCTCGACCTCGAAGCCGGCGCCAAGACCTACCGCGGCGTCACCACGGTCCGCTTCGCATCGGCGCACGAAGCCGACACCTTCGTCGAGTTCTCGGGGGGCACCCTAGAACGAGCCGAGCTGAACGGCGCCGACGTGGCCGACCTGTGGGACGGCGCCCGGCTGGCGCTGCCCGGCTCGCTGCTGGCCGCCACCAACGAGCTGCTCGTGTCCTACGAAAAGGCCTACGACCACACCGGCGAGGGCTTCCACCAGTTCGTCGACCCCGAGGACGGCGCCGAGTACCTCTACACGCAGTTCGAGCCGTATGCCGCCCAGCGGGTGTTCCCGTGCTTCGATCAGCCCGACCTCAAGGCGACGTACGAGATGTCCGTGACCGCCCCGGCCGGCTGGGAGGTCGTGTCGAACGGCCGGGCGGAGTCCGCCGAGGACGACGGCGCCGGCCGACGCCGGACGAGGTTCGAGCGCACCGAGCCGTTCAGCACCTACCTGGTGGCGGTGGTCGCCGGGCCGTTCCACCACGTGCGCGAGGAGCGCGCCGGCGTGCCGCTGGGCCTCTACTGTCGCGCCTCGCTCGCCGACCACCTAGACCCTGCGGACCTCTTCGAGGTGACCGCGCAGGGCTTGGAGTTCTTCACCGAGGCGTTCGGGATGCCCTACCCGTTCTCCAAGTACGACCAGATCTTCGTGCCCGAGTTCAACTGGGGTGGCATGGAGAACGTCGGCGCCGTGACGATGACCGACATGATGGTGTACCGCGACCCTCCCACCCGCCTGCAGCTCGTGCGGCGTGCCGAAGTGGTGCTTCACGAGCTGGCTCACATGTGGTTCGGGGACCTGGTGACGATGCGCTGGTGGGACGACCTGTGGCTCAACGAGTCGTTCGCCAGCATCGCCGCGTACCTGGCGATCGAGTCCGCCACGGACCTGCCGCCGCCGTGGCAATACTTCAACACCCGCGACAAGGCGCCCGCCTACCGGGCCGACCAGCTGCCGACCACCCACCCGATCGCCGACGAGGTCGAGACCACCGACGAGGTGTTCCTCAACTTCGACGCGATCACCTACGGCAAGGGAGCCTCCGCGCTGCGCCAGCTCGTCGCCTCGATCGGGGACGGCGCGTTTCGCAAAGGCTTGCAGACCTACTTCCAGCGCCACGCCTTCGGCAACGCCGAGCTCGTCGATTTCCTCGCAGCGCTCCAGGAAGGCAGCGGCCGTGACCTGGCCGGTTGGGCCGCCCGCTGGCTCCGCACCACCGGAGTGAACACGCTCGACGTCGAGTGGTCGGCTGTCGACGACCGCGTCACCCACATGCAGCTCGAGCAGGGCGCGCACCCGGACCACCCCACGCTGCGGCCGCACACGGTGGCCGTCGGGCTGGTCTACGACGACCACCCCACGCCCCGCGTCGAGTCGGTGCAGGCTGACATCGACGGGGCGGCCGCCCGGGTCGCCGGCGTGGTGGGGCGCCCCGCCCCTGACCTCGTCTACCCCAACCACGGCGACCTCACCTACGCGAAAGTGGCGCTCGACCCCGCCTCCGTGGAGTTCGTGCGGGCGTCGTTGTTGCGGCTCGACGACGGGCTGCTGCGCCAGCTCATCTGGACGTCGCTGTGGGACATGGTGCGGGACCGCGATCGCGTGACGTCGGTGAGCTTCCTGGAGGTCGTGGCCCGCCACCTCCCGGCAGAAGAGAGCCTCCCGATCCTTCAATCGACGCTGCGGCGCGCCCAGGGCGCCGTCGCCCGGTACGTCCCCGCCGAGATCGCCGCCGCGCAACGGAGGAGGTTGGTGGAGGTCGCCAGAGCGGCGCTCGACACCGCCCCCGCCGGCGACGCCCGCCGCTACTGGGCGGGGTTCCTGGTGGCCGTCGCGGAGCATCCTGACGACCTGGCGCTGGCGGGGCGGGTGGTGGACGGTGAGGAGGCAAGCGACGGGCTGACCATCGACCAGGACACCAGGTGGTCGCTGGCCGTGCGCTGGTCGGCGCACGGCGTCCCGGGCGCAGCGGAGCGGGTCGTCGCCGAGCTGGCCCGCGACCCGTCCGACCGCGGCCGGCGGGCCGCGTTGCGGGCCGAGGTCTCCCGGCCCGATCCGGTGATCAAGGAGGAGGCCTGGCGGCGCATCAACGGCCGCGAATACGGCTCGCTGTACGAGCGGGAAGCGGCGATGGCCGGCTTCGGGTGGGCGGCCCAGACCGATCTTCTCCAGCCCTACACCGAGGAGTTCTTCACGCAAGTCCCCGGCGTGTTCGCCACCTGGCAGTTCGAGGAGGCCCGCGCCTACTTCCTGGGGTTGTACCCGTACTTCCGGGTCGACCCCGAAGTGCGGGCGCTGACCGCCACTGCGCTGGCGGCCAGCGAGGACGTCCGTCTCACGCGCCTCCTGACCGAGGCGCTGGACGACCTGGACCGGGCCCTGGTGGTACGCGAATTCGCGGGTCTCGACGTTCCCCCCGAGCGAGACGAGGGGGTGGGGGGCGAGTAGCGGCGCAGCCGGCCTCCGGCCGCGACTACTACATGACGATCATCTGGTCGCGTTCGGGGCCGACCGAGATCAGGCGGATCGGTGGGCCGATGAGCCTGGCGATCGCCTCGACGTACTCCTGGGCCTCACCTGGTAGGTCGGCGAAGGCCCGCACCCCCTGGATGTCGGCGTCCCAGCCTGGCAGCGTCTCGTACACCGGCTCGGCCCGGTCGAGGGTCGACGCCAGCGGGAAGGTGGCGGCCGGCTTCCCGGCGACGGTGTAGCCCTTGCAGATCTGCAGCTCCTTCCGTCCGCTCAGGCTGTCGAGCTTGGTCAGCGCCACCTCGGTGGCGCCCTGCACGGCCAGCCCGTAGCCCGTGGCGAACGCGTCGAAGTGGCCGATGCGGCGGGGCCGGCCGGTGGCGGCGCCGTACTCGCCGGCCGCCTCCCGCCAGCGATCGGCGTCGTCGCCGTGGATCTCCGTGACGAACGGGCCGCTGCCGATAGACGTCGAGAACGCTTTCACCACCCCGATGACCCGGTCGACCTGCGCCCCCGGGATCCCCGCGCCGATGGGCCCGAAGGCGGTGAGGCAGTTGCTGGAGGACGTGTACGGGTAGATGCCGTACATCAGGTCGCGGAGGGCCCCGAGCTGCGCCTCGAGCAGCACTCGCTTCTCGCCGGCCAGCGCGTCCCGCAGGAGCGTGGTGGTGTCCACGACCCGGGGCGCCAGCGCCGCCACTGCGGCATCGACCCAGGCGAGCACCTGGTCGAGGTCGATGGGCGGGCGCCCGTAGACTCGCTCGGCGAGCAGGCTCGCCCACTCGACGGCGAACCGCACCCGCTTCACCATCCGGTCCCGCGGCTCCAGCAGCTCGCCGACGAGCACCGACTTGCGCAGGTACCGGTCGCCGTACGCGGGGGCGATCCCGCGCTTCGTCGAGCCCATGTGCCCTCCGCCCAAGCGCTCCTCCTCCCACACGTCGATGTCGCGATGGAAGGGGAAGACGACCGATGCCCGATCCGACACCAGCACCCGGGACGTGTCCACTCCGCCTGCTTCCAGCTCGTCGAGCTCGGCCGCGAAGGCGGCGAGGTCGACGACCACTCCCGGGCCCAGCAGGTTGGTGACGGCCGGGTAGAACACCCCGCTCGGCACGAGGTGGAGCTTGAACACGCCCTGGTCGTTGTGGACGGTGTGGCCAGCGTTGTTGCCGCCCTGGAAGCGCACCACGAAGTCGGACCGGGCGGCGAGGTAGTCGACCAGCCGGCCCTTGCCCTCGTCTCCCCAGTTGGCGCCCACCACTGCGGTCACCGGCATGGCGTCCTCCTCCGGACGGAGGCGGCAGCGTACCGCCTCGGGCGGCGGCTTCCGGCGGCGGGTGGGTACCATGCCGCCGGTGATCCAGGCCCAAGACACGACGATCCCGCCCGAGGACCTCATCGACCAGGTCCCGTCCGACGTGCTCGACCGGCTGCCGGACGACGTGGTGCAGCGCATCCAGGAGGGCGTGCTGGACCAGATCCCCGAGGACGTCGTGGACCGGCTGCCCGAGACCGTCGTGGACCGCATCCCCGACGGGCTGCTCGCCTCCACAGGAGGGGACCCGGCGCTGCTGGCGGTGCTGGCGATCGTCGGCGGGCTGGCGGTGCTGATCTTCGTCTACGGGGTCGTCAAGAGCGCGTTCAAGGCGGCGCTCTTCGCCGCGGTCGTCGGGGCGGCCGCCTGGTTCTGGTTCTTCAACGCCGCCTAACGGCGTCAAGGAGCAGCCGTGGAGTTCCTCGGTGAGGTCGTCGCAGACGCTCTGAGGCTGCTCGGGGAGTTCGGCCCGGAGCTGCGCACGGTGCTGGCGCTGACCCTGTGGGTCTCGGGGCTGGCCACGGTGCTGGGGGTCGCGCTCGGCGTGCCGCTGGGTCTGGCGCTGGGACTCGGTCGGTTTCGGGGGCGCACGGCGCTCACCGTCGCCGTCAACACCGGCATGGGCGTCCCACCGGTCCTCGCCGGCCTGTTCCTCCTGCTGTTGCTGTGGCGGGACGGACCGCTGGGGTCGTGGGGGTTGCTGTTCACCCCGGCCGCGATGGTGGCCGCCCAGACGCTGCTGGCCGTCCCGATCGCTGCGGGAGTGACGGCGGGCGCCGTGCGGGCCCTCGCTCCCGATGCCCGCGAGCAGCTCACCGCCCTGCGGTTGTCCCGTCCCCGGCAGGCCGGCGTGGCGGCGCGGGAGGTGTGGCCGGGCATCGCGGCCGCGGTGGCGGCGGCTTTCGGCCGCGTGGTGAGCGAGGTCGGGGCGGTCCTCGTGGTCGGCGGCAACATCGTGGGCGAGACCCGGGTGCTCACCACCGCCATCGTGCAGGAGGCGCGCCAGGCTCGGTTCGGGGCGGCCCTCGCGCTCGGTGTCGTGCTGCTGGTCGTGGCGCTGGCGGTGAACGGTGCGCTCACCTGGTTCCAGCTCCGGGAGCCCGCCCGATGACCGTCGGGCTGCGCTCCGTGGCGGGCCGCCTGGGCGACGGCCGGCCGCTGGTCGTGGACCGGCTAGACGTTGCGGCCGGCGAGCGCCTCGTGCTCTACGGTCCCAACGGTTCCGGCAAGTCCACGCTGCTGCGGATGCTGGCCGGCTCCGTGCCGCCGGCGCCGGCGGCCGGCTGGGAATCCGCACCGGCCGCCTACCTCCCGCAGCGTCCCTACCTGTTCCGCGGCGGCGCCGGCTGGAACCTGCGGCTCGGTCTCGACGCCGCCGCCGCCCGCCGGGCCGAGGAGCTGGCCGCCCGCCTGGGCATGGCCGACTTCGCCGACCGCGCCGCCCGGGCGCTCAGCGGCGGCGAGCGGCAGCGGCTCGCGCTCGCCCGGGTGCTCGCCCGGCCGGAGCGGCTGGTGTTGCTCGACGAGCCGCTCGCCCCCCTCGACGCCAGGGACCGCATTGCAGTGGCGCGGACCGTGGTCGACGCCCTCGGGGACCGGGCCGCGGTCGTGGTGACCCACGACCACGACGAGGCTGCGGTTCTCGGCGACCGGGTAGCCGTCATGATCGACGGTGCGGTGCGCCAGGTCGGCACCCCGGCGGAGGTGTTCGCGCTCCCGGCCGACGACGCGGTGGCCGCAGTGGTCGGCGTCGGCAATGCCCTCTCCGGCGTCGTAGCCGCCGCCGACGGTGGGCTGGCGGCGCTGCGTGCAGGCGGGCTGGAGATATGGGGGCTGGGCGAGGGCCCCGTTGGTCAGCCGGGCGTTGCGCTGTTCGGTGCCGAGGCGGTGACTGTATACGCAGGAGCGCACGACGACGCCGGGTCGGCGCGCAACGCCTGGCCGGGGCGGGTCGCGGAGCTGCGGCCGGCGGGGCGGCTGGTGGAGGTGCTCGTCGACGCCGGTGTTCGGGTGGCGGCGCTGGTGACGCCCGGCTCCCTCGAAGCGCTGGGCCTGGAGCCGGGCCTCCCGGTGACCGTGGCCGTCAAGGCCACCGCGGTGCGGATCGTCGCCCGGTGAGGCGGAGGGCCGCGGCCGTTCTGCTGGTGCTGGCGGCGGCGTGCGGGCCGAGCGGCGACCGGGTGCTGGTGGCGGCCGGGACGACGCTGGTCGACAGCGGGTTGCTGGACGCCGTCGTCGCCGACTACGAGGCGGAAAACCCGGGCGTCGAGGTGTCGGTGGTCGGGGAGGCCACCGCCCAGGTGCTGGAGCTGGGGCGCCGCGGGGGCGCCGACCTGTTGATCACCCACGCACCGGCTGCAGAGCAGGCATTCGTGGACGAGGGACGCGCCGCCCGGGTCGTCGAGTTGTTGCAGAGCCGGTTCGCGCTCGTCGGCCCGCCCGGCCGGGTCTCCGACCTGGACGGTCTGGACCCAGGCGCCGCTTTCGCGGCGATCGCCGGGCAGGGCTGGGATTTCGTGACGAGGGCCGACGGCTCGGGCACTCACGAGCGGGAGCGCGAGGTATGGGACCTGGCGGGCGTCGCTCCCGACGGCGAGCCCTGGTACGTGGCCACGGGTCAGGGCATGGGCCTGACGCTGCAGGTGGCCGACCAGCGCGGTGCGTTCACGCTGGCCGAGGAGGGCAGCTTCCTGGCCGCCGGGGACGTCGTGACGCTGGCTGCGGTGGATCTGGCCCCGAGCAACCTGCTCGCCAACCCCTACCGGGCGATCGTGGTCGAAGGCGGTGAGGAGCAGGAGGCGGCCGGCGCCTTCGTCGACTGGCTCCTCAGCTCGGACGGCCGAGCGGCGATAGAGAGGGCCAACGAGGAGCTGTTCGGGCGAGAGATCTACTCGCCAGGCGCGTAGCGCAAGCGCGCCCGCGCTCGCCCCCTCCGACCTCGGCCCTGCGGGCCTCGGCCACCTCCCCGCTTGCGGTGTCGCATACGCGGGGGAGGCAAGGTGCCTGCGCCCGGTTTCTGTGCGGCTTCTCCCCCCGCCGCGCGGGCGGGTAGACGCGGCGCGGGGTTGGTTCGTGGCCGGCACTGCGTGCCGGCCACGACGTAGGACCGGCGCGTGCGGCAGCCGCCGCCGAGAGGGCCCCCGACGCGAGCCGCGTCTTGCGACGCCCGGCTCGGCGGCAATGTGACGGGCCGAGAGGGCCCCCGGTGCCGGGGCGCGGGCCGGCCGACGCGACATGGGGTTGATTCCAGGCCGGCACTGCGTGCCGGCCACGACGTAGGACCGGCGCGTACGGCAGCCGCCGCCGAGAGGGCCCCCGGTGCCGGGGCGCGTCTTGCGACGCCCGGGTCGGCGGCAATGTGACGGGCCGAGAGGGCCCCCGGTGCCGGGGCGCGTCTTGCGACGCCCGGGTCGGCGGCAATGTCAAGGCACGACGAGGACCGGGCAGGGGGCCAGCCTGACGGCGCGGTCGGCCACCGAGCCCATCACCAGTCGCTCGACGAGGCCGGCGCCGCGGCGGCCGACGACCAGGATCTCGGCGCCTTCCCGCGTGCAGAGGTTGGCGAGGGCTGCGGCCGGATCGCCGATCTCCTCGACCGTGTCGTGGGTGATCCCCTCCAGGTCGAGGCCACCGACGACCGTGTCCAGCACCTCGGCCTGCGCCTTGGCGAGCGCGTCGCCCAGCGCCTCGGCCGGAGGCGGCGACCCCACGAGGCCCCACCACCCCTCCGGCGGACGTACCACGGTGGCCAGCAGCAGCCGCGCCCCGTGGACTCGTGCCATGGCCGCCGCCACCTCGGCGGCCCGGACGCTCTGCTCGGACCCGTCCACTCCGACCACGATGGTCTGCGGCGACCACGTCATCGCGCACCTCCTTCGCCACCCCTACGCTACGCCTTTGCGCCCCCCGCACCACCCGCCACAATGCCGCCAGACATGAGCCAGATGCACCTCATCGATCCCGGTCCGAAGCCGAAGGTCGTCGTCGCCGAGACCATCGCCGACGCCGGGCTCGCCGCGCTCGTCGAGCACTGCGATGTGGATGTCGCGGTCGGCGCCGACCGGTCCGAGCTCACCGAGCGCCTCGCCGATGCCGCCGGCCTCATCGTGCGGTCTGCCACGAAGGTCGACCGCGACCTTCTCGCTGGGGCGCCGGAGCTGAAGGTCGTGGGGCGGGCGGGCATCGGCGTCGACAACATCGACGTGGTCGCGGCAACCGAGGCGGGGGTGCTGGTCGTCAACGCGCCGGACGCCAACACCATCTCGGCTGCCGAGCACACGCTGGCCCTGCTGCTGGCACAGGCCCGCCGGGTCGCGGAGGCCGACCGGTCGATGCGGGCCGGGCAGTGGGAGCGCTCGAAGTTCCAGGGCGTTGAGTTGTACGACAAGACCTTGGGAGTCGTCGGGCTCGGCCGCATCGGCACGCTCGTCGCCGAGCGCGCCCGGGCGTTCGGGATGCGGGTGGTGGCCTACGACCCGTACGTGGCGGAGGATCGGGTCCGTCAGATCGGAGCCGAGCCCGCAGCCGATCTGGGTGGCCTGCTGGCGCTGGCCGACTTCCTCACCGTCCACCTGCCGCGCACCCGCGACACGGAGGGGCTGCTGGGCGAGGAGGCGTTCGCCCTCATGAAGGACGGGGTGCGCATCGTCAACACCTCACGCGGCGGCATCGTCGACGAACAGGCGCTCGCCGACGCGGTGCGGTCCGGCAGAGTCGCCGGCGCTGCGCTCGATGTGTTCGCCGAGGAGCCGCTGCCCGACAGCCCGCTCCGGGACCTCCCGCAGGTGGTGCTGACCCCGCACCTTGGGGCCTCCACGCGGGAGGCGCAGGCCAAAGCCGGCGTCGCCGTGGCCAAGGCGGTGGCTGCTGCGCTGCGGGGTGAGCTGGTGCGGTCGGCCGTGAACCTCGACATCGGGTCGGGCCTCGACGAGGCTGCCCACGCATACCTCGACCTGGCGGCGTCGCTGGGCGCGATCCTCACCGGCTTCAGCCGCGGGTTGCCGGAGGTCGTGACGATCCGCCTGGAGGGCGAGGTGGCTGCCAACCCGGTCCGGCCCTTCACGCTCAGCATGCTGAAGGGGGCGCTGACGCGGGTTGCCGAGAACGTCTCGTTCGTCAACGTGCAGTCGCTGGCGCAGGCCCACGGGATGCGCTGGTCGGAGGAGGCGTCGATCGACTCGGCTACGTATCTCTCGGTGGTGCGGATCTTTGGCACCGTGGGCGGCAAAGAGCGGTCGTTCTCGGCCACCGTCACCGATCGAAAGGGCCCGGTGCTCACGGAGGTGGGCGGCTACGACATCGAGCTGCCCATCACCCGCTACCTGCTGGTGGTGCGCAACGACGACGTGCCTGGCGTGATCGGCCGCCTCGGCACCTTTCTCGGTGCGCAGCGGGTCAACATCGCCAACATGGCGGTCGGCCGCCAGGCGTCGACGGGCCGGGCGATGATGGGGCTGAACCTCGACGACCCGCTCGGCGACGATCAGGTGCAGGGCCTCCTGGCGTTGGAGGGCATCGCCGACGCCCGATTCGTCGACCTGGGATGAGGGTCACGCGCCCGCGCTCGCTCTCTCCGGCCCGGCTCCTTTGGCGCCGCTAGAACACCCAGAGCTGGAGCGCCCAACCGACGGCGAGGCCGTAGAGGCCGGCCACCACGTCGTCGGCGGTGATGCCGATGCCGTCCCGAAGCGCCTCGGCGCGGTACACCCCGGGCAGCACCTTGTACATGTCGGCCAGCCTGGCGACGACCAGCGCCACCAGCCACGGCCAGCCCGACAGCCCGATCAGCGCCACCAGCGTCCCGGCCACCTCGTCGATGCACACCCATTGCGGGTCCTCGTGGCCGCGGTTGAACGGGGCCCCCGCCCACAGCGACAGCGCCAGCGCCGCCAGGAACGCCACCAGCCCCGCCCACCAGGGGGCCAGCAGCAACGGCAGCGCGACTGCGGCGCCCAGCGCCGCCCCGAACGTGCCCGCCCCCATGTCGCTGCGCCACAAGCGGCGCGGGATGAACCCCAGCCCGAACCCGGCGGCAACGAAGCGGCGCATCAATCCGGCGACCCTACCGATGTGATGCACCGCGCCCCGCGATCGCGTAGTGTGCACCCCGGTTGGGGAGCGCCAAGGGAGGCACGGGAGGGTCGTGATGAGGGGTCGTCGCCGGACACTGAGGTCGGTCACGCTGGGGGTGCTACTGATGGCGGCGTTGCTGGCCGCGCCGCTCGGGCCGGCGGCCCAGAGCGCTCCGCCGGGCACATGCCTCGGCTTCGCCGTGAACCTCGCCGGCGCCACCGACGGTGACGACGTGGTGGTCGGCACGTCGGGTGACGACGTGATCCACCTCGGCGACGGCAACGACACGTTCGACGGCAACGGCGGCGACGACATCGCTTGCGGTGGCAGCGGCGCCGACATCCTGCGCGGCGGCGCGGGCAACGACAGCCTCCAGGGCGGGCCGGGTGACGACACGCTCGACGGCGAGGGCGGCGTCGACGAGGCGGACTACTCGGAGGCCGCCGGCCCGGTGACCGCCGACGTCGACTTCAACGGCGACGGCACGGTCACCGGCGAGGGCACCGACACGCTGACCGACGTCGAAGGG
>JBFJZV010000055.1:0-16267 GCA_041621915.1 Acidimicrobiia bacterium | reverse complement strand
GTGTCGAAGACCGACGCGCCCAACACCAGCTCGTCTTCGTCGAAGAACACGGACAACCCCCTAGCCGCCAGCGCCCGGTACAGCGGCTCGGCGAGCGCCGTGCGCTCCTCGCTTGCGTACGAGATGAAGACGTCGAACTGCGCCACTCCACTCCTCCCTTCGAGGATCCTACGGTCTGCACTGCGCCCTGAGGTACAGCCGCTCGTCGTTGCCGTAGTCGGCAGCCAGCTCGTAGCCGTGGGCCAGCAGTTTTTCGTCGAGGCTGGGGTCGAGGAAGTCGAAGCGGTCGGAGTGAAACAGCACGGCGCACGTCTCGGGCAACGCCGCGCCCGCCAGGACCTCGTCGGAGGTCAGGTCGCCCGACTGTATGCGCGCCCACGACACGTCCACCAGCGGCGGCGGGGGGTGGCGGCCGGCGATCCAGGCGAACCCGGGGTCGTCCGACAGGACCAGCGCTCCGTCGGGCAGCGCCTCGAGAGCGGCGACGATCGCCTGGCTGGTCGGCGCCAGCTTCTGCTCGTCGAGGAACCGGTTGTCCTCGTCGAAGTGGCGGGGCACCAGGAACGCCCCTCCCACCACGGTCAGGGCGACGAGCACGACGGGCGGCTGGAAGATCGCGAACGTCACGGCCGCCGGGGCGAGGAAGAACCACAGGAAACGGTACGAGCCGCGCTCCATCTCGACGCCGAACAGCAGCAGCACCGCGGTGGCCAGCAGCCACACGAGCATCGTGGCGTGGAATTGGCGCGGCCCGGCCGGCCAGCGGCGCCGGCCCAGCCGGATCAGCACCCCGAGGATGGCCGACCCGGCCAGCACCAGGAACAGGGCGTCGCGCCGCCACATCCGCCCGACGGTGGCGACGAGGTTGCGATACGGGCTGCGCTCCCGCGGCACGTCGAGGTGGAACGTCACGAACTGGTCCCACACGTTCCCCAGCCCCCACGGCAGCGTGACGACGAGACCGAGGATCGCGGCGGCGCCGGACGCCTCTGCCAGCGCCCGCCATTCCCTCCGCCACCCGTAGTGCCAGGCCACGGCCACCGCGACGGGCAGCAGGAAGATGCTCTTCACCGCCATCCCCGCGCCGACGAGCGCACCGATGACCACCGGCCGCCAGCGGCCCTCCGGCGCGGGGGCGATGAGCACGGCCAGCGCTCCGACACCCAACGCCAGCGCCAGCCCGTCGGAGTGGACCGCGCCCGCCGCCGCCACCCCCGCCCCCGCCGTGCCGACGCCGGCGGCGGCGACCAGCGCCGCGAAGGTCGACTGCGATGCCCGACGCGCCACGACGTAGACCCCGAGCGCCACGACGATCGCGATCAGCACCATCCCGACCCGCAGCGCCCGGAAGTTGCCGAGCCCCAGCGTGTCGAACACCCACAACACGGGCAGGAACAGCGGGCCCTGGCTGGAGAAGACGTCGTGGAAGGGCCAGGCGCCGTCGCGCATGGCCAGCACCGACACCCCGTACACACCCTCGTCGAAGTCGACGTGCCGCGCCGACCGCAGCGCCGGGAGGCGCACGGCCACGGTCGCGGCGATCACCGCGAGCAGGCCGAACCCGGTCGCCACCCGCCGCCACATGGATGCGACACTAGGAGTCTGCGGGCACCTCTCAGAACCCGCGGTAGCCTCGCGTCCTCATGGACGTTCTGGTGGTGGTTCCCACCTACAACGAGGCCCTGGCGCTGGAGGCGGTCGTCGCCGGCGTCGTCGCGCAGGGCTACGGCGTGCTGGTGGTCGACGACGCCTCACCGGACGGCACCGGCGACCTCGCCGACCGCCTCGCCGGGGCGCACGCCGCAGTCTCGGTGCTGCATCGCGACGCCAAGGAGGGCCTTGGCCGGGCGCTCACGGCCGGGTTCCACGATGCGCTCACCACCGGGGCGGCCGTGGTGTGTCAGATGGACGCCGACGGCTCCCACGACCCTGCGGAGCTGCCGCACCTGGTGGCCGCGATCGACGGTGGCGCCGACGTCGCGATCGGCAGCCGGTACGTCGCGGGCGGCGACGGCGGCGGGCTGGCCCCATCCCGGTCGCTCCTATCCCGCCTCGGCAACCTCTACGCCCGCCTCGTGCTGGGCTTCGGCGTGCGGGATGCCACCTCCGGCTTCCGGGCGTACCGCTCAGACGTGCTCGGGGCGCTGGCGCCCGCCACTGCGGTCGCCCAGGGATACGCGTTCCAGATCGAGATAGCGTGGCGTGCCCACCGCGGCGGGCTTCGCATCACCGAGGTCCCGATCACGTTCCGGCCCCGCACCGGCGGATCGTCGAAGATGCGGCTGGCGATCCCGCTGGAGGCGCTGTGGCTCGTCACCCGCTGGGGGCTGGCGCGGCTCGCCGGGGCGTTCCGCCGCTAGGAGTCTGCTGAGTGATGCCGTGACATGTATTGCTCAGCGGGCTCCTAGACGAGCTCGACCGGGTCGCCCACCCGCAGCGTGCCGCCGGTGACGATGCGGCCGCGGATCCCGGCCCGGCCCCGCAGCGCCTCTCGCGCTCCCGGGCCGACCGTCTCCTCCATCTGCTCGCAGGGCGCACAGTCCTGGAACACCTCGATCAGCACGTCGCCGAGCCGGTAGCGGGTGCCGGGCTCGCGCGACAGCTCCATGCCGCCGATGGTGACGTTGCGGCGGGTGGACCCGGGCACGATGTCGCGTCCCAGTTCGGCGCCGGCCTTGGCCAGCTCCTCTTCGGACACCACGGTGATGCTGCGCTGCGAGCCGAGACCGAACTTGCGGTCGCCGACCAGGCCTTCGTCGGCTACGGCCTCGATCTCGTCGACGGACTGGAGGTTCGCCCGCTTTTGGGGGGCGACGTGGATGGCGGTGATTTCGGGCATCGGCGCAGTCTACGTGAGCTACACGACGCCGTAGGCGAGCATGGCGTCGGCGACCTTGACGAAGCCGGCGATGTTGGCGCCCTTGACGTAGTCGACCGGCCCGTCGCCGTCTGCGCCGTGGCGCACGCAGGCGTTGTGGATGCCGCGCATGATCTCCTTGAGCCGCTCGTCGACCTCGTCGTGGGTCCATGAGATCCGCAGCGCGTTCTGGCTCTGCTCGAGGCCGGACACCGCCACGCCGCCCGCGTTGGCCGCCTTCGACGGCGCGTAGAGGGTCCCCGCAGTGCGGAACACGTGCACCGCGTCGAGGTCCGAGGGCATGTTGGCCCCTTCCACCACGGCCCGCACGCCGTTGCCGACGAGTGCCTTGGCGTCCTCGCCGTCGATCTCGTTCTGCGTGGCCGACGGGAACGCCAGGTCGGCCGGCACCGCCCAGGGTCGCTGCCCCTCGTGGTAGTCGACGCCGAACCGGTCGGCGTACTCGTGGATGCGCCCCCGGCGGTTCTCCTTCAGGTCGATGAGCCACTCCAGCTTCTCGCCGGTGATCCCGTCGGGGTCGTGCACGAACCCGCCGGAGTCCGACGCCGTGACCGCTCGCGCCCCGAGGTGGTCCAGCTTCTCCATCGTGTACAGCGCCACGTTGCCCGAGCCCGACACCAATGCGGTCTTGCCTTCCACGCTGTCGTCGTGGTGAGCGAGCATGTCGCGGCAGAAGTACACCGCCCCGTACCCCGTGGCTTCCGTGCGCACCAGGCTGCCACCGAACGCCAGCCCCTTGCCGGTGAGGATGCCGGAGAAGCGATTGGCCAGCCGGAGGTACTGGCCGAACATGAAGCTGATCTCGCGGGCGCCCACCCCGATGTCGCCGGCGGGCACGTCGGTGTGCTCCCCGATGTGGCGGTGCAGCTCGATCATCAGCGAGTGGCAGAAGCGCATCACCTCCCGGTCGCTCTTGCTCTTCGGGTTGAAGTTGGCGCCGCCCTTGCCGCCGCCCATCGGCAGGCCGGTGAGGCTGTTCTTGAACACCTGCTCGAAGCCGAGGAACTTCAACACGCTGAGCGTCACGTCGGGGTGGAACCGCAGGCCGCCCTTGTAGGGGCCGATCGCGTTGTTGAACTGCACCCGCCACGCCCGGTTGGCGCGAATGTTGCCGGCGTCGTCCTCCCACGTCACCCGGAAGATCACGACCCGGTCGGGCTCGGTCATGCGCTCCAGGATCTGCGCGTCGCGGTACTCGGTGTGCTCCAGCGTGAACGGCACCAGCACCTCGGCGACCTCATGCACAGCCTGGTGGAACTCCGTCTCGCCGGGGTTGCGCTTGCGCAGCCCGGCCATGAAGTGGTCCAGTTCCTCCTGCGCCGCCGCCGGGACGTCTCGCTCGGCCATGGCGCGAGCTTAGAAGGCAGCACCCGGGGGCCGCAGCGTCGCTGCCGGTCGGGCCGGCCGCCCTCGCCCAGACCGCCCCCGAGCCGGTCACGGCGACCGTCACCGTGAGCGAGGACGACGCCGGTGGCGTCAAGATCGACGCGAAGCTGCGGAACACCACGGGGACCCCTCTCTCGGGGGAGCTGCGCCTGGCGGCGGGTGAGGCACGGCCGGAGCCCTGGCAGACGCGGTCGTCGATCTCGTCGACCGTCGCGCTGCCCCCCCGCCGGCCTTGACCTGACCTGACCTGACCCGTAGTGCGGCGGTAGGGTTTCTGGCGTGAGGGAGGCAGGGGAATGAGCGACGGGCACCGGCTGGCCGACGGGACGACGCTCGGCGACGGCCGGTACGTGATCGACGGCGTCCTCGGCCAGGGCGGCTTCGGGGTCACGTACCGGGCGACCGACACGCAGCTCCACCGGCCGGTGGCGATCAAGGAGTTCTTCCTCGCCGGCTCCAGCCGGGTCGAGGGCCGGGTGCGCCCGCCACCCGGGCTGGAAAGCGAGTTCACCGAGCGGCTCGACCGGATCCGGGAGGAGGCGCGAGCACTGGCCCGGTTCCGGCATCCCAGCATCGTCACCGTCCACGAGTTCCTCGAGGACAACGGGACGATCTACGTGGTCATGGAGCTGCTGCGGGGCCGCTCGCTGAAGCAGGTCATGGCCGGCGGCCCGCTGCCCGAGGACCAGGCCGTGCGGTACACGGCCGAGATCGCCGCGGCGCTCGACGCCGTGCACGCCGAGGGCCTCCTGCACCGCGACATCAAGCCCGACAACGTCATCGTGATGGAGGACGGCCACGTCGCGCTGGTCGACTTCGGCACGGCCCGCGAGTTCGCCGAGGGCCGGTCGTCGCTGATGAGCCAGACGCTGACCCCCGGCTACGCCCCCGTCGAGCAGTACACGGCCCACGGCCGGTTCGGCCCGGCCACCGACGTGTACGCGCTGGGCGCGACGACCTATCACATGCTCACCGGCATCCCGCCGGTGCCGTCCCTCGACCGCTACACCGGCGCCGTCGACCTTCCGGCCCCCACCACCGTCAACCCGGCCGTCGGCCAGGCCGCCAGCGACGCCGTGGCGTGGGCCATGGAGCTGGCCAGCACCGACCGTCCCCAATCCGCCGGCCAATTCGCCGCCGCGCTGCGCGGCCTCACCGCGGCGGGCACGACCCGCAGCCCGGCCGGGGGCGGCACCACCCGCGTCGTCGATCCCGGCCCGCCCCCGCCGCCGCCCCCGGTTCGCAGGCGCCGGCGCCGGGCGGTACGACGGGGCGCCCGCCGCATCGGCCGCCTGGCCATCAACCTCGCCATCACCATCGCGATCGGCATCGGCGCCACCCTGGCGGTCACCTGGTTCCTGGAGCGAGACGCGGAGCCGACCATCGACACGGGCCCGGTCAAGTCCATGGTCCCCGACACCCAGGCCCGGACGCCCACCACGCCCGCGCCCGACGACGACCGCGAGGAGGACCCCACCCCGCAGCCGCCCCCTCCGGAGACCCCGCCCGAGCTGGACGCGGTGATGCTGCTCGACGTGGTCGACGTGGCCGCCGACGACACGCTCAACGTGCGGGCCGGCCCCGGTGTGCGTTTCGAGCCGCCGATCGCCGAGCTGGCCCCGGACCGGACCGGGATCGCGGCCACCGGCAGCGTTGCCAGCATCGGACGCTCCTACTGGGCGGAGGTCGCGCTGGACGATGCCACACGCGGCTGGGCCAGCCTCAACTTCCTCGCAGCCAACGAGCTCGGCGCCGAGCTGGCGCTGACCTCGGCGCTGCGCAGCTCGGTTGCCGGCGTGCTCCTGTCGGAGCCGGGCGTCTGGGTCGTCACCGCCAACGTGGCGGCCCAAACCGGCCCGGGCTCCTCGTACCCGGTTGCGGCCGAGGTCCCCGCCGGCACGGTGGTGGCCGGCACCGGTGACGCTGCGCTCGTGGATTCCGAGGTGTGGGCCGAGGTGATCCCGGAGGGCCTGCCGCCCGGCTGGCTGCCGGCGCCCGTGCTGGACCTCGCCTCGCTGCCCGACTTCCTCGGCCAGCCACCGGGCCGGCTCTGCGCCGAGCTGCAGCCGGAGGGCTTCGACTACGCCGCTGCCTTCGCGTACTGGGAGTGGGACGGCCGACCGGATCGGATGGACTCCGACACCAACGGCATCCCCTGCGAGTCGATCTACCCGCCGTCCGAGGTGGTCTTCTACCTGGCGGTGCGCGAGGGCCGCTGACCGGTGCCGGCGCACGGGCGCCGGTAAGCTCTCGCCAGCACGACGGGGGTGGTGTGGTGACGAACGGAGGCACGGATCCCGGCCCGGGCGCCACGCGGCGGCTCGGCGGCGCGGGCGGCGACCTCACCCCCCAGCTCGTCGCCCAGGAGTGGCTCGACGACACCATGCTGGAGGCGGCGGGCATCCCGGTCCACGACGTCCCGCTGGTCACGGTCGGGGGCGGCCTGGGCTCCTTCGCCCTCGTCGACTACCTCCGCGTCGCAGGCGTGCCCGCCGACCGCATCGCGGTGCTCGGCATCAACCAGAAGCCGTGGCAGACCTATGCGTACCTGGCCCGCAACTCCCAGATCCCCGAGCACGAGCGGCTTCGCTCCGACTCGGGCTCGGTGATGGACAACATCTGGGGCTTTCCCAGCTACGCGGTGCGCGAAGCGTTCGCCGCCGGGAGCCTGCGCGGCTTCGCCGCGCCGCTGTGGACGGTGCTCACGGAGCCAATCCTCACCGACTACTACACGCCGCAGGCCGGCCAGGTGTACGCGTCGGTCGACCGGGAAGCCGCCCGGATCGGCTGGTCGGGCATGCTCCACGAGGGCCAGGTGCGGATGGTCCGGCGCCGCCAGGGCGGTGGCTACTTCACGATCCTCACCCCGCCGGCCGGCACCACCCCGACCAAGCGGGTGGCGTTTCGGAGCACGTACGTCCACGTGGCGGTCGGTTACCCGGGCGTGAAGTTCCTCGACGACCTCCAGGAGTACCGGGAGCGCCACCAGGACTTCTCCCGGGTCGTGAACGCCTACGAACCGCACGACCACGTCTACGAGGAGCTGCGGGCCCGGCCCGGCACCGTGGTCGTGCGCGGCTCGGGCATCGTCGCCTCCCGTATCTTGCAGCGGCTGATCGACGACCGCGACCGGCACGGTGCCCAGACGACGATCTGGCACCTGTTCCGCACCTACGTGGCCGGGCCGCAGGGCGACAGCGTGTTCGGGCGCCGGCCCGGCAAGGACGGATTCGCCTACCAGGCGTTCAACTTCCCCAAGGCGGCCTGGGGCGGCCAGCTCCGCAACACGCTGCTCAAGCTGGCGCCGGAGGACCGGCCCGGCTTCATCCGCACCACCGGCGGCACGAACACCGCCCCCCGCCGGTCGTGGCGGGAGCAGCTCGACCGGGGGCGGCGGGAGGGCTTCTACCGGACCCATGTCGGCTCGGTGGGGAGCGTCGAGCCCGGCCCCGACGGCACGACGGTCACCCGCATCGAGTCCAAGGACGGAGCGATCCTCCAGGTCGAAGCCAACTTCATCATCGACGCCACCGGGCTCGAGGCCGGAGTACGCGAGCACCGGCTGCTCGCCGACCTGCTCGACCACACCGGTGCCCGGGTCAACCCGCTCGGGCGGCTCGATGCGTCGCCCGAGTTCGTACTCACGGGCACCGAGAGCCCGCCCGGCAAGATGTACGCGTCGGGCTCGATCACGCTCGGCAGCTACTACTCGCCCGTCGACTCGTTCCTCGGCCTCCAGTACGCCGGCCTGCAGATCGCCGACGACCTGGCCCGCATCGGGTTCGCTCCCCGCATCGGGCCGTTCCGCTCGGTCCGGCAATGGTGGAAGTGGATGAGGAACGCGCCGCCATGACCCCCACCCTGGCGGGCCGCCTCCAGACCCGCGTCGTCGTCGTCGGCGTCGTGGGCTCGCTCTGGACGCTGCTCGTGACCCTCGCGATCCCCGGCGACGCGTCGCTGGCCGACAAGTACCAGGTCACGTTCCGGGCGATGGCGCTGGTCGTGCTGCTCGGGGTGGGGTGGGAGCTGCTCTACCACGGACTCCAGCAGTTCCGCTGGGAGAAGGACTGGCCCACGTTGTTCGGACTGCTCACCGGCGTCAACGAGGGCATCGGCGTGTGGATCGTGCTGGCCGCGATCCTCCCCGCCGACCTGAACGTGACCGCCCTCCAGTTCCTCGTCCACTTCGTGACGACCTGGCTGGTGGTGTGGCTGTGGCTCAACGGCCCGATGCGCGTCGTGGCGCTGCGGTGGCGCTTCCGGGGAGGGAGGCTCGTCTGACGGGCGCCAGTGACGACCCCGGCCCGGGCCTCGACCTCGGCTTTCTCGACGAGGGCAGGCGGATGCGCGAAGCGCAAGCCCGGCAGCGGCGCCGGGCCGCCCTGGGCGTGTCGGCGGCGATCACGCTGGCGTGGGTCGTCTACGTGTCGGTGGCCGGCCATTGGGGGCGAGTCGTCGACAACTGGGTCGCGGCGGTGACGATGGTGTTCGGCAGCTTCGTGGCCGGGTCCACCCCGCAGGGCGGCGGGGCGGTGGCGTTCCCGGTGTTCACCAAGGGGCTGGAGATCCCCGCCGACGTCGCCCGCACCTTCTCCCTGGCGATCCAGACCGTCGGGATGGGGTCGGCGGCCGCCGCCATCGTCATCAACCGGCGCCGGGTCGAGTGGCGGGTGGTGGCGATCGGGCTCCCGGTGGCGGCAGCCGCGTTCCTGGCCGCTGCGTTCCTGCTCGGCGACGGAGGCGAGCCGTTCCGGCCGCCGGTGCTGCCCGGCCCCTACATCAAGGTCACGTTCACGCTGGTGGTCGGGGCGATGGCGCTGATCACCTACCTGGGGTCGCGGGTCCGGGTGCGGGAGGTGCACTTCGAGCTGCCGGCGGTCAACTGGCGCACGAACGCCGCGCTGGTCGTGATGGCGGCGCTGGGAGGGGTGGCGGCCGCCTTCACCGGGTCGGGGGCCGACGTGCTGGTCTACCTGTTCGTGGCGGTGCTGCTGGCCGTCGACCCCCGGGTCGGGGTGCCGACCAGCGTCGTGGTCATGGCGGGGATCTCGGTGCTGGGCTTCGTCACCCTCGGGGTGCTCGACGGCCAGCTCGACGTCACGCTCTCGGCGGCCGGCGGCGCCGTGGTCGCCATCGGCGGCGAAGCGCTCGCCGTGCCACTGGACGCCGCCAAGGCCGACCTGTTCGGCCTGTGGCTGGCGGCGGCGCCCGTGGTGGCGTGGGGGGCGCCGCTCGGGTCGTGGGTGGCGGCCCGGCTCCAGACTCGCCAGCTCGTCGCGTTCGTCGCCGTGCTGGCGGCGATCGAGATCGCCACCACGGCGATCTTCCTCACCGAGCTGTACGAAGACCCGGCCCTGCTGGCCTACGCGCTGGCGGGGGCGGCGCTGCTCGGAGCCGGTTTGTGGTGGCTGGCGGTCAACCGCCGCCGCTTCTTCGCGCTGGGCGCGCTGGCGGTGGATCGCTCGCTGTCGCGCGGGCACCTCGACGTGGCCCCGGACTACCGTGGCGCCCTGGAGCGGGACGCTGGTGATGGGGACGCCCCGGGGAGACGATGAGCCGGATCGCCGACT
Source organism: Acidimicrobiia bacterium (assembly GCA_041621915.1). Taxonomy (GTDB): domain Bacteria; phylum Actinomycetota; class Acidimicrobiia; order Spongiisociales; family JAOTWH01; genus JBFJZV01. The sequence continues at coordinate 6,433 of JBFJZV010000055.1, read as the reverse complement.
ACGAGCTGGGGGAGTCGCTGGGCCGGGGCAACCACGGCCGCTACTACAAGGCCGCGCCACCCGCCCGGCTCGGACTCGACGCGGACGTGGTCGCCGTCAAGGTGCTCGACCAGCACGCCGGCGACGACGAGTACCGCCGGTTCGCGAACGAGCTGAAGCTGTTCGCTTCGGTTCGGTCGCCGCACCTGGTCAGGCTCTACGACGCCGGCCACCAGGACGGGATCCTGTTCTATGCGCTGGAGTACTTCCCGCTGGGGTCGCTGGCCAGCCCGGCCCGGGAGCTGGCCCCCGGTGACGTGCTGCGGGCGGTGGCCGGCGCCGCCCGCGGCGCCCACGCCCTCCACGAGGTCGGTGTGGCGCATCGCGACATCAAGCCGGCCAACGTGATGCTCATCGAGGATGGCGGCAAGCTGTCCGATCTCGGCCTCGCCCAGGTGCTCAATCCCGGGCAGACCGTCACCGGGTTCGGGCCGATCGGCGCGATCGAGTACATGGAGCCCGGTGTGGTGCGGGGCGACCCGGCGTCGCGGGCGTCGGACATATGGGCTCTCGGCGCCACCCTGCACAAGGCGCTGGCGGGGACGTCGGTGTTCGGTGACATCCCCACCGACGACGTGCTCAGCGCGCTCCGCCACGTGCTGAACACCTCGCCCCGTGTCTCGCCCGACCTCGACGACGCGGCCCGCGCCCTCATCGAGAGCTGCGTGGCTCCGGCGCCCGAGGACCGCCCCGCCACCGCCATGGAGCTCGCCGAGCGGCTGGAGGTGCTGGCCACATGAGCCTCGCCGGCATGCGGCTCGCCCCGGCTCCCGGCAGTGGCGTCGTGGCCCGGTGGGGCGGCGTCGCGCTCGCCGCGGCGGGTGGAGACGCCGAGGTGCGTGACGCGCTCGTCGACCTCGTGCGGACCGCAGCGGCCGAAGCTGTCCCCGCCCCCACGGTGGCGCACCGCCTCGCCGCCCTCATCACGTCCACGGAGCCTTCCCGGCTGCCGTCGTTCGCGGCGCTCGTCGCCGCCGGCGACGCCGTCGCCGTGCTGCTGCGCGGCGACGCCCGGCTGCGCGCTGCCGCGGGCGATGACGTCACCGAGCTGTCCGGCGCCGACCGCCCCACCTGGGTCGACGACTACCTCCGCTCGTACGAGACCGTCGCTGTCGCGTGCGGCGGCGCCGGCATCGACACCGCGCCGGGGGGGTGGGACCTCGAAGCGGGGGTGGTGCAGGGCGCAGGGTTCACGCTGGTTCCGCGGGGCGCGCCCGCCGAGGCGGGGCCGGAGCCGGAGCAGGAGCCCGAGCCCGAGCCGGAGCTGGCGACCGAGCCCGAACCGGAGCCGGAACCGCCGGCAGAGACCGAGCCCGAGCCGGAGCAGGAGCCCGAGCCGGAGCCGGAGCCGGAGCCCGAGACCGCTATCGAGGACGTCGTGCGGTCGTTCGAGGTCGTGGACTTCGCCTCCGCGACCGAGTCGCGCTCCCCGCTGCCGGTCGCGGCGGACGCCACCCAGGACTTGGTCCCGGTCGGTACGGCGCCCAAGCCGGAGGAAGCGCCGGCGGGAGTCCTGGTGCAGGGGCTGCGCTGCATCCGCGGCCACTTCAACCACCCCCGGGCCCGGTTCTGTGCCCTGTGCGGTATCTCGATGGTCCAGCAGACGCAGGTGCTCGTCGAGGGTGAGCGCCCGCCGCTCGGAATCCTCGTGTTCGGGGATGGCAAGACCGTCGGCCTCGCCGGCAGCTACCTGCTGGGGCGAGACCCGGGGATCGACCCGGCGGTGGGGGCGGGGGAGTTGGTGGCGCTGCAGCTCGACGACCCCGACCAGATCCTCAGCCGGGTCCACTGCGAGGTGCGGCTCGCCGGGTGGGACGTGCAACTCGTCGACCGGAACTCGGCGAACGGCACATTCGTTCGAGAGGAGGGTGCCGAGGAGTGGCGACGCCTCGCCTCGGGCGACCCCGCCACGCTCGCGCCCGGCATGGAGGCCCGGGTCGGTTCGCACCGGTTCGTGTACGAGTCGCACCACCAGCAGAGCTAGCGCGCGTTTCGCGTTCTCGGCGTAGGCTGTTGGCAGGGCACTGCGGGGGGTGGTAGTATGACTACTGCTAGTGGTCACAGGGACCACTGAGGGACGGAGGCGATGGGTAGACGGAAGGTTCGCCGGCTCGGCGCAGCCGCCGCTGTGACCATGACTGCCGCTTTGCTGGTCTTGCCTGCCACCGCGGCGGGCCAGACCGCGCCTCCGGCCATCGAGCTGATCCCGGGGAGCGGACCGCAGGGAACTACGTTCACGGTCGAAGGCTTCGACTTCGCGCCCGGTGTGACCGTCCTGATCCGCTGGGACGGCACGACGATCGGTAGTGCGGCCACCGGGCGCAGCGGTGCGTTCGAGACGGACGTGACCGCGATCGCTCCGTCGTCGGTGGGCGGGCACACGGTCGTCGCCGAGTGCAGCGGATGCCCGGCGCCACAGGTCGCGCGGGCGACATTCACCGTCGTCAACTCGCCGCCGACGGCCAATGGCGACAAGATGACCGTGCAAGCCGGTACGTCGAAGACCGTTGACGTCGTCGCCAACGACACGGACGTCGACGGCAACATCATCGGGGTCACCGACGTGACCCAGGGCGCCAAGGGCACGGTGACGTTCACGTTCGGCGGGCGCACGGTCACCTACGACGCGGATGACAACGCAGTGGGCAGCGACTCGTTCCGGTACACGATCTGCGACGAAGGGCAGGAGTGCGACTCCGCCACGGTCGACGTGACGATCACCGCACCTCCGACGACCACGACGACGTCGAGCACCACCACCACGACGACGACGCGACCTCCGACGACGACCACGACCAGCTCGACCACCACCAGCTCGACCACCACCACCACCACCACGACGCAGCCACCCACCACGACGACCACCCGGCCACCCACTACCACCACCACGACCACCCGGCCACCCACCACGACGACGACCACGACCACGACCCGGCCGCCGACGACGACGACCACCACCACGTCGACCACCACCACGTCGTCGACGACCACCACCGTCCTGGCCGACAACGACCGGCCGGTCGTCGTCCAGGACGCCGCCGACACGGAGCCCGGCACCCGGGTGACCATCAACCCGCTGGCGAACGACCGCGACCCCGACGGCCAGCTCGACCCGGCGACCCTCACGATCGTCCGTGGGCCTCGACACGGCGCGGCTTCGGTGGCTGACGGGCTCATCGCCTACCGGCCCGAGCCGGGCTACGAGGGCGAGGACAGCATCGTCTACCGGGTGTGCGACGACGGCGGGCTGTGCAACGCCGCCCGGATCGTCTTCACGGTCGCCACGCCGGCGGCGCCGGTCACCACCACCACGGTTCCGGCCGAGCAGTGCGAGATCGACCCGGCGGACGTGGTCTCGTTCACCGCCGACCCGCCGCGCGGCCCGGCGGGCATCGACGTCTTCCTCGATCTCGAGGTGTCGGCCGACGTGGTGGAGAGCTGCTTGCTGCCGGAGGTCCAGTTCACGTTCGACGGCGGCGCCCTCGGGCCTCCGGTGCCGCTGCAACCGAACCCGGGGGCATCGGCGACGGTCACCGTACCGGCCGACGCCCCCGTCGGGATCCACACCGTGGGCGCCACCCAGCTCGGGGCCGCGGCGGTGGAGCTCGGCACCACGGAGTTCGAGGTGACCGGCGCCGTGTCGTCGGGCGGGGCGATCCCCGGCTGGCTTCCCCCGGCCGCGGGCGGCGCGGCCGCGGTCTTCGCGGCCGCGGTGCTGTTCCGGCGCCGCCCCGACTACCGGCACGTGCCGGTTGCCGGGGGAGGGGAATGCTCGGGCCTGCGGCAGCGCCTGCTCGACGCTCGCCAGGAGGCCGCCCGCACCGCCGCCGACGCTGGCGAAGCTGCCGCAGCAGCCGCCGGCGCCCGCGCCTCCGCCGACCAGGCTCGCGCCGAACTGCTCCGCTGCCGGGAAGGCGGAGCCCGCGCCGGGGACGACGACGACATGCGGATGATGGGCGCCAAGCCGGTCTCCCAGGACGCCGGCGAGGTCGGGGAGGGCTTCCACCTGCTCGACTATGAGAACCCGAATGCGCCGCTGCAGGACGACGGCCATTTCGGCTGGTACTTCCCGGGCCGCGCCGCCGCGGTGTCGGGCGTGGTCCTGCACGTGACCCGGTCCGTCGCCGGCGCCGCAGTCGCTGGCCCGGCGATGTCGGTCGCCGACACCTACTCCAAGGCGCAGGCGCCGCGCTCGGTGCATGCGGTGGTGGACGAGACCGGAGCGGTGCCGCTGCTCCCCGACGACTACACGGCCCTGCACACCCCCGGCAGCGACGACGAGTCGCTGGCGATGGAGGTGGTGTGGGAACCGGGCATGGGTGAGGACGCCGAGGTGCTCGAGAACGCGGCCGCCTGGTTCGCCGCCAAGGTCAAGCAGCACGGCATCCCGGCCCGCCACGTCACCCGTGACGAATGGCTCGCCGGCAAGGCGGGGATCATCGGCCACGAGGCGCTCGTCGTCGGCGGCGACGACCTCGGGTTCCCCTGGGAGCGTTTCCTCGACCTGGTCGATGCCGCCGAGAAGCTGCCGCAACCGGTGGCGCTGCGGATCCACCGCCGCGCCCGCCAGGCGAGCGACCCGTGCAGCGGGCTCTCGGAGCAGGCCCACACCGCCGAGTCGGAGGCGCTGACCGCGGAGCAGCACGCCGGCTCGCTGGAGGTGACGGCGCAATCCGCCCAGTCGCAGGTGCGGGCACAGCAAGAGGCGGTGTGGGACTGCGAGTGCCGCACCCCCGCAGAGGAGGTCCCGCCGACGCCCGAGGAGGACGAGCCGGAGCATCGCCGGGAGCGCTTCTACCTGCTGGAGCACGAGAACCCGCTCGCCAAGATGCGGGCCAACGGCAAGCGCGGCCACTACTCCACTGTGCGCAAGGGCCTGATCCGCGCGATCGTCGTCCACACCGCGGAGGGCGACGACGCCGCCGGGGTCGCCGACTACTTCGCCACCGTGAAGCGGGCGGTGTCCGGCCACGTGGTCGTGGATCCGCAGGGATGGGTGAAGCTGCTGCCGGACCGCTACGCCGCCTTCCACGCCCGCAAGGCCAACGACGCCACGCTCGGCCTGCTGTTCGCCTGCCATGCCGCCGACTGGGGGGACGACCCCGTCGCCGACGCCGCGATGCTGCGCCTCGGCGCCGTCTGGGCCGGGATCAAGGCCCGGCTCTACGGCATCCCCCTGAAGCGGCTGACCAAGGCGGAGTGGAAGGCGGGGGAGCGGGGCTTCGTCGCCCACTCCGACATCGACCGGGGCTTCAGCGACCCGGGCGACGGGTTCGACTGGGACGCGTTCCTGGCGGTGGCCGGCGGCAAGCTGCTGACCCCGCAGTAGCCGCGCCTCAGTCCACGGCCAGCACCACGCAGCCGGCACCGCACCAAGGCACCGCTGGCGGTCGGGCTGGCGGGGGCTCTCAGCCCAGTGCCCGCTCCAGCACCTCGCGGACCGTAGCCACCACCAGCGGCAGCTTCCAGCGGGTCATCGGCAGGGGAGTCGCGCCCTCGGCCGCCAGGTTCGCCGCCCCTGCCACGACCTCGGCCGATGCTTCGCAGCCCTCCAGCGCGTGGTCCACGTGGGGCAGCGCCACCGGCACCGGGGCCACGCCGCCGATGGCGACCCGGGCGAGCTCGATGCGGCCGTCCCGCACGACCAGGCGGGCCACCGCCTCCACTGCCGGCCACTCTGCTTCGAAGCGGGAGATCGCCCGGAAGTAGGCGGCCCGCTCGCCGCCGGCCGGCGGCGGCAGGTGCACTCCGACGATCAGCTCGCCGGGCGCCAGCGTGTTGTTGCGGGTGGGGTCGGACCCGTCTCCGAAGAACCCGGCGACCCCCACTCGGCCCTGGGCCGTCGTCTCGACCTCGGCGCCGTAGGTGAGCAGGGCCATGCCCAGCGTCGAGGGGTGGGGCGCGATGCACGGCCCCGTGTCGAACACCGCCAAGTGGCGGTGGTCGCCGTCCCGGGCCGGGCAGCCCTGGCCGCCGCTCTGGAAGCAGTCGAACTGCGGGCTGCGGTAGTACCAGCATTGCGGCCGCTGGGCCAGGTTGCCGCCCAGCGTGGCCATGGCCCGCACCTGCGGCGTCGCCAGCCCGACGGCCGCCCGGGTCAGCGCCGGGTATGCCGACCGCAGTGCGCGGTCGGCGCCGATCGCCGCAACCGTTGTCAGACCGCCCATCGACGCACCGCCGTCGTCGCGCCAGCCGACCCCGCCGAGTGGCAGCCCGGCGATGTCGACGATCGGCCCGCTGGAGATCCCCAGCCGGTAACGCTCCTGGAGGTCGGTGCCGCCGGCCCGGAACTCGCCGGTGGCGGCGGCCGCCTCGTCCACCGAGCCGGGCACGGTGATCACGACGCCCCCATCCCGGCCAGCACCCGGGCCGGCGTGATCGGCAGGTCGGTGGG
>JBFJZV010000054.1:0-16424 GCA_041621915.1 Acidimicrobiia bacterium | reverse complement strand
TTCGGCGCGGCCGTCGCCGTCCCAGTCGCCGCCGAGCAGCAGGTCGCCGGGGTCGCCGAACGTCAGCACCCACCAGCCGCCGCCCGACAGCGCAGCCATGACCCGCCCCGTCGCCGGGTCGTGAACGGTGGGGTCGTCGCGCCCGTCGCCGTCCCAGTCGGCGGCGAGCGGGCGGCCGCCGGGCACGGCGAAGTCGAGCTCCCGCTCGGCGGCGCCGAGCCCCCGGTCGCCCTCCCCGAGGCGGTCGATCACGTAGAGCCGCCCGGTCGCCGCGCCGCACCGCCACCTCGTCCACGCCGTCGCCGTCCCAGTCGGCGACGAACGGCGCGTCCCCCGGATCGCCCAGCGTGAACCATCGCTCAGCCGCGCCCAGCCCGGCGGTGCCCGAGCCCAGCCGGTTGATCACGTACACCCTGGCGTCGCCGGGCCGGTACAGCGACACGGTGTCGCAGCCGTCGCCGTCGAAGTCGCCGGCGAGGGGCACGTCGCCCGGGTCGCCGAAGAAGAACTCCACGTCGGCGATGCCGGTGGAGTTCGAGTTGCGCAGGTACACGAACCCGTCGCTCCTGCGGTAGAGCCCGGGCGTGTCGACGCCGTCGCAGTCCCAATCGCCGGCAAACGGCGCATCGCCGGGGTTCCCGTAGGTGAGGGCGACGGTGCGGCCGGCGTCGGTCCGGAGGTGCCAGCGGGCCGTGCTCACCTCCACCGCGCCCACCGTCTCGGGCCCGGGCCCGGCCGCACCGGCCACCGCCGGCCCCAGCGCCAGCGACACGACGGCCACGCCCATTGCTGCCCGCAGCATGGGCTCCACCCTACGTCGCGTTTTCGCGCTTTGACTTGGTATGCCGGCACGCTCCCGGTAGGGTCCCGTCTTCGCACGGCGCCGCCGAGCGCCACGTGGGGGCGCCTCTCATCACGGCGCCTCCTCCTCATGTTGATCCCCAGGGGCACTCCCAACCAGTGCCGAACCTCCCGAGGTACCCATGAAACGACTGGCGTTAGCCCTCGTGCTCGCCCTGACCGCAACAGCCGGCGTCGCCCCGGCGGCAGCCGACACCCAGCCCTTCTGGATCGGCGCCGTCGACGACCAGGCCGGCGCGATCGGCCCCGAAGCCATGGAGCTGCGGGGAGCGTGGCTGGCGTGGCAGGAGGCCCGCACCGAGCTGCGGGCAGCCAACGCCCCCCACGAGCTCTCCCGCACCGTCGACCCCGCATTGCTGCCCCGCGTCCGCACGTACATCCCCGAGGTCGAGCGGTGGCGGCCGCTCGTCGCCGAGAATTTCTTCCCCGAGGATGTGCCGTGGGCGATGCGGGTGCTCCACTGCGAATCCACGGGGGACCCGGACGCCAAGAACCCCAGGTCGACGGCCTCGGGGCTCTTCCAGCACCTGGCCAGCTTGTGGCCGAAGCGCTCAGTGGCCGCAGGTTGGGCGGGCGCGGACGTGTTCGACCCGGAGGCCAACGTCGCCGTGGCGGCCTGGCTGTACTACCTGGATGGCCCCAGCCACTGGGTCTGCCGCTAGGAGACCCCGGGCGGTACGCCGCCGACCCGTTCCCGCTGCAGCGCGTCGATGAGGTTCCGCCGTGCCCGGCGGCCGATCAGCAACCCGCCGGTGAGCCCCACCAGCAGCCCGGCGAGCAACCCGATCAGCACCAGCAGCGGCGTCTCGGCGCCACCCCCGTCGCTCTCCACCACCTCGGGGGCGGGAGCCGGTAGCGATGCCGTCACCGGCGGCGACGTGGTCGCCACGGGCGCGGTCGTGGTGGTGGTCGTCGAAGTCGTCGTCGACGTCGTGGTGGTCGTGGCGGGCTGGGCGGCCGCCACCTCCGCCAGCGAGACGAACTCTGCTGCCACGGCGATGAACTGGTCGGTCGCGGTGCGGCGGGCGGTCGCGTCGTTGGGGTCGTTGAGGCCGTCGAGCATCGCCTGCGCGGCGGCCGCCGACTGCTCGGCGGCGGTCACCGTCGCCTCGTGCTGCACCGCCAGGGCTTCGGGCGGCGTCAGGAGTTGGACCTCGTCGAAGATGTTGCCGGCCTCGGTGACGACGCTGCGAAACGCGTCGGAGGTGTCGGCGAACGACACGTCCCGCGCCTCCCATGCCTCGTTGACCTCCACCGCCTGCGCGCTCAGCGCCGCCATCCTCGAGCCGAGATCGGCGACGGCCGCCGCGTACGCGTCGTCTTCCTGGGCTGTCGCGCCGGCGGCGAGCGCCGTCACCACGAGCGCCGTGCCAACGCTTGCCACCAGTCTCCTCGCCGCTTGCAAGCCCACTCCCTCGTCGCTGCGGGCGCCATCGTACGCGATTCAGCCCCGCGCCGGCCGTGGAGCTCATCCGGGCCCCTCGTACCCGGCACACTCCGGGTGGGCGCGCTTCGACCACGTCGGTCCGGCGACGTCACCGCGCCCGGTTGACGTTTGGTGCGGCGGTCCCGGGGGTACCCCGTCCACGACCCTGCACGCCCCCGAGGAGCTGACCCCATGCCCACCGCCGACGACCGACGTGAGCCCGTCACCATCCTCGGCGACGTCCGGGCCGACCACAACGTCGTAGCCGCCTTTCCCGACGTCGAGGCGGCGCGCGACGCGATCACCGATCTCGAGACCTCCGGCGTGCCCGCCGACTCGATTGCGCTGCTTGGCGCGTTCCCGGCCGAGACGGCGCGCCCCGGCGAGGAGGTCGTCGCCGAGGACGCCCTCGGCGATTTCGCCAAGGGCGCCGCGCAGGGAGCGGCCGCCGGCGCCGCCGGTGGGGCAGCGGTGGGTGCCCTCACTGCGCTGGCCATTCCCGGCATCGGCCCGGCGGTGGCTGCGGGCCTGTGGGCTCTGGCCGGCGCCACGGGCGGGCTGGCGGTCGGGGGCACAGCCAACACGGGTGGCTCCCCGGCCTGGCGCGCCACCTTCGACGTGGTGGCGTCGGGCAACTTCGCGGTGGGCGTGCACGACGACGATCCGGAAGTGGTCGACCTCGGCGAGGAGACGCTGCAGGCCCGTCAGCCGCTGTCGATCAACCGCTTCCCCGAAGCCAGCTAGCCGAGCGCGTCCGGCGCCTTCACCACGACGATCGCCGCAGTCCCTTCCTCGCGCCGAAACTCGACCTCGTCGACCAGCGCCTCGAGGATGAGGGCCGGAGTGCCGTCCTCCCAGCCGTCGGGCGGCCACTCGCCGTCGAGCCGCGCCGTCACTTCCACCGTCACCGCCGTAGGTTGCGCCCCCACCACGATCTCGAGCTGTTCGGTGGCGCCGGCGCCCAGCAATGCGGCGCACATCTCGTCGACGGCGAGGGCGAGGTCCTCGGCGGCATCGATGGTGATGCCCGCCCGCCCGGCAGCTACGAGCAGGACGCCGCGGGCGATCGCCACGTAGTCGGCGTGGGCCGGCAGCGAGAGGCGCACCGGGGTCGAGAGGGCAGTGCTCACCACCCGTATACTACGGGCCGGCCCGGCCAGGCCAGGACGGCTCGGGCCCCACTAGAGCCACGGAGGACGCGTTGGAACTGGCTACCGCACATCACACATCCGGCGAATGGGACGTGCTGGCTGTCCGTGGCGAGGTGGACCTCGCCACCGCTCCGCAGCTCGAGCGTGACATCGGCGAGCACGTCGGCGAGGACTGCAAGCTGTGCCTCGACCTCACCGGGGTGGGCTTCATGGACTCCACGGGCCTCCGCGTGATCATCGGCGCTCTGAAGTCGGTGCAAGAGGCGGGTGGCGAGCTGCGCATCGTGCCGGGCGACGGGGCGGTAGCCAAGCTGCTGACGATCACCGGGCTCGACGACCGCCTCGACCTCCACCCGTCGGTCGACGCGGCCACCGGCTCCTGAGCGGGCCGGAGTGACCTCGCCCGGAAACCGCTTCGGGTTGGAGGTGCCCGGCCGGGCCGAGCACCTTGCCACCGTGCGGATCTTCGCGGCGTCGCTGGCTCGCCGCTTCGGCATGGACGAGGACACCATCGCCGACCTGAAGCTGGCACTGTCGGAGGCGGGGACGCTGGCGCTGCGCGGCAGCGCAGGCGCCGACCCGTTGCGGCTGACCGCGCGGGAGATCGACGGCGGGCTGGAGTTCGCCGTAGAGCTCGGCGAGGCCGGCATTGCGGCGGATGACGAGCTGGGCGGCCTCGACCTGATCCGGGCGCTGTTCGCCGATGCCCGGGAGGGACCGGCCGGCGTCGTAATCCCGGTGCGTGGCCGGCCCCGATGAGCCCCAGCGGCAGCCTGCCGAAGGCCGAGGACCTCGCACATCTGTGGGAGCGCCGCGCCGAGCCGGCGGCGCGCGACCAGCTCGTGACTTCGTACCGGCCGCTCGCCGAGCGGCTGGCCCGCCGCTTCCGGGGTCGGGGCGAGGCATACGACGACCTCGTGCAGGCGGCGTCGATCGGCCTGATCAACGCAGTCGACCGCTTCGACCCGGAGTACGGTGTCAAGTTCACGACCTACGCCACGCGCACGATCGTCGGTGAGCTGAAGCGCTACCTGCGCGACCGGGCCTGGTCCGTCCGGGTTCCCCGGGGCCTGCAAGAGGCAGCGCTCGAAGTGGGCCGGGCGAGAGAGGCGCTCACGCACCGGCTCGGGCGGGCGCCGACCGTCGCCGAGCTGGCGGCCGAGATGGGGGTCACGGATGACGAGGTCGTCGAGGCATTGGAGGCCGGCGGCGCGTACACCGCGACGTCGCTCGACCGCCCGCTCGACACCAGCGATGACGGCGGCGCCACCGTGGGCGACCGGATCGGCATCGAGGACGAGACGCTCGCCCTGGCGGACCGTTGGCCCGACGTGGCCGAAGCGGTGCGGTCGTTGCCGGAGCGGGAGCGCACGATCCTGTACCTCCGCTTCTACGAGGGCCGCACCCAGACCGAGATCGCCGAGCACATCGGTATCTCCCAGATGCACGTCTCGCGGTTGCTGCGGCGGTCGCTCAGCGCGCTCCGCGGCAGGGTGGAACCCGACTTCTGAGCTTCCGGAATCGGGCGGCTCAGGCGTCCAGCTCGAACCACACGACGGTGGGCGAGCCGTCCTCCACCCCCCACCGAGCGGCGAGATGGTCGACGATCTCGAGGCCCCAACCCGATACCTGGTCCTCGAGCCGCCGCCGGCGCCTGGGTCGGAACGGCCCTCCATGGTTGGCCACCTCGACGCGCATGCCGCCGTCGCCGGTGACGCTTGCCCGGATCGTCAGTCGGCTCCGGCCCCCGTGACGCACCACGTTCGACGCCAGTTCCGAGACCAGCAGGCGGGCGTCGTCCACCACGTGCTCGGGGCAGCCGGCGGCAGCCTCCGCGACGAAGCGCCGGGCGGCAGCGGGAGCGCGATCGTCTCCCGGGAGCGTGGTCTGCTCCCAGACAGGTGGAACGGTGCAAGCCATGTCCGCTGCCTACCACCGTCGGCACTTCTGCAAACCCGGTGAAGCGCAATCACGCGGCCTTCGGCCGGGCCCGAGTTTGCCGACGGGATGCGACGGGTAGTCGGAGGACATGATCGTGAGCCAGTCCGAGACGGACCAGCAGCTCGCCGACGTCGGGGACCGGCTGCTCGGCGCCTCGTGGGAGCAATGGCTGACGGCCGGCGTCGTGCTGGCCGTGGCGATCGTCGTGGGGCGGATCCTCCGCACGGTCGTGGAGCGAGTCGTGCAGCGCGGCCACACCCCCAGCCTCGGTGCTCGGCTGATTGCCCGCATCGTGATGTACACGGTCTTCGTCTTCGGTTTCGTCTACGCGCTATCGGCGCTCGACATACCCCTGGCGCCGTTGTTCGGGGCGTTGGGGCTGGCCGGCATCGCCCTTGCATTCGCGCTGCAAGACGTGCTCGGCAACTTCATGGCGGGCGTCATCCTGATGGTGCGGAGACCCTTCGAGGTGGGCGACCAGATACAGACGGTCGACTACGAGGGCGTCGTCGAGGACATCCGGCTGCGGGCGGTCCGGCTCCGCACGTTCGACGGCACCACGGTGTACATCCCCAACGCCTCGGTGCTCGACAACCCCATCGTGAACTACACCGAGCGCGGCGCCCGCCGTACGACCTTCGACATCGGAGTGAGCTACGGCGCCGACCTCGACGAGGCACAGCGGGTGATCCTCGGCACCACGCGCGGTGTCGATGGAGTCCACGACGACCCAGCGCCCGAGGCGTACGTCCACGAGATGGGGGACTCCAGCATCAACTTCGCCGTGCGCTACTGGCACGAGCCGCAGATCGCGCAGCTCTGGCAGGTGCGCGACGAGGTGGCGCGTGCGCTGAAGCGGCGGTTCGACTCGGCCGGCATCGAGATCCCGTTCCCGCAGCGGGTGCTGCACCTCGAGTCCGCCAAGGCTGCGATCGCCGTGACGTCCGGCAGCGGGCCCGCCGACCTGAGGTCTCCCTAGAAGGCGCAGCCTTCGCCAACCCGCCGCCCGGCGCTCCGGCGCCGGGCGGTCCGCGTCCCGGTCAGCCGTCCGGCGGCGGCTCCTCAACGACCAGGCCGGGGATGGTGGTGGTAGAGGACGGCACCTGCTGGCGGTTGCTGGCGACCAATGCCACGGCCGCGAGTGCGAGCGCCAGCGCAGCTAATGCGGCGGTCACCACCCAGCGACGGTGCCGCCCGGCGGGCCGGCTGATGGCTTCGACGTCCGGCCTCGTCACCTCCACGGCCGAGGCGGCCGCCGTCAGATGCCACGCGATGCGGGTCCCAATCTCGGCGGCGTCGGCCAGCGCGTCGCGCGCCAAGGCCCGCTGCGCGGTGCGCAGCCGCCAGCCCACCGCGAAGCGGGGGAGCCTCAGCGCCGCCGCCACGTCCGATGGGGGCCAGGCCAGGTAATGGCGGAGCACCAGCATGGTGCGGCCGTTGAGGTCCAGCCTCCCGAGAGCGCGGTCGAGCGAGCCGTCGAAGCCGGGGTGGGACGGCGGCGCCGCGGTCGGGCGTTCCAGCGGCGGGTGCTTGCGGGCGCGCCGGCCCGCCCAGTCGAGTGCCACGCGGAACACCCAGCCCTCCGGGTGGCGGTGGGCGTGGAGGGCGTCCCAGTGGAATAGCGCCCGCCCGAAGGCCTGCCGGGACGCTTCCCGAGCCAGCGCATCCCGGCGCAGCGACAGCACCAGCGCCCTGGTGATGGAGCCGTGGTGCTCGGCATAGAACTGCTCGAAGTCGGCCGAGGCGAAGCCCTCGACCACCACATGGCCGGCGTCACCTGCGCTCACGCCGTCCACGGTAGGCGGTGATCGCCCGGAGCGTGGCGCCGCTAGCGTTCCGGGTGGGCCGGTAGCTCAATTGGCAGAGCAGCGGACTTTTAATCCGAAGGTCGTGGGTTCGATCCCCACCCGGCCCACCAGTTCCGCTACCAGCGCCAACCTGTCCGGAGCCCGTCGGGCCCCCGCCCAATAGTCGCTTCGTCCCCGGGGAACGACCTGATCACCGATTCGGGAGCAATAGCGGCACGCGCGCGCGAGGGACGCCCTGCTCGGCTGAGGGCGCCGAGATCAGGGATGTCGCGGCGGGCGGCCGCACCTCTCTTCACCGCGGGAGCGGGTTCGGGCCGGTGGCGGTGACCAGCTGCTGCGGCACCCAGTCGTCGACGTGGGTGAAGCCCTCGAAGCGCCCTTCCTCGTCCTCGACGACGTCGAAGAAGGAGCGCCGGTAGAACTTCACGTGGGTGAAGTCTTCGAACAGCACGTAGACCGGCTCGACGTTTGGACTCTGGAACTGCTGCCCAGTCAGCGCTGCCCGATGGACTCGCGAGAACTCGTCGAACTGCTCACCCACGACGACGCCGAGGTGCTCGAGGCCCATCCGGTAGACGCGTTGGTGAACGGGTGGGATGAGCTCGATACGCGAGATCGGAATTCCGTCGAGGACCTCGAGCGGCTCGACCAACACGATCAAGGAGATCGGACGCCCATTCCAGACGTTCTCGCGGTTCGCACTCGCATGTCGCTCGAGAAGCGTCCGCTGGTGAACGTACAGGTCCCAATCGGCGACGCGGACGGCGAGGTGGCTGAGCGGGTAGGGCGCGATGTCGATACCGCGGGCAGCGAGGCGGTCGCGCTGCATCCTCGCAAAAGCTTGATAGTCCCCGATGATGTCGGCGATCGGATCAGACATCGCCACGTGGCACCCTCTTACGCAATGGTTTGGTTTGCACGGCCGCCCACACGGTCTCACGTTGATCCTACGTAGGTCCTCAGCTCCTGCGCGCCTCGCTCGTCTGCACATCGAGAAAGGAGGTCCTTGGATCGGATCTCGGGATCAAGCTCCTCGGCGGAACCAACGCAGATCAGCCGATACCCGGCGATCGCCGTTCGCAGTCTGGCCTCCACTCCTGGCACCACAATTGGGGGTCGGTCTCACGCAAGCCGGAGAAGCCGAAGCAGGCGCGCCGGGTGGAAGCTCGGTTCGGCTGGATCTTCGCCGGGCCGGCGTCGAGGTCCTCGGCAAGCGACCGCCGAGGGCGACGAGTCTTCCACGGTGGACCAGGCGAGCTCGTAGCTTGATCGCGGGAACCTGGCGCGCCGGAGGCCGGGCGACTGCCCGGCCTCCGGCCCTGGAAAATGAGCGATGGGACGCTCAGTCGGTGGCCACTTCGAGGGCGCGTACCTCGTCGTGCGCCCGCTTGACCTCGGTGTACTGGCGGCGGACGACGGCCTCCACGTTGGGGGGCAGCGCCTGCTCCAGCGCCTCCTCGTACTGCTCCACGGCGTAGTCCTCGCCCTCCTCGGCGGCGGAGACGACCGCGTGGACGCTGTCGCCGGTGAGTGCGTCCTTGAGCTTGATCCAGCCGCGGTGCAGGGCACCCTTCACGGTCCCGGACTCCTTGACCGGCCCGCCGTACACGGCGGCGAGCTCGCGCAGCTCCACGGCCATACCGGCGCGCGCCGCGCCGAGCTTGCGGAACAGTGCGGCGACGGTCGGGTCGTCGACATGCTCGGCCGAGTCGTCGAAGCCGCGGGCGCCGTCCTCGGTGGTCTCGATCAGGTGCTCGAGAAGCGAGCGGATGTCCTCGTTCGAGGCGAAGTGCCTCTCGTTCGTCGTGGCAGCATCCATGTGGGATACGTCCTTTCGGGTTGCGGTACGGGCCGGAACGGCCCGGGGCGGAAGTGCTCTGTGTGGCCCGGAGTAGAGGTACCCGCTCGGCTCGGTATGGAAACCCGTTACGCCGCCCTCGCCGCCCCCAGCGGCACGTGCAGCCGGACGGTGGTGCCTGCGCTGCCGCCCGGCATGATCTGCAGCAGCTCGACGAGCTGGCGTGCCAGCCACAGGCCCCGCCCGGCGACTTCGTCCGGCGACGGCGGGCGGTAGCCGGCGAGGGGGTCGTCCATGCCGGGGCCGGCGTCGTCGACCTGGCACACGAACCGCCCGGCCTCGGTCCACATGGCCACTCGCGTCGCGCCGCCGGCGTGGAGCGCCGCGTTGGTGAGCACCTCGCTCACCGCGATCCCGAGATCCTCGGTGCGGGGCGCGTCGACCCCTACCCGGCGGGCGGCTTCCGTCACGGCGCCGCGAGCCGTGGTGGGCGACTGCGGGTCCGCCAGCACGGTCGCGCCGGCCGGCGGCGGGGCCGCCTCCGGGGTCCACTGCCGCAGCAGCGTGGCCGGCGGCTCGAAGGCGCCTGTCGGCCTTGCGCCCGCGGCGTCGACGAACTCCGGGTGGGTGCGCCCGGCGTCGGCGACCAGCTCGGGCGCCAGGAGCAGGCCGTCGTACAAACAGATGAGCGTCACGGGGAATGGCGCCAGGACCGCGTTGAGGACCGACTCGTATCGCGCCCACTCCATCCGGATCGCCGGCGGGCCGCTCGGCCACAACGGCTCGCCCATCAAGTGCAGGGTGGGCACGCCCGCTCGCAGCCGGCTGGTCACCAGCCGGTGGAAGGCCCGCAGCCGTGTGGCGGGGTGGGGTGCCCACTCGCTGGTGTTTCGCAGGGAGACACCCGCCGGCTCGCCGCCGAGCGCGGCTCGCAATGCTGCGACTCCGGCGGCGGCGCCCGCGATGAACACCTCGCCCCCCGTGGCCAAGCCCGATTCGACGAACGCGACTCCGAACTCCGCGAGCTCGTCGGTCGAGCGGTACACGAAGGCGTCGTGGTCGAACTCGCCCCCGCCACGCGAAGCCGGTCCGAGACGCGCGCTGCGCATGGCGCAAAGATAGGCGCCCCCGCAGCGATGTCGCGACACGCCGGCTCCCGGGACGCGATGCCGCCGCCGCAGTACGATTCCCCGCCTCAGCCGTTGCGTAGGGAGCGCGGGTGGAACGCACAGCGGGTCGGGTGACGGCCGTGATGGGGCGCCTGGCGCGGCGCGCGGTCATGCAACGGCTCGGCTCCACGGCCGCGATCAGCTTGCTCGGTCTGCTCGTGGTCGGCGGTCTGCTGGCGCTGTTGGTGCTCAACGTGCGCGGCGCCCGGGCGGCGGCCGACGAGGCTCGGGTCGCGGAGAGCGCGGCGATCGTGACGAGCGACGCGATCGCGCTGCTCACCGCAGTGCAGACCGAGCGAGGCTCGGCGGCGCTGCTCGCCGCCGCACCCTCCGCTGAAGCCGCCGACCGGTACGAGGAGGCGATCGTCCGCACCGACCAGGCGCTGGAGCGCCTGCGCCTCGCGTGGCTGGCCAGCCCCGACCTGCAGGCCGGCACCGGCCGACCCTCGATGACGGACGCGCTCGCAGCAGCCGAGACACTCGACGAGATTCGCGCCGCGGCCCGAGACCTCGGTGGCGAGTCGACGTTCGAGGCCTACGTGAGCGTCGTGGACATGGTGCTGGCGGCCACCCAGGGGCTCGGAGATGTCGCCAGCAACGGCGGCCCGGTGGCCAGGCGCAACGCCCTCGCCGCGGTGCTCCGCGCGACCGAGGCGCTGGGGCGCCAGCGCGCGCTCGTGTCCAGGGTGGCGGCCCGGGGCGACCGCCTCACACCGGAGGAGGCGGTCAGGCTGTCGCTGCTCGAACGTGATCTCCAGGTCAACGTGGGGGCGGCCCGGTCGCTGCTCGACGCTCCGTTCGACGGGCAGGTGGCCGCGGTCGTCTCCGGGCCGCAAGCCGTCCAGGCCGAGGTGCTGCTGCGCGCCATCCAGGAGGGCCGAACGGCCGAGGTGGATGTCGAGCCGTCGGCCTGGTTCGCGGAGGCCACCGACCGGATCGACGCGCTGGCGGCGGTGGCGGTGGCGCTGACCGCCGAGCTCCGCAAAGAGGCGGCCAACGACGTCGGCCGGTCCCGCCAGGCGCTCCTCGTCCGCTCGCTCGGGCTCGGCTCACTCCTGCTCGTGGCGGTCGTGGCGGCGCTGGCCGCGGTGTTCGCCAGCATCGAGCGCGTGCGGGCGCTGCGGGAGTACGCAGAGCTCGCGAGCGGCTTGCAGGGATGGTTCCTGCCCGAGACGCTGGTCGACGTGCCCGGGCTGCGGTTCGCCGCCCGATACCTGCCGAGCTCCGAGCGCACCAAGGCCGGAGGCGACTGGTACGACACGTACTTGCTGGGCCCCGGCCGGGTGGCGATGGTGATCGGCGACGTCGCCGGCCACGGCCCGCAGGCAAGCGCCCAGATGGCCGAGGTGCGCAACTTGCTCCGCGGCCAGACGATCGCGTACCCGCTGCCGCCCGCGAAGCAGGTCGAGCTGCTCGAGGCGACGCTGGAGGGCTCCGATGTGTTCGCCACCCTGCTGTTCGGCATCTTCGACCTCGACGCCGGCACGTTCACGTATTCCCGCGCCGGCCACCTGCCGGCGTTGGCGCTCCGCCCCGACGGCACCGTCGAGGTGCTCGACGGCGGGCTGGGCCCCCCGGTCGGGACCGGCCTCGTCTCGGCGCGCGTGGAGAGCCGGCTCGAGCTGGAGCCCCAGTCGGTGCTCGTGCTGTACACGGATGGTCTCGTCGAGTCGCGGCGCAGCGACCTGGCGAGCGGCATCGACTCGCTCGTGGCGGGCGTCCCCGCCGCGACGACCGACCTGGAGGAGCTCGCCGAGGTGCTCGTCGCCGCCCGCCCCGACACCGCCAACGAGGACGACATCGCCATGCTCCTGGTCCGCTGGGTGCCGGCAGCCGTCTGACGCTCCCTTCCCTACCCTTCCGCCGGTGATCCGCTTCGGCATCTCGGGGGTGCCGCCCGACGGCGACGACGCCACCTTCCTCGACAGCCTCGTCGCGCGCGGCCACGCCGCGTACGAGCTCGCGTTCGTGACGTCATTCCCGTGGAAGGAGCGCCGCTGCCGCGCCTTCGGCGAGCTGGCCGCCGCCCGGGGCATCGCCCTGTCCGTGCACGCCCCGTACTTCGCCGTGCTCACCGTCGACGAGCCGGAGACCCGCAAGCAGACCCTCGCCGCGCTCGAGCACAGCATGAAGCTGGGCAAGGCGCTCGGCGCCCACACCGTCGTGGCCCACACCGGCTACGTGAAGGACCGGAGCGCCGAAGAGCTGCACGAGCTGGTGGCCGACGGACTCGACGTCATCGAGCCGAAAGTCCGCCACCTGGGGGTGTCGCTCGGCCTGGAGACGTCGGGCACGGACCGGGCGTTCGGATCGCTCGGCGACATCGCGCTGATCGCCAGGCGTTACTCGTTCGTGCGCCCAGTCATCGACTGGGCCCACGTGCACGCGAAGTCCGGCGGGGCGCTCACCTCCCCAGAGGCCTTCGCCTCGGTCATCGGGTTCCTGCGCGACCAATTCCCCGGCTGGGCCATCGACCCGCTGCACACGCAGTTCACGGACAACGAGTTCGGGCCCGCCGGGGAGATACGCCATGTCCCCTATGGCGCCGGGACGCTGCGGTCGGCTCCTCTAGCGGAGGCGGCGGTCCAAGCCGGTCTGCGGATGATCGTGATCTCCGAGGCCAAGGAGGAGCCCAGCCACGATGCGATCCTCGCCGACCTGCGCATCGGCGAGGCGGCGGCCCGGCCCGGCCCGGCCGGCGACGGCCGGCCCGTCGCGTCGGGGCGCGTGCCGTTCCCCGAGGAGCTGCGGGTGAGGCCAGAGGGCGACGTGTTCTTCACGATCGGCCTCGACCGCGAGGTGCGGCTGTCCAACGTAGACAAGGAGTTCTTCCCCGGCGCCGGCTACACCAAGGGCGACCTCATCCAGTACTACGCAGCCGTCGGCCCGCTGCTACTGCCCCACCTGGCCGGCCGGGCACTGTCGATGGCGCGCTACCCCGACGGCGCCGCGGGGCCGTACTTCTACGAGAAGCAGTGCCCCTCCCACGCGCCCGAGTGGCTGGTGCGTGCCCCGATCCACTCGGAGCACCGCGGCGACGCCATCGAGTTCTGCACCGCTCCCGACGTCGAGTCCCTCGTATGGGTCGCCAACCTCGGCTGCATCGAGATGCACCCCTGGCTGAGCCGGGCAGAGCGGCCCGACCGCCCCGACTTCGCGATCTTCGACCTCGACCCCCAGGACGGTGCCACTTGGGAGCAGGTGGTGTACGTCGCCGGCCTGGTCAACGTGCTGCTGGAGCGGCTCGGTCTCGCCGGCTACGCCAAGACGTCCGGAGCCTCCGGCGTGCACGTGTACGTCCCGCTCGAGCCGGAGCATTCGTACGGCCGGGTTCGGCGGTTCGTCGAGACCCTCGGGCGGATGCTGGCCGCCGCCGACCCCGACACGGTGACGATGGAATGGGACATCCCGAAGCGGGGAGCGCGGGTCTTCGTCGACCACAACCAGAACGTGGCGGGTAAGACCATCGCCTCCGTGTACTCCGTGCGGCCCGAGCCAGGCGCTCCGGTGTCGACCCCCGTCCTCTGGGACGAGCTGGGCGCGGTGGAGCCGGCGGCGTTCACCATCGCCACGATCTGGGAGCGGTTGGCCCGTTACGGGGACCTGTTCGAGAAAGTGCTGGCCGGCGGGCAGCGGCTCGACGGGGCGGAAGCGGCGCTCGGCTTGGCAGAGGACTAGGAACTTAGCCTAGATCCTGCCAAGAAAAGCGCGAAAACTTCTCCACAGGTCTTGCCGTCGCGGCGTCGGGGCTGGGTGTACGTTTGTGAGAGTCCTCACGAGGAACGGCTTCTGCAGCAGAGCGGCCCGTTCCGAGCGACAGGGGCGGCGTGGCCGCATTCGAGGATCGCATCGGGAGGGGGGGGTCCGAAGCGTTCAGGGGGAAGCGGCCTCGCCGTTCCTCGTTATCTACCCTCCCGTCGATACCGGGTAGCCCGCGGTCGACCAGTCGCTCCACGACCCCGGGTACAGCATCGCATCGGCGCGCCCGGCGACCGTCATCGCCAGGATGTCGTGGCAGGCCGTGACCCCGCTGCCGCAGTACACGACCACCGGAGCACTGCCGGCCGGGTACCGCGCTCGCAACGCCTCCGGGTCGAGGAACTTGTGGTCGGGGCCGAGGTTCCCTTCATACGGCACGTTGACGGCGCCCGGTATGTGGCCCGCCACCGGGTCGATCGGATCGTGCTCGCCCCGGTAGCGAGCCGGATCGCGGGCGTCGACCACCTCGATCTCGGCGAGCCGGGCCCGCAAGTCGTCGCGGTCGACGATCGGCATGGCGCCGAGCCCGGGGTGGAACTCGGCAGGTGCGTGGCGCGGCCGCTCGGCGGTCAGCGGCAATCCTGCAGCGAGCCATGCAGTGAGCCCGCCGTCGAGCACGTAGGCCGCTTCGTGCCCGGCGTGGCGCAGCAGCCACCACAGCCGGGCTGCCACCGCGCCACCGCGGTCGTCGTAGGCGACCACCGTGTGGCCGCTGCCGACGCCGAGCCCGCCCATCGCCGCTGCGAACCCGGCGAGGTCGGGCAGCGGGTGCCGGCCAGGGCCCTCCGGGGCGGAGAGATGCCGCTCGAGGTCAACGTAGACGGCGCCCGGCACGTGTCCGGCAGCGTATGCGGCGCGGCCCCGCTCGGGCTCGCCGAGGTACCAGCGGCAGTCGGCCACCCGCCACCCCGGGTCGTCGAGCCGGGCGGCCAGCTCGGCGACGCCGATCAGCGGGCTCACTCCCGGCTGCGGTCGGCTTCGGCCCGCGTGGGGGGCCGGACGGCCGGTCGGATCGGACCGGGGCGCAGCGCCAGCGGGTAGGCGGCCGCCTCCCAGGGGCGAACGACGACCTGCCACGCGAGCACCACCGCCGCCAGCGGCACCGACAGCGGCGCGTCGATGCGCAGCCTGTTGTAGTTCCACAGCGACCCGGCCAGGTACGCCATGGGCTCGGACCCGATCGCCAGCGCCCACCGCCGCGGCAACGGCCGGCTGATGAGCTGAAGCCCGAACTGGGCGCTCTCGAGGTCGAAGCGGCGTCCCAGCCAGGAACGGCGGGTGACGTGCCCCACTTCTTCGCCGTCCTCCAGCAAGCGCACCCGGCCCCACCCGTCAGGCTCGATCCGCCACTCGGTGCCATCGGGGAGCTGCGCCACCGACATGCGATGGTGGGGGAAGCGGACCAGCCGGGCCAGCTCCGTGTCGCCCTGGACCAGCCGCCAGCGGTTCGAGAACAGCGGGCTGACCAGCTCGGCCGTTCCGCCCACCATCCGCGCATGACTGCCCCGCCGCTTCATGCGCAGCAGCGTACCTGTTCCCCGTACGGCGGGTGGCGGCATGGAAGACGCAGCGCCACGTCGGCGCGGTCCGAACACTCGCGCCCCCTTCCCCCCGAGGCTCCGCCTCGGGGTACTTCCCCCGCCGGGCGGGGGTAGAAAGGCGTGGGCGCGTAAGCTCTCAACCCATGCAGTTGCATCTGCTCGACGGCACGTACGAGCTGTTCCGCTCGCACTTCGGGGCACCGCCCCGGGAGGCCCCCGACGGCAAGGCGATCGGGGCCGTCCGCGGCATCGTTGCGTCGACGCTGGCGTTGCTCCAGGAGCCGGGGGTCACCCACCTGGCGGCCGCCTTCGACACGACCATCCGCAGCTTCCGCAACGACCTGTTCCCGGGGTACAAGACCGAGGAGGGAATGCCCCCCGAGCTGCTCGCCCAGTTCCCCGTCGCCGAGCGGGCGCTCGACGCCCTGGGTGTGGTCGTCTGGTCGATGGTCGACTACGAGGCCGACGACGCCATCGCCACCGCCACCGTCCGGTACCGCGACGAGTTCGACCGCATCGTGATGCTCAGCCCCGACAAGGACCTCGGCCAGTGCGTCGACGGAGAGGTGGTGGTGGGGTTCGACCGCCGCAAGGGCGAGTTCATGGGCGAGGCAGGTGTGTGGGCGAAGTTCGGGGTGGCCCCGGCGTCCATCCCCGACTACCTGTCGCTGGTCGGCGACAGCGCGGACGGCCTCCCAGGCGTCCCCGGCTGGGGCGCGAAGTCGACCGGGGCCGTGCTCGGCCGCTACCGCCATCTGGAGCACGTCCCGCTCGACGAGGGGACCTGGGACGTGACGGTGCGCGGCGCTGCCCGGCTGGCGGGCGCGTTCCGCGAGCACTTGGCGGCGGCGCTGCTGTACCGGTACCTGGCGACGCTGCGGCGCGACGTCCCGCTAACGGAGGCGGCCGCCGACCTCGAATGGCCGGGGGCGCACCGCGAGCCCTTCGAGGAGCTGTGCGACGAGCTGGG